>NZ_JBALNF010000001.1:0-89235 GCF_036962465.1 Neobacillus vireti
TTATCGGCAGTTTCCCGCTATTTATCGGCGATTTCTTAGTTTCCACTCTTTATCAGCAGCGAAAAATTTATTTTACCAGCGTTTCTGCTTCTTCGAACTTTTTACTCCATGCAGCTGGATCTTTACTCCATAAAAGCAGGCTTTCCTGATTTTCCGAACTAACATAGCCCTTCGAGATAGCCACTTCAATTAAGGTAGAAAAATCGGTTAAAGAAAAACTCTTAATATTTACTTCCTCAAATAATTGTTTCCCTTTTTCAAGGCCATATGTAAAGATCGATACGACCCCTAGCACGTCACACCCAGCCTCTTTTAGCGCATTAACCGCTGTGATTACACTGCCGCCGGTAGAGATTAAATCTTCCACTACGACTACTTTTTGGCCTGCTTCAGCTTTGCCTTCAATTTGGTTCCCTTTACCATGTCCCTTTGCTTTCGAGCGTACGTAGCACATCGGGAGGTCCATAAGACCACTGACCCATGCAGCGTGTGGAATCCCAGCCGTTGCGGTTCCAGCAATGACTTCAGTACCTGGAAAATGTTCCTGAATCAACTGCTGCAGTCCTGCCGCAACTGCGTTCCTCACCTCAGGGTAGGAAAGAGTTAGGCGATTATCACAATAGATTGGAGATCGAAGTCCTGACGCCCATGTAAACGGTGCCTCAGGATTTAGGGCAACCGCGTTAATTTCTAGTAATTTTTCAGCAATTATTTTTTTCATTGTTTTACTCCCTTCCATGCTTCCATCCATTGTTGATAACTTGTGAGCGGGTCGTGTGAACGGGTAATGGATCTTCCTACAACAATCGAACTAACCCCCATTGTCCGTGCTGCTTCAGGGGTTGTGACACGTTTTTGGTCTCCAACCTGATCTGACGCCATCCGAATCCCTGGGCATACCGTCAGAAATGATTGACCAGCCCTTTCCTTTATCAAAGGGGCTTCCCATGCAGAACACACAACTCCATCTAGACCAGCTTGTTTTGTAATCGAGGCATAATGAAGCACCGATTCCTTCAAGGAGATCGGAATAAGCTGTTCTTTTTGCATTTGTTCCTCAGACGTACTTGTTAATTGTGTGACTGCGATACAGGCAGGTCGTTTCCGTCCTGCAGGAGTACCTGCTTCAAGACCTTCAAGGGCTGCCTGCATCATATCTATTCCACCGGCTGCATGAACATTTACTAAATCACACTCTAGACGGGCGAGACCCTTCATAGCACTTTGGACTGTATTCGGAATATCATGAAGTTTTAAATCTAGAAAAATACTGTGGCCTTGCTCCTTTAATTGATGAATGATCGAGGGACCTTCCTGGTAAAACAATTCCATCCCTACTTTTACAAAAAGCTCTTCGCCAGCGAACGGCTTCAGAAATTGATTGACTTCGTTCATACCGGGAAAATCAAGCGCGATGATAAGCGAGTTGTCCATGTTCCTTCCAGCTCCTTCCTGTACATTCACTGATGTGGTCAAATCCTAATTCTTCAAGCAATCCTGGTAATTCATCTATGATTGTCGGGCAAACAAACGGATCTACAAAATTGGCCGTACCCACGGCAACCGCACTAGCCCCCGCATAAAAATATTCAACGACATCTTGAGCCGTCTCCACGCCGCCCATACCGATAATTGGAATGTCTACTGCCTGGCTGACTTCGTGAATCATCCGAATCGCCACTGGTTTTATAGCTGGGCCCGACAATCCACCGGTTCGATTGGCAAGAATCGGTTTGCCTGTTTTTAAATCAAGTCTCATTCCAATAAGGGTATTAATCATGGTCAATCCATCCGCACCACCTGCTTCAACAGCCTTTGCCATTTCTACAATGTTTGTTACATTGGGCGACAGCTTCACATATATAGGTACCTCTGATACCTCTTTAACCTTACGGGTTAATTGTTTCGCTGTTTCCGGAATGGTTCCAAACGCAATCCCTCCTGTTTTTACGTTCGGACAGGAGATATTCAGTTCAAGCGCATGTACATTCGGTGCCTTAGAAATTTGACGGGCTACCTCCACGTAGTCTTCTTCAAGCGAGCCGGCAACATTTGCAATAATTGGTACATCATACTGAGATAAAAAAGGCAGCTCTTCTCCCAGAACTTTATCCAGTCCCGGATTTTGCAAGCCAATTGCATTTAACATGCCTGCAGAAGTTTCAGCTACACGTGGTGTTGCGTTTCCGAACCTTGGCTCTACAGTGGTCGCTTTAATCATAATTGCGCCTAGTACACTCAGATCATAGAACTGACTGTATTCTCTGCCGAAGCCGAAGCAGCCGGACGCAGGCATGATTGGGTTTTTTAAGTTTAAGCCTGGTAATGTAATGTTTAATCGACTCATATCAATACCTCCCCGGCTCGAAATACAGGACCATCACTGCAGACCTTTTTATAAGAAACGCCTGTTGGATCATCCTTCTTTTTACATACACAAGCAAAGCAGGCACCGATGCCGCAGCCCATCCGCTCTTCTAGCGATAAGAATACTTTTTTATCTTGATAATCCTGTTCAATTGCTCGCAGCATCGGAGTTGGCCCGCATGTATAGATACAATCAAACTGAAAATCTTTCATGATATCAGTGACAAATCCTTTTCTTCCATATGAACCATCAACAGTCGCTACGTACGTTTCGCCATTTTTCAAAAATTCCTCTTCGTAAAAAACGGCTGATACAGTTTGAAAGCCCAGCACATGGATGACTTTTACACCTTTTTTAACTAATTGATTTGATAATTCATATAGTGGCGGCACGCCAATCCCCCCGCCGACAAGTAAAGCAGTATCCCCTTTACTGACTTCCTCAACAGGAAAACCATTGCCGAGTGGACCAAGGATGTCGACGTGCATCCCAGGATTTAATTCGGCTAGCAAACTGGTTCCTCTTCCCTCTTTACGGTAAATCATGGTTAACGTTTTTTGTTCTTGATCGAAAGAAGAAATACTAATTGGTCTCCGCAACAGTGGATCCAAGCCATTGGATACTTTAATATGGACAAATTGCCCTGGTGACGTGATTTGCGTCACCAGTTCTCCATTGATAGTCAGCTCATAGATATCTGAGGCTATTTCTTTTTGGCTTAGAATTTTGCATAATTCTTTTTGGATCATGCAAATACTGCCTCCTTTTTCATCGCTGCCATCGGCTCTGCTGAGAAGTTCATCGATTCGATTACCTTTAAGATTGCATCAGCTGTATCTAATGATGTTAAGCAAGGTACACCATTTTCAACCGCTTCCCGGCGGATTCTAAATCCATCACGTTCCGGCTGCTTGCCTTTTGTTAATGTATTGATAATGAACTGTGCCTCACCATGATGAATGACATCTAATAACGTTTTTCCTTCTGAACCAATTTTACCGACAATCTTCACTCTTAGGCCTGCTTCTTCTAAAATAGCCGCGGTACCACTTGTTGCCATTAAGCGATAGCCGTTTGCCGAGAATCGTTTTGCCAATTTTAAAGCTTCCTGCTTATCCTTATCGGCGACAGTAAACAATACGGTACCAAACTGCTGAATTTTCATCCCTGAAGCAACTAAACCTTTGTATAGTGCTTTTTCAAGGGTAATATCTTTCCCCATTACCTCACCAGTTGATTTCATTTCAGGTCCAAGCGTAATGTCGACACTCTTCAACTTTGCGAAGGAGAAGACTGGAACTTTGACATATACCCCTTCTTTTTCAGTAACAAGACCTGGAATGTACCCTTGGTCAAGAATCGATACCCCAAGAATCGCTTTAGTCGCAATTTTGGCCATTGGTACATTTGTAATTTTACTTAAGAAAGGAACTGTTCGGCTCGATCTTGGGTTTACCTCTAATACGTAAACTTGATCTCCCGCGAGCACATATTGGATGTTTAGAAGTCCAATAATATTTAGCCCCTTCGCTAATTTTTCGGTGTACTCCACAAGTGTTTGTTTTACTTTTTCACTCAGAGTTTGCGGAGGATAAACGGCAATCGAGTCACCTGAGTGCACTCCAGCTCGTTCGATATGTTCCATGATTCCTGGGATTAAGACATTGGTGCCGTCACAGATGGCATCCACTTCAATTTCTTTTCCTGTTAAATATCGATCAATCAGCACCGGATGCTCTGGATTTACTTTTACAGCGTTTTTCATGTAGTAGAGAAGTTCTTCTTCACGATAAACAATTTCCATTGCTCTTCCACCAAGAACATAGGAAGGGCGGACTAGAACCGGATATCCGATATCCTCGGCAATCACAAGTGCCTGTTCTACTGACATGGCCGTTTTTCCTAGTGGCTGCGGGATGTTTAACTGCTCTAACGCCTGTTCAAATTTATCACGGTTTTCAGCACGATCTAAATCTTCCAAGCTTGTACCGAGAATTTTCACTCCGTTTTCTTCAAGTTTAGCAGCCAAGTTGATTGCGGTTTGTCCGCCAAACTGGACGACCACTCCAATAGGTTTCTCTAAGTCAATAATACTCATTACATCTTCGATTGTTAGCGGTTCGAAGTAGAGCTTGTCGGAAATACTGAAATCCGTAGAGACCGTTTCAGGATTGTTATTGATAATAATTGCTTCATAGCCTGCTTCTTTGATGGCCTTTACAGAGTGTACAGTCGCGTAATCAAATTCAATTCCCTGACCGATTCGAATTGGGCCAGATCCTAGAACAATAACACTATTCTTCGCTGTTACAATCGACTCATTTTCATCTTCATAGGTGCCATAGTAGTATGGTGTAGCCGATTCAAATTCAGCAGCACAAGTATCAACCATTTTATAAACTGGGATAATACTGAGATTTTTTCTTGTATTATAAATTTCTGTTTCGGATGTATTCCAAAGTTGGGCGATTTTTTTATCAGTAAAGCCTTTTTGTTTTGCTTCAATTAAAATTTCCGCATCAAAAGGATTAGCAGCAAGGACTGCTTCGAGTTCAATAATCCCTTCCATCTTCTTTAAGAAAAACAAATCAATTTTACTCCATTCATGGATTGTTTCAATTGTTAACCCACGTTTTAACCCTTCTGCGATGTAAAAGAGTCTTTCGTCTCCCGCTTTACGGATCCGCTTCTCAAGTAATTCATCATCAATCTCAGATGCACCGTTTAGTTCAAAATGATGAACGCCTGCTTCAAGGGACCTGATCGCTTTCAATAACGATTCTTCGAATGTACGGCCAATCGCCATAACCTCACCGGTTGCTTTCATTTGCGTACCAAGTGAACGATTGCCCGATTCGAACTTGTCAAACGGCCATCTTGGGATCTTTGTCACGATATAATCAAGAGCTGGCTCAAAGCTGGCATAGGTTTTTCCTGTTACCGGGTTTAACATTTCATCAAGGGTTAAACCGACTGCAATTTTGGCTGCAAGCTTTGCAATCGGATAACCGGTTGCTTTTGATGCTAGTGCCGAAGAACGGCTAACACGTGGATTTACTTCAATAATATAGTAATTAAAGCTATCTGGATCTAGCGCAAGCTGAACATTACAGCCTCCTTCAATTCCTAAGGCACGAATGATTTTTAACGAAACATTACGAAGCTGCTGGTATTCACGATCACTTAATGTCTGGCTTGGTGCCACTACAATGGAATCTCCGGTGTGTACGCCGACCGGATCGATGTTTTCCATATTACACACTACAATCGCATTGTCATTTTTATCACGCATCACTTCGTATTCAATTTCCTTGAAGCCCGCGATACTTTTTTCCAGCAGACATTGATTCACTGGGCTGTGCTTTAGTCCGCTTGTGACAATTTCCTCAAGCTCTTCGTCGTTATGACAGATTCCGCCGCCAGTTCCTCCTAAAGTAAACGCCGGACGAACAATCACTGGGAAACCAATTTTTTCAACGAATGCTTTTGCTTCAGCTATTTCATGGATAATTTCACTATCTGGAACTGGCTCGTTTAATTCATTCATCAGGCTGCGGAATAGGTCGCGGTCCTCTGCTTGGTTAATTGCTGAAAGTTTCGTACCAAGAATTTCGACCTCGCATTCAGCCAAGACACCGGATTTAGTTAACTCAACAGCCAGGTTAAGACCTGTTTGTCCGCCAAGTGTTGCCAGCAGCGCATCAGGACGTTCTTTGCGAATAATTCTGCTGACAAACTCAACGGTAAGTGGCTCGATATAAACGGCATCTGCCATCTCTGTATCGGTCATGATAGTGGCCGGATTAGAGTTAACCAGGATCACACGATATCCTTCTTCTTTCAGCGCGATACATGCTTGGGCACCCGCATAGTCAAATTCTGCTGCCTGGCCAATGACAATTGGTCCTGAACCGATTACTAAAATGGAATGGATGTCTGTACGTTTAGGCATTTGCTGTAACCTCCTGTTTGTTCTTTTCCATCAAGGCAAGAAATTGGTTGAATAAGCCGTTTGCATCTTCAGGTCCCGGAGACGCTTCTGGATGGTATTGAACCGTAAAAGCTGGATAATCAAGATGTCTTAGCCCTTCGACTGTTCCGTCGTTTACTGCAATATGAGTAATTTCTAATCTAGTATTCTTAATCGATTCTTCTTCGACTGTATAGCCGTGGTTCTGTGAAGTAATCGCAACTTTCCCTGTTGAAAGATCTTTGACCGGATGGTTCGAACCGCGGTGGCCAAACTTCATTTTTTCCGTATTAGCTCCGCACGCTAAGGCAAACAACTGATGCCCTAAGCAAATCCCGAACAATGGCACCCTTCCTAATACTCCTTTTAACATATCAATTGCTTCTGGAACATCTTTTGGATCTCCAGGTCCATTTGATAGCATGATTCCGTCTGGACGTAACTGCAAGATCTCATCTGCTGTTGTATGATAAGGGACAACGACAACATCACAATCCCGCTGGTTTAGTTCCCGTAAGATTCCGTGCTTCATGCCAAAATCAACAAGGACTACCCTCTTGCCACGACCTGGACTTGGATAAGCATTTTTAGTTGAAACTTGTTTTACCTGATTCGTTTGAAGCGGCGCTTTTCGCAGCTGCTCAATAACCTCGTTCGAATCTTTATCAATGCTGCAGATGGCACCTTTCAGCGTTCCGTATTGGCGGATAATCCGCGTCAATTTTCGAGTATCAATCCCTGCTATTCCCGGGATTTTTTTCATGTCAAAATATTCATCTAATGTGTACTCATTTCTCCAATTGGATGGGAAGTCCGCTGCTTCTTTTACAATTAAACCCTTTATTGCTGGATTGATTGATTCGAAATCGTCTCGGTTGATTCCGTAATTACCGATTAATGGATAGGTTAAGGTTACAAGCTGCCCGCAATAAGAAGGATCGGATATGATTTCTTGATAACCGGTCATTCCTGTATTAAAAACAACTTCACCAATTGTTTCCGTATCACTGCCAAAACCTTTTCCGATAAATATGGTTCCATCTTCTAAAATAAGCTGTTTTTTCATACCAACACACGTCCTTTTTCCCAAGCAATTTCTCCTCCGGCGATGGTGATTTCCGGCCATCCTTTACATTTCCAACCGCCAAATGGTGTATTTTTTCCTTTTGATAAGAATTCCTCTGTGTTAATTTTACGTTCTTCTTCTAAGTCTAACAGGACCAAATCTGCGGGTGCGCCTACTTCAATTTTTCCGTATGGCAGCCCAAATGCCTCTGCTGGTTTAACTGTTAAATAGTCTATTAACTGTTCAAGAGTTAGGATGTTCTTCAGAACAAGGTGAGTATATAATAGCGGGAACGCCGTCTCGAGCCCGACAATACCAAATGGTGCTAATGTCATTCCCTCAAGCTTCTCTTCTGCAGTATGCGGTGCATGATCGGTTGCAATAAAATCAATCGTTCCATCTAAAAGTCCTTCTATTAAAGCTGTGCGGTCTTCTGTATCACGAAGCGGCGGATTCATTTTAAAGTTTGCATCAAGGCCAGGAATGTCATCTTGGGATAACAACAGGTGATGCGGTGTTACTTCTGCCGTTACTTTAATTCCTGCTCGTTTCGCATCTCTAACCACTCGGACTGATTCCTTCGTACTGATATGGCAGACATGATAATGGCAGTCAGCTGCTTCTGCTAACAGTACATCTCTAGCAATTTGAACAGATTCACAGATAGATGGAATTCCATTCAAGCCGTGTTTCTGCGCAAATGAGCCATCATGGACAGAGCCTTTATTAATCAATGTGTTTTCTTCACAGTGAGCAACAATCGCCATATCAAGTGCTGCTGCTTTTTTCATTGCTTCAAGCATCATGCTTGCAGACTGAACTCCTACACCATCATCCGTGAAGGCAAACGCTCCGTTAGCTTTTAGCCCTTCAAAATCTGTTAACTCCTGACCTAATTGACGAATCGTTATCGAAGCATAAGGCAGCACCCTAACCTTCGCTGTATCCTGGATCCGCTTTTGCAAGTCCTCCATGTTACTAATGGTGTCAGGCACCGGTCTTGTGTTTGGCATGTTGGCAATAGTGGTAAATCCGCCTCTTGCCGCGGCTTGTGTTCCAGTTTTGATGGTTTCCTTTTTTTCGCCGCCTGGTTCGCGGAGGTGGACATGCAGGTCGATAAATCCTGGAGAAACTAATTTTCCTTGCGCGTTAATTGTGCGATCTGCGACCGCATCAATTCGAGTTTCAATTTTAGTAATAATGCCATCCTCTATTAATAAATCAGCCTGTTTTTTTCCCCCATTAGATGCTATGTAGCACGCGTTTTGAATAAGTAGTTTCATATTGGTTTCCTCCTTCAAGACTTTCGATTGATCTCTTGATTGCTGCCATTCTGACATACACACCGTTTTCCATTTGTTTAAAGATTCTTGATCTCTTGCACTCTACAAGGCTATCAGCTATTTCTACATTTCTATTAACTGGAGCAGGGTGCATAATAATGCTGCCCGGCTTCATCATCTTTTCTCTTTCAAGTGTGAGTCCATATTGTTTGTGATACTCATTCGCCGTGAAGCTGCTTTTTTCTTGATGCCGTTCATGTTGAACTCTTAGCAGCATAACAACATCCACTTCTTGAATTGCTTGATCAATCGGTCTATATTTCGAAATATCGGCGCTGCGGGAATCAAACCATTCTTCAGGGCCAGAAAAAATCACTTCTGCTCCAAGTCTTGTCAATACATCCGCATTAGAACGGGCAACTCGGCTATGACGAATATCTCCAATAATAGCGATTTTCAACCCGGTAAATTGGCCAAACTCCTCATGAATCGTCATTAAATCTAGAAGTGATTGTGTAGGATGATGGCCGACGCCATCACCACCATTGATAATTGGTATATTTACCTTCCCTACTAATTCATCAAAGTAGCGGTCCTGATCATGTCGAATTACAACTGTTTTTACACCAATGGATTCTAATGTTTTCACTGTATCATAAAGTGTTTCACCCTTTTGAACACTAGATGTCAGTACTTCAAAGTGGATTGCATCAAGACCTAACCTTTTTTGCGCTACTTCAAAGCTGCTTTTTGTTCTTGTACTTGGTTCAAAAAATAAGTTGGCAGCGAAAATTTTTCCCTCTGGATGCCACTCCATTCCTTTTTTAAAGTTATGGGCATCGTTTAAGATTTGATAAATCTCATCCACCTTTAATTCATTTGTGGTTAATAAATGTTGTAACATCCAATTTCCGCCTTTCAAAGATAATAAAAACACCCTGACCTTGTGATCAGGGTGTAAACGACCATACCTTCACAAAGATACGAGAATTCTAGCGCCGCCTCTTTGTTCAAGTTTTACACCCTTAGAAGCCTCACTGGACTTCCTTTAAAAGGTTATCTTGTCTTTATGCAGTTTTTTCATTTGCTGCTTCAGCTTCAAACATATTTTCTTCGGCCGCCTGTCTTCCAGGCAGAATTAGATTTAACAATACTCCGATAATGGCCGATAACGCCATCCCTTGGATTTGAATATTATAGGGAAGTTTTACAATCGCTCCGCCAATTCCAAGAACTAAGATGACGGATGAAATGACAAGGTTTCGTTTGTCGCCGAAGTCAATTTTACTATCTACCAACATTCTTAAGCCTGATGATGCGATAATTCCGAAGAGTAAAATGGATACCCCACCCATGACTGGTGTCGGAATTGTTTGGATTAACGCTGTTACCTTTCCGATAAACCCGAAGATAATCGCGAATATTGCTGCACCGGCAATAACGTAAACACTGTATACGCGAGTAATGGCTAAGACCCCAATATTTTCACCATAAGTTGTTTTTGGTGGTCCGCCGATTAAGGCTGATATGATTGTAGCTGTTCCATCTCCTAAAATGGATCGATGTAAGCCAGGATTTTTAATGTAGTCACGTCCTACTACCTTACTAAGAACAAGCTGGTGACCGATGTGTTCCGATAAAGTTACGATCGCAATTGGCACAACCAATGCGACAATGTCCCATGAAAACTTCAGTTTATAAGTGACAAACGGGATTACGAATTCCGGCATTTCAAACCAGTGTGCATGGAGGACTGGAGTGAAATCGACAATCCCGACTATTAACGCATAGAGATAACCGATGATAATTCCCGCTAGGATCGGGATTACACTAAAAATCTTTTTAGCGTAGATTGAGAAAATGATGGTCGCGGCCAAGGTTACAAGGGCAACCGAGAAATGAAGCATACTATATTTTCCTGCCGCGTTGTTCATCGCGTTTCCCACAGCATTTCCGGAAAGAGCAAGACCGATTACCATAATGACAGGGCCTACAACAATTGGAGGCAGTAAATTCATAATCCAGCGGTGACCTGACCTGCTAATCACGATGGCGACAATTCCATAAACGAGACCGGCGATAAAAGTTCCAACCATTGCAGCTCCAGCTCCGCCTGTTTCATAGAGAATCTTAATTGGTGCTATATATGCAAAAGATGAACCCAGGTATGCCGGTACTTTTCCTTTTGTTATTAAGAGAAAGGCTAGCGTTCCTAATCCACTCGAGATTAAGGCAAGTGCCGGACTTAGACCAATAAGATATGGTACAAGTATTGTCGCTCCAAACATGGAGAATAAGTGCTGTAAACTTAAGGTAAACCATTGACCTGGTTTTGGAATATCTTTCACATCTAAAATTGGTTTGTTATTCATTGTTTCTCCCCCATTAACGATGGTTGTTAATCTTTATTGTCTTCTTTTCAGCCATAAAAAAACCCTCTTGTGTACATGAGGGTACAAAGAGGGTGTAGAAATGCCACTAGTTTCATGGCTTTTCCCCTTTGTCAGCCTCACAGGACTGCCTTTTAAAAGGGCGTGCTATTTATTTGTCAAAAATACCTACTTGATCAATCTTATCTACTTCCACTAGTTCAACGACAATTTTTTCATCGCTGGAGGTTGGTACATTTTTACCTACATAATCAGCTCTTACAGGAAGTTCCCGATGCCCTCTGTCTACAAGGACTGCCAGCTGAATCGCTGCCGGCCTGCCAAAATCCATCAGAGCATCAAGACCTGCTCGGACCGTTCTGCCTGTATATAATACATCATCAACCAGAATAACAATCTTATCACTGATATCAACTGGAATATCTGAACCCTTTACAAGCGGCTCTTGATTTTCTGTTTTTTTTGTTAAATCATCCCGATAAAGGGTTATATCAATTTCACCAACTGGGATTGGATTTCCTTCTATTTCCTCAATTCTTGAGGCTAGGCGTTTCGCCAAATAGATTCCCCTTGTACGAATACCTACAAGCACACATTCCTCAATCCCTTTATTTTTCTCAATAATTTGATGAGCAATCCTCGTAAGTGCCCGATTAATGGCTTGTTCATCAAGGACCAGAGCTTTTTGGTTCATTTTACACCTACTTTTTATTATCTTAAAATAAAAAACCTCTCACCGGTTTTGGCGAGAGGTAGATACGTTAATTTTAGTTAAAGGCATAGTACGCCTATAACTTAACCGTCTCCTTCTCAGCCTCACAGGACTGTTTTAAAGGCTTATTAAACTATACTCATAGTACCTCATAATTAGGCTACCGTCAATTATTATTTACGAAGTTGTTCAAGAAGTCGTTCAAAATCCTCTGGCAGGGGCGCTTCGAATTCTAAATATTCTTTTGTTCTTGGATGGGTAAATCCAAGTATACCGGCATGCAAGGCTTGTCCGTTAATATCTAATGTTTTTCTCGGACCATACTTTGGATCACCAGCAAGCGGATAGCCGATATATTTCATATGGACACGGATTTGATGCGTCCTGCCTGTCTCTAATTGACATTCCACAAAAGTAAAATCCTTAAAACGTTCGATTACATGAAAATGAGTAACCGCATGTTTACCGTTATCGACAACCGCCATACTTTGTCTATCTTTTGTATCCCTGGCAAGCGGCGCATCAATGGTACCAAAATCATGAGGAATGACTCCGTGAACAATCGCTTTATACTTACGAGTAACTGTCTTTTCCACCAATTGATTTACAAGGCTCTCATGTGCCATATCATTTTTCGCAACCATTAATAGTCCTGATGTATCTTTATCAATACGATGAACAATCCCGGGACGTAACACTCCATTGATCCCGGATAAATCATTACAGTGTGCCATTAGTCCATTTACAAGTGTTCCAGACATATGCCCAGGGGCCGGATGAACCACCATTCCCCGCGGCTTATTGACCACTAATACATCTTTATCTTCATAATAAAAATCTAAATCCATTTCCTCAGGAATAACATCCAGTTCTTCAGGATCTGGGATATTAATTTCGATTTCATCATTTAAGCTGCATTTATAATTCGTTTTAACGGGTTGTCCATTAACCAGGACATTCCCATTTTTAATCCATTGCTGAACCTGTGTTCTTGACCATTCTTCGTCTAAACCTGAGATGACCTTATCAATTCGGTCTCCTTTTTGATCTTCAAGAATGGTGTGTTCCATTTTCTCCATATGATTTCTCCTTTGATCCCCGCTCATCTAGCAGCATTTGAATCATTAACAAAATGACACCAATTACTAATGCTGAATCAGCAATATTAAAGACTGGAAAATTATAGTTAAAAATATACGTATGGATAAAGTCAACTACTTCTTTTCTCAAGACACGATCGATAAAATTACCAATCGCACCTCCAAGCATTAATGCTAAAGAGACTCCTAATAACATTTTTCCTCGTGCAGCTTTGTGCAGATAAAACATAATGGCTACAATAACCACAATGGTAATAACATAAAAAAGCCACATTTGGCCTTGGAGAATCCCCCATGCAGCTCCACGATTGCGATGAGAGGTGATATACAAAACATTGTTAATGATTGTAATACTCTCCCCTAAAAACATGTTGTTTACGATTAACCATTTTGTAAATTGGTCTAATAAAATTACAAAAATTGCGATTAAGTAATAAAACACTTAAAAATACCTCCACATTAAGCTGACTAGAGTCAGCAATACGCTTTTCTAATCTCCTTTGCATTTTAGCATACTTAATCGCATAACGACAATGTAACATTATAAAAAAGCAGTTGAAAGGGGCTTTTTGTAATAGTGCTCTAAATCCTCTGTGTCTTTAACCGACCTAATGGTGGGAATCATTTTAAGTAAATCATCAGGGATAAATTCACCAGAAATTTCACACTGGCCAAATTTCCCCTCCTCAACCTTTTGAATAGCGGTATTAATGTCTTTAAGCTCTGCCTTCAAAATAGAGGTTAGCCACTGTTTCTTTTGCTTCTTAAGAGAGTTCTCAATTTCTTCCTTCGTTTGACGGAGTTCTAAAAACAGCTTTTCCTGCATGGCATTCATAGTTGTTACCTCCGTTATTTGTCATTTGTAATATTATCTCCGCAGATTCATTCCTGACACGGTAAAACAATTGACAACCACTACAACTATTAGTGAAAAAGGTAAATTTTAAAAGGTCGAATAGGGTATAACAATATAGAAAAAGCCCCTTGCCAGTTGTTGGCAAGGGGCTAAACATTATGCTAGATGTGAGTAATTTTCTTTAACCACATTGGCACAACGCGGACAAAGGGTACTATGCTCTGGATCTTGACCCACCTCTGGGGTGACAGTCCAGCAGCGTTCACATGTTTCACCTTCCGCTTTTGTCACAACAATTGCGGCTGTTTCTAATTTCACAGCATCTTCAGGTGCCTGATCATACGATCCAGCCACTTCAAAGCCGGAGACAATAAACAACTGCTTTAAATCCTCACTGATGGAATTCAACAGCGCTTTTGATTTTTCATTTACATATAAAGTTACCTTAGCCGTTAAAGACTTACCAATTACTTTCTGATTACGGGCTTCTTCAAGGGCTTTTAACACGTCGTCCCGGAGAGTCATAAAAGCGGACCATTTTTCCTCGAGAGCTTCTGCCCCTGCTAACTCTTTATACTCCGGCAGGTCTGTTAATTGGACACTTTCCTCTTTAACAGCCGGAATAAACTGCCATACTTCGTCAGCAGTATGCGAAAGAATTGGAGAAACCAATTTAGTTAACGCAAGCAGTGATTCATATAACACCGTTTGGATTGCACGGCGCTCGTGATTATCGGCTGCCTCAATATAAAGAACATCCTTAGCAAAATCAAGATAGAATGCACTTAAATCTAACGTACAGAAATTATTGACAGCATGATAAATGCCCGCAAACTCGTAGTTCTCATAAGCATTTCGTACATAACTGATTAATTTATTCAGTTTTACAAGCATAAATTGATCCACTTCACGTAAATCTGCATATTCAACTTTGTTGACAGACGGATCAAAATCAGCTAAGTTTCCTAACAAGAAACGGAAAGTGTTACGGATTTTACGGTAAACCTCTGCCACTTGTTTTAGAATGGCATCTGAAACACGAACATCTGACTGGTAGTCAACCGATGCAACCCAAAGACGTAAAATATCGGCACCTAATTGATTCATAACCTTTGCTGGAACGACCACATTTCCAATTGATTTACTCATCTTTCTGCCTTCTCCATCAAGCGCAAAGCCGTGGCTTAGTACACCTTTGTATGGAGCCTTGCCCGTTACAGCAACAGCCGTTGATAACGATGAGTTAAACCAGCCGCGATATTGGTCCGAACCTTCAAGATAAAGGTCTGCTGGTCTTACTAAATCTTCTCGTTCAAGCAATACCGCCTGATGGGAAGATCCAGAGTCAAACCAAACATCCATGATATCTGTTTCTTTAGTGAATGTTCCATTCGGACTTCCTGGATGTGTAAATCCCTCAGGAAGTAAATCTTTTGCTTCCCGTTCGAACCAAACATTGGAACCATTCTCACGGAATAGGTTAGAAATATGTTCAATTGTTTCATCCGTAATAATTTCCTCGCCACTCTCGGCATAGAATACGGGAATAGGAACACCCCAGACACGCTGACGAGAGATACACCAATCACCGCGGTCACGAACCATATTAAATAATCTTGTTTCTCCCCAGGCAGGAACCCATTTGGTTTCTTTTACCGCCTCCAATAGTTCTTCCCGGAAATCTTTAATTGACGCGAACCATTGAGCTGTCGCACGGAAAATAACCGGCTTCTTGGTTCTCCAGTCATGCGGATATGAGTGCGTGATAAATGATAGCTTTAATAATGCTCCTGCCTCTTCTAAGGCTTGGGCAATTGGTTTATTAGCTGTATCGTAAAATAAACCTTCAAACCCTTCGGCCTCACTTGTCATCACACCTTTATCATCTACAGGACATAACACGTCTAGGCCATATTTCTGTCCAACATAGAAGTCATCCTCCCCATGACCTGGAGCCGTATGAACGCATCCAGTACCAGCATCCGTAGTAACGTGTTCCCCTAACATCACTAGAGAATCACGACCGTATAATGGATGAGCAGCAATGATATATTCCAGCTCTGAGCCTTTGACCTTTTGAACGACTTCTGTTTCTTCCCAGCCTACCTCTTTTGTAACTGCCTCTAATAATGCCTCTGCGACGAGGTATTTCCCACCGTTTACGGCAACCACCACATAAGTTAAATCAGGATGTACAGAAATACCAAGGTTAGCCGGAATCGTCCAAGGAGTGGTCGTCCAGATTACAATACTTGTATCTGTATCTAGGACACCCTTACCGTCTTTAACTTTAAAGCTGACGTAGATAGACGCAGATTTTTTATCTTGGTATTCAATTTCAGCTTCAGCCAAAGCTGATTCACTTGACGGAGACCAATAAACAGGCTTTTTGCCTTTATAAATGTAGCCTTTTTTCGCCATCTCACCAAATACTTTAATTTGTTGTGCTTCATATTCAGGTTTAAGGGTGATGTATGGATTTTCCCAGTCTCCCCTTACACCCAGACGTTTAAATTGAGTGCGTTGGTTATCAATTTGTTCAAGGGCATACTTTGTACAAAGCTCACGGAATTCTGCCACAGTCATTTCCTTCCGTTTAACACCTTTATTGGTTAGAGCCTGTTCAATCGGTAAACCATGTGTATCCCAGCCAGGTACATACGGAGCATGAAACCCGCTCATTGATTTGTAACGGACAATCATGTCTTTTAAGATCTTATTTAGAGCATGCCCCATATGGATATCTCCATTAGCGTATGGAGGTCCATCATGAAGGACAAACATTGGACGTTCCTTTGTCCGCTCTTGTACTTTTTGATAAATGTTCATTTCTTCCCACTTAGCCTGTAGGTCAGGTTCTCTTTGGGGAAGGTTGCCACGCATCGGAAATTCCGTTTTTGGCATTAAAAGTGTGTCTTTATATTCCATTTTCCTTTTCCTCCTAAAATCCTTGTTCATAATCAGAATCGGGAATAGATAAATAAAAAAACCTTCTCATCCCAAATAGGGACGAGAAGGTTTTTTCCCGCGGTACCACCCTGATAGATAATACCTATTCGTACTATCCTCTTTACCATTCGTAACGTGAATAACACGCCTAAGCTTACTATCCCGATTGGGGTTTCAACCTGGAACTCGAGGGTGATCTTCCAATTTTTCAACTTTATCGGGCTTTCACCACCCCCGACTCGCTAGAAAAGTATAAAGAAAAATTGTACTGTCCCTTTCATCGTCAATTTCCATTCTATTTACTATGTCTAAAAATTATATGCTAATAAAATGCATTTCGTCAAGCTAATGAATCTTCTTCTTCATGAATCTTTAATTCTGTAGCATCGACTTCATACTCTAATAAATGATCCCAATCATCAGTATTCAGCATATCGAGCTGTGCTTCAATCAACATTTTAAAACGAGTCCGGAATACTTTTGATTGTTTCTTTAAATCTTCAATTTCCAGAGCAATTTTTCTTGCTTTAGAAAGAGATTCATTCACAATCCGGTCGGCATTTTTCTCGGCTTCTTTGATGATCAGTTTCGCTTCCTTTTGCGCATTACGTTTTACTTCTTCCCCGGCCTCTTGGGCAATAATGATTGATTTATTGAGTGTTTCTTCAATATTCACAAAATGGCCTAGACGCTCATTCATCTCATTGAGGCGTTCTTCCATTTCTCTTTTTTCTCTAAGTACAAGTTCATAGTCCTTGATAACCTGGTCAAGAAATTCATTTACTTCATCTTCATCATACCCGCGAAATCCTTTATTAAATTCCTTATTATGAATATCTAACGGCGTTAACGGCATTAAAGCCACCTCCATGCATTCTGTACTTCGATATGTATAAGCAAATATTCGACAAGTTTTTCGAAAATCCTGCTACATTTACAATTATTTTTGTTTCCCTACAATAACTCGCCATTTTTCTTTTTTTGTTTTGCCATCTAATCCAATAATTTTGGCTCGTCCATGTCCTCTGACCGAGAGCATATCACCTGCTTCACATGGAAAGGAAGGATTCTCGATAGAAGTCCAGTTCACTTTGACTAAACCATGCTGAATTAAGGCAAGAGACTTTTGCCTGGATAGATGATAAATCCCCGATATAACCGTATCAAGTCGTAAGGATGATAATGTTAACTCATTCTCATCCCAAACTGCAGCAGCAGCAACAGCATTTTCGATACCTGTTTCAACTAATTTAACGCCTGCCCTGCCGATTGATTCGACATTGTTCTTTATATATTGACTTATCTCTTTAGCAGCAAAAAATTGAACCCGTCCCTCACTTATCAGAATGTCACCAAATTTTCCGCGTTTGAGACCTACAGACATGAGTGTCCCTAAAACCTGCCGGTGTTCAATCGTGACAAACTTTCGTGGATATTGAATTTCAAATAAACTGATTTGAAAATCATCTTCACTCGGAATTAGATAATCCGGATAAATGAGGGCCCTGTTTCTTTCTAAACCAGAAATCCCGCCAAAGAACTGGTATTTTACCTCGCCATGCTCACCGAGCAGCATTTTGAGAATATGCTGCTCTCTAGGATCGAGGAAATCAGTTAACTTAGGAGCGTATTGCTGCTCTACATTGCTTTTCCATTGTAAGACCTGATCTATAAATTCCCGTTCCTCTGGACGGAAATGCTGATATATATTCATCCCTTTTAACACAACCTATTTTCATTCTTATACAAGCCACCTGTAGAGACTGCCTAAACCGCTAGTGGCAAAATTCAAAACAAGGAATGCCACAATCGGAGAAATATCCATCATTCCAATTGGCGGAATGATTTTTCTAAATGGCTCTAAATAAGGTTCACAAATTCTTGCCAAAAATTGTCCAATCCAAGATGCTCTTGCATTTGGAAACCAAGACATCAATATATAGATAATTAACGCCCATGAATAAAGATTGATTAATTTTATTAATAAGGTAAAGATAAAAGCCATTCACATTACCACCTTGTATTAGGGTTATGGTGTTCAGGTAGGAAATCTGTAATATTCCCAGTGACTTCTACATTATCAGGAGTACATAAAAAAATACTTGAGCCGATTTTTTGAATGTCTCCCCCTATCGCGTAGACGACCCCACTTAAGAAATCTACGATCTGACGGCCTTCGGTCTGGTCAATACTTTGCAGGTTAACGACCACAGCGCGACGATTTTTCAAATGATCGGCAATCTCTGTTGATTCTGAATATGTTATTGGCTCCAGTATGATTACCTTTGAGGATTTTGTGGTATTTGTTGCATTATTCGAACCGGCAGGCTTTGGGATACTTTGAAAACTAACAACGTTTTGACTTTTAACAGGCTGTTGTTTTTGTTTAACTGGAACGGTCTTCTCTACAAATTCTTCATCGTTATTATCATATTCATCATCTAAAAAGAAAAATGTTTTTAATTTTGATTTAATCGTCATTTTCTTCTCTCCTTAACCGTCTTCACCGACAAGTGCCGTACCAATTCTAATCATGGTCGCCCCTTCTTCAATAGCGATGGCAAAATCATTGGACATTCCCATTGAAAGATTTTCACATGGTGCAAAATTTAACTGCAGGCTCTGAACTTGATCGCGAAGCTCTCTTAATTTCCGAAAACAATCCCGAAGAATTTTCTCATCATCAGTTAATGGAGCCATTGTCATAAGTCCATCCACCACAATGTGTTCGTAACCAGAAAGTGCTTTGATAAAAGGAATAGCTTCAACTAAAGAAAGGCCGTGTTTCGATGCTTCACCAGAAACATTGACTTGAACAAGACATCTCACTTGATGGTTTGCACGCTTATTTATTTCTTCTGCAAGTGATAAGCGGTCCAAAGAATGAATATAGTCAACTTTATCAATAATATTTTTAACTTTTCGTGTTTGCAATGATCCAATATAATGCCATGTAGGCTTGTCCTGTAATACTTCCCACTTTTCTAAAAGACTGTCATCACGGTTTTCACCAAGATGACGAATACCTGCCCCCAGTGCTTCTTCGGCACGTTCAATGCTGACGTATTTTGTCACCGCAATCAACGTTACCTCTTCACTGCTTCGATTCACTTTATGGCAAGCCTCATTTATTTGCAGGTTAATGCGCTTTAGGTTTTCAGCTACTTTCATTGTGAATAATTACTCCTTCCAGCCAATAAAACTCATCATTCTTCCTGTTCTGCCTTTATCACGGCGATGAGAAAAAAATTCCTCATGATCGCAGCTAGAACATAAGCCTGTTTGAAGAATATTTTGCTCTGGAACACCAGATGCAAGAAGAATTTGTTTATTTAGTTCCTGTAGATTAAGGGAATATTGCCCTTCACTAATTAAATTATAGGTGAATGCCGCGCCTTCTACTAGTGATTTTTCTACAAAGTTTATAACATGTTGATCAACCATATAACAATTTTCGCAAATGGAAGGTCCAATTGCGACATAAATTTTATCTGGCCTAATCCCCTCTTGACCCCATGAGTCTATCATTTTCTTGGCGATTTGACCAACGCTTCCTTTCCAGCCCGCGTGAGCGATACCAATCATCCTTCTCTCTGGGGCAATAAAAAAAAGAGGGACACAGTCAGCAAAACAAAGTGTTAACAGGATACCCTCTTCATCCGTATAAAATCCATCAGTACCTTTAAAGGCATTTTCGTATGAATCGGATCCAATTCCACGATCACTTTTTGTTATTTTCTTGAGGATCGTATCGTGTGTTTGTTCAGCACCAACCCAGCTGCTTAACGGAAAATTCAGCAATTCAGAGACTTTTTCTCTATTTGAACTTACAACGGTTACATCATCACCAACATGAAATCCTAGGTTCAGGGTTTTAAAGTATCCCTTGCTCGTCCCGCCATTTTTCGTTGTGAAGCCGGCCGTCAATTTCGGGAACCGTCTCATCCAACTATCAATTGATAAATAGGAATGATTATTTTTAACAAAGGGTTCCATCATATTACCTCTTTTGTTTTTCTATAGTTTACCATGAAAAGAAATTTTGGTCACCGCATATGAAAGATTTAAACTTCTGTCTGCTCCCCTATCAATTCATTGCTGCCCTTATATCTAACCAAAATGACGTCATGTCCTATTTTAAGGATATTTTTCCACGGAATGATGATATCTTCATCTTTACCAAAGAAACCAAGAACTCTGCCGCCTCCAGAAATAATCACTGCCTCAATTTTCCCGGTTGTTAAATTAATCTCAATATCCCCAATATTCCCCAGCCTTTTACCATCAGATACATTTACGACATCTTTTATTTGGAATTCCGAAATTTTCACCACATCACCACTCCCGCTCCCATACTATTATCACTATATGTGGGCACAGGCTATTTTATCTATAAAAAATAAAGCTGTCCGGTTGGACAGCTTTAGCTTTGAATATTTTTGTTCATTTGTCTAATTGCTGCTTTCTCAAGACGTGAAACTTGGGCTTGTGAAATACCAATTTCATCTGCGACTTCCATTTGTGTTTTCCCTTGGAAGAATCGCTTTCTAAGAATCAGCTTTTCTCGTTCGTTAAGTCTTCGCATGCCCTCCTTAAGGGCAATTTCTTCAATCCAATTAATATCTTTATTTTTTTCATCACTTAGCTGGTCCATTACATAAATAGGGTCACCGCCATCATTATAGATGGGTTCAAATAAGGAGACCGGATCTTGGATTGCATCCAATGCAAAAACGATTTCCTCATGCGGTACTTCCAAGACCTTTGCAATTTCTTCTGCAGTTGGTTCACGTGAGGTCTCGCTCATCAATCGTTCCCTCACCTGTAGCGCCTTATAGGCAATATCTCGTAAGGAACGCGACACACGAATTGGATTATTATCACGCAAATACCTTCGAATTTCTCCTATGATCATAGGTACGGCATAAGTGGAAAACTTTACGTTTTGACCTAAATCGAAGTTATCAATTGATTTCATGAGTCCAATACAGCCAACCTGAAATAAATCATCAACAAACTCGCCACGATTGTTAAACCGCTGAATGACGCTAAGGACAAGACGTAAATTACCGTTGACAAGCTTTTCACGAGCACTTATATCGCCCTCTTGCATTTGCTTGAAGAGTATTCTCATTTCTTCGTTCTTTAAAACAGGAAGTTTTGATGTGTCTACACCGCAAATTTCAACTTTATTTCGAGTCAATCCTTTTCCCTCCTCACAGGAGCTGCTGTACAAAAAACAGTATCTCCCCGAGAAGGAAAAATATGCACCTGTCCTTATAATCTGGCAGGTGCATAAATGTCGAAAAATGCGGTGACATCACGAATTGAATAGGTTTTTGGAATGGAAAAATTTTTCTTTTATAGTTAAAAATTTATAGTAATTAGTCTGTTCCAACTCCTGTCCGTTCCTAAACCATTTTATTGAATTCTTTCCGCAATCTTTTGATAATTCTTTTTTCCAGTCTGGAAATATAGGATTGAGATATCCCAAGCATATCGGCAACATCTTTCTGGGTTTTTTCTTCTCCATTTGTCAAGCCAAACCTTAGCTCCATAATTTGCTTTTCACGGTCAGTAAGCTGATGTAATGCTTTTGTCAGCAGTTTCCGATCAACACTTGCCTCTAAATCTTTTGTAATAATATCATCGTCTGTTCCTAAAACATCTGATAAGAGCAGCTCGTTACCATCCCAATCGATGTTCAGCGGTTCATCAAACGATACTTCTGATCTTATTTTGTTATTCCGTCTTAAGTACATTAGAATTTCATTTTCAATGCATCGTGATGCATATGTAGCTAGTTTTATTTTCTTTTCAGGATTAAACGTATTGACTGCTTTGATCAATCCAATTGTTCCAATACTAATCAGATCCTCAATATTGATGCCTGTATTCTCAAATTTTCTCGCAATGTACACAACGAGACGTAGATTTCGTTCAATTAGGATTGATCTTGCAGCCTTATCACCACCAGGGAGCTTTTTCAACAAAACCTCTTCTTCGTCCTTACTCAAAGGAGGTGGTAATGCTTCGCTTCCGCCGATGTAATAAACTTCATCTGTTTTAAGTCCTAGTTTTAGTAATAATTTATACCAATAGTAAGTTAAGCGAAATCTCCATTTTTTCATGTATGTTCCTCCTTCTAAAAAATGTTCTGATTGAGTATAGTTATATTAACTTACCTTCACAGTCCCTCCTTGCTGCTTAGGTCCCGTCAGCATTTTGGGATGAACAATACATTGGAAGGCATCATCAGCCGAGAGCTGCTGCATCGTAAACGAAACAAGACCCTTTTCACATACATATTGATCACCGTTATGTTCGATTAAAATGAGATCGGGTTTAATGGCAACAATCAGCTGGTGCTCTTGTCCAACGACTCGGCACGGAATGATTCTTAGCCTATTCTGCCAATCATTAGGCAAATCCTGACTTCCTATTATGAACTGTTCTGGATCGGCCGCTGCCAGCCTGCTAATGGATTCTGGAACAGCTTCCCTTTGGTTTATTAGAGAAACAATCATAACAGGGAGTTTAGACAACGGATCATACAGTTGATTTCCACTATCAACCAATCCCTTGAAATGCATCCTTTCGTCGGCGATATGGAGTTGAACACTGACAATTTGATCAAATTGGATTTTTGTCATTTCCATACCTTCTACATTTTTTCTTGCGAAGTGCCAGGCCAGCGGAAAGCCAATCAGTACAAACAGCCAGCTAATTGGGTCACCAAATCCCTTCACACTTGAAGATAGAACCTTTACGGACAGCTCTAAATCGGATTGAATGAAATAATGGGCACCCATTAAGCCTCCGCCAATCAAAAAAGTAGAAACATAGAGCGTCATTAAGGCCTTAAAGAAAAAGGTTAACCGTTTAAATCCAAAAGTGCATAGTACCATCAACATTGAGCAAATAAGTTTTGAGATAGGATGGCTGGTATAGGCATTTAGTGGTGTAAACGATAATAAAATAATCAATGAACCTATAAATCCACCGGCAAGTAATCTCCAGATTTGTATTCTTCTTTTAAGAAATATAGCCGTTAAGTACAGGAGAAGGCTATCGAATAACAAATTAAGAGCCCAAATTACATCAAGATAAACTGTCAAGCCAGCTTCCTCCTTAATTCAGCTATTGGCTCATGATTCTATTCTTCTGTTTACGAAAAAGTATAACGTACTTTACTAGCGGAAGTGTGTCACTTTCTGTAATCAAAAAATCAGAAATTTTCACAAAAGCAAACGGAATTTGTCATATTTATATAGTTGAAAATATGAAAAAGGCGCAGTCCCTAGTGGACTGCGCCTCTTTCATTTTAAAAAATTATCTTCTTCTATTGCGATTACGTAAGAATGTTGGGATATCTAGTGCATCCTCTTGAGAAACATTGGTATTACGGACTGGTTCCTGTGGAGCTTCTTCACGTTTGTGTTCTCTCTTAACAGGGTTGACAGTCGTTTTCACTTGTCCAAAAGATGGTCTTGTAACTTTTGGCTGAGCTACTTCTTCATTAAAGCCCGTTGCAATAACTGTAACAATAATTTCGTCTTTTAATGTTTCATTGATAACAGAACCGAAAATCATATTTACTTCTTGATCGGTTGCTGTAGCAACGATATCGGCTGCTTCTTGAACCTCATAAAGGCTTAAGTTAGATCCACCGGTAATATTCATTAGTACACCTTGAGCACCATCGATAGATGTCTCTAGAAGAGGAGAATTGATTGCCTTTTTAGCAGCTTCAGTTGCACGATTTTCACCGGCAGCAACTCCGATACCCATTAAAGCAGAACCTTTATTAGACATAATCGTTTTTACGTCAGCGAAGTCCAAGTTAATTAATCCTGGTGTAGCAATTAAATCAGAGATACCCTGAACCCCTTGACGCAATACATTATCTGCTTCACGGAATGCTTCAAGCATAGGCGTACTTTTATCAACTATTTCAAGGAGACGATCATTTGGAATCACAATGAGTGTATCAACTGCTTCTTTCATTGCCCCAATACCGCCTGATGCCTGGTTCGAACGCTTTTTACCTTCGAAGGTAAATGGTCGTGTGACAACACCTACCGTTAAGGCACCTAAATCGCGGGCGATTTGCGCAATAACTGGAGCTGCACCAGTACCAGTTCCTCCGCCCATCCCAGCTGTTACAAAGACCATATCGGCCCCTCTAAGCGCCTCTTCAATTTGTTCTTTGCTTTCTTCTGCAGCCTTTTTACCTACCTCTGGATTAGCACCTGCTCCCAGACCGCGGGTAAGTTTGGCACCAATCTGCATTTTAACTTCTGCTTTTGATAGATTTAAGGCCTGTGCATCTGTATTAACGGCGATAAATTCTACGCCTTGAACTCCATGTTCAATCATTCGATTTACTGCGTTATTGCCTCCGCCGCCAACTCCAATTACTTTTATTGTTGCAAGAGAATCTAAATTTGTATCAAATTCTAACATGACAAATCCTCCTAATTCGTTGATCTACTTTTTCTTATTCAAAAAAGTAACCAAGGAATTTTTTTACTTTTGATGACATTTTTTCTTCAGGTTGTTTTTCTACCTTAGTTTTAGGTTGATGTTGTTTTGGTATTCTTTTTTCGATTGGCTCCGAAACCGACACCGCAGAGGTTGATCCATTGGTTCCTCCAGGTAATCTAGCATTCTTGTAAGCATACTTAATTAAGCCAACCGCTGTTGTATATTGAGGTTCTCTTACACCTATATAGTCAGGTGAGGCAATACGGACTGGATTTTGGAACATATCTTGAGCAAGCTCCAACAAACCTTGCATTTTTGCTGATCCGCCTGTTAAGACAAAACCACCAGGTAAATCCATTACACCCATACGTTTCAATTCATTTGCGATCAGTTCAAAAATTTCTTCCATTCTAGCTTCAATAATTTCAGACACATAGAGTTGGTTAAATTGCTGATGCTGGTCACTTCCGATGATTGGTACGCTGAAGAATTCATCTTCCGAGGCATTATCATAGAAGGCATGTCCATATTTTATCTTAATATTTTCAGCATCCTCTGTTGAGGTATGCAAAACTTTAGAAAGATCATTTGTAAGCAGATCTCCGCCAACTGGAATCACACTGGTTGCTTTTAAGAATCCTTCTTCGAACACAGCAATCGTAGTGGACCCTCCGCCGATATCGATCATGGCAACACCCAGATTCTTCTCATCCCTTGATAAGGCAAAATCTCCTGCTGCCAATGGCTGCAGGATAATATCTAAAATTTCTAGGCCTGCACGTTCCACACAGCGTAAAGTGTTGATGATTATCGATTTAGAACCAGTTATCAGCGTTCCTTCCATTTCTAGACGAACACCAATCATCCCGCGAGGATCATTAATTTCATCCTTACCATCAAGAATAAATTGTTTACGAATAACGCCAATGTTTTCTCTTTCCGGTGGTATAGAACCAACGTGAGATGCCTCAATTACACGAATAACATCCTCATTAGTTATTTCCCGGTTTTGGCTTGATACAGCTACAATACCGTGACAGTTATGCAGCATGATGTCTCTGCCTGATATACCGACCACTACTTCGCGGATTTCCATTCCGATCATTCTCTCTGCCTGCTCAATTGCCCGCTTAATAGAATGAACGGTATCATCCATGTCAACAATCGACCCTTTACGCAAACCTTCTGATTTCACATTTCCAACACCAATTATGTTTAACGTGTCTTTTCCAGAGTCATTGACCATTTCACCAATGATTACTTTTACACTGGATGTACCGATGTCAAGACTAACATATATTTCATTGCTGTTCATTCTATGGCACCTCCTTTTAATCTCCTTGGGAAGAACAACAATTTCATTTTTCGACCTATACTAGTTTCATAGTCATATCTTATAAAATTATTCGTCACAACTACATATTTCCCTTTAAAAAATTCAACTTTTTTCTATTTTTTCTTTGTTTGTTGACCATTTTGTCAATAATATTCTCCGTATCACGGCAATATTTTGAAACAATCTGACACCAAACGCAAAAACGGCTGCTAAATACAAGTCTACACCAAGATGAACACCGAGAAAAGCTAAACTTGCTGCCAGAACAATATTAAAAAAGAATCCTGATACAAACACCTTTTCATCATAAATATTTTGCAGGTATGCTCTAATTCCTCCAAAAAGTGTGTCAAAAGCTGCCAAAATAGCAATCGACAAATAATTGGAATACTCCTCAGGGATTCGAAGTTCCGTTAGTAATCCAAGAATGATACCAATTACAAGTCCCATAAACGGAAGCCACATCAGGAACCGCCTCCTTCTTTAATCGGCTCCATATACTTTACCCGGATCGAATTATCATAGGCAGGTATCGTAATGTCGGGTTTTGATGCCGAAACTTCAAGTCGTAAGCTTTCAGTAAAAAATTCATCCCTGGCTTTTGATACCTTCATTCGGTTTGATAAATTTTCCGCAGTATTCATATCATCTACGCCTATATTTATCTCAATTGGCAGTCCTTTTATGGTATGCCCATCAATTTTTGTTTCTCCATTTATATCTCTAATTACAGTGGTATTAATGATCCTTTGACCATCTATTGCTACATATTTTGCTTCATACATATTCAGTTCGTTTAATAACCTTTTTAAAAGCTCAGGCGAAACCGAATCTTTCACTGGGGCTCCAAGCCGGACATCTTCCATCACCGGTTCAATCATGAGGCTGATTCCAGGACCGGTGATTTCCGTTAACCCTGCCTCCCCTTTTAACTCATGTAATGTATCATTTAACGCTTGTTCCTTACTTTGTTTTCGCTTAGATTCATAGGCTGATAGTTTTTCATCGTTAGAACGTATCTCACTCAGCAAATTAGATTGTAGTGCTTTTTCCTTTAGGAGTGCCTCTCGAAGCTGCCATATATCCCGCGTATCACGTTCTACTGGTTTCTTCACTGTTTGGAACTGAATTGCGATCATAAATCCAACCAAAGTCGCTACTAAGGTAAAGCTTATATTGATCGTCCGCTTGTCCACTTTTTTCACCTGACCTTCTCCTTCATTTCGTGTGGACACAAATTAGCTGCCTAAGATTGGATTAAGGACGATTTCATCCTCCTTTTCCATCGAAAAAACTACATTGTCATTTACTAATTGATCCTTCACTCCACCTGTAAGATTTAATGAAGAAGAAAGAACATCCGGATCACCTATCGCCGTAATAACAAACGGTGCTGGATACGGCATTCCATCAACTGTAATAACCGGTCCATTACAGACAATATAGGAATGGCTTGTCAGCCTCTGTCCGTTAATGGCTACAGCTGCAGCCCCTGAGATATACAATTCGGTGATTACTTTAAAAACATGCTGTTCATGTACAAGGTAATTGTTCACATTGTCTTCTTTTGGGTCATAGGCTCCATCAGAAAGAGTCACTCTAACACCCTTGCCCCGTACCTTTACTTTTCCAAGGAACATCCGATATTTCTCTGCATCTTCTGCAAGATTAAGGAAACTTTCGGTCTCCTTAGAAAGATTTTTTTCATTTTTCAGGACCTCGCCCTGCTTCTGATTTAATTCCTTTTGCAGTTTGCGATTGGTTTCCTCTTGAGCAATTAATTGGTTTCTTAATCCTAGGGTTTCTTCATATTGAGTACCTGAAAGATTCCGTTTTTCATTTTGAAGTTTTATTTGGGTAAGGTGATACGAAAAAGCAACCATAAAACCCAAAACCAAGCAAACGAGTGACAAGATAAAGTGCTTCCCTTTCACCTTTATCTTATTCAACGTTTTTCCCCTCCCCATCCGATTCAAAAGCCTTAAAATAGGAACCTACTTCCAAGTCAATTAATCCTTTCTTTGTCGGATCTAATTGGCTAATAATCGAAGGATAATGGACCATTTTTTCTGAAAAACTTCTCAGCGTTGCGCTGACTTCAAAGCCATCATTCATAAATAAGGAAATATGATACCGGTCAGTTTTTTTCGGAGTATAATGTATTTCAGAAATGGAGTTTGTAATTTCAATTGGAAGTTTTTCTAACTCTTTTACCATTAGGTTAAGAACCGAACCTTCCTTAAATTCGAAAAGAATCGGAGAATTAACTGGGATTATTTCCGTTTTTCTGTCCTTTAAAATCTTACCATTTTCCATAATGGGAAGGTAGTTTTTACCGTTTTTAAGATATGCAACTCTAATATGTTCTTTCACTTGAATTTGAATAGAATTAGGCCATTTTATCTGAACTTCTGCCTTTTTAATCTCTGATAATTGGTCAAGTTTTAAAGCAACATTACTTTTTTTTACCTTCCAGATATTCGATTGCGTTGTAATACCACTCGCCTTAATGATTTCATGATCTGAATATACTTCATTCCCTGTCACAATAATATGTTTTACATGACTTAATGGAGATTGGGAATAGGCAACAACGACTATTACTGCAAAAAACAAAATCAGCAGGAGTACAAGACGTCTGTTTGCCTTTCGTCGTCTTTGCTCCTTCAGTTTTGGTATACGATCCTCAAGAGCAACGATTTTACCATTTTCCATCCCTAAACTCTCCTCCAAAAGAAAAGCGTGAGCGCTATTTTGAGCGCGTAAGTTATAGTTTACAAATTATGTATGAAACCTTAAAACTTTAAGCGGTTGCCCCAAAGCTTGTCCATTTTACTTAACGGCCACTATAAAGAGAAACAACGGCACGAAAATTCATGCCGTCACTGATTTTCTTGCTAGTATCCACGTATTATTATTATTTGTAATTATAACACAATTTTTGTCATTCGTAAGGAGTTTCTTACCGTAAAAGTAAGGTTATCTACCGATAATCTCAACTTCTGTTTCCATTTTAACCTGATATAAACGATAGATTGTATCCTTTACATACTGTATTAATGATAGGACATCTTCCGCAGTTGCATTGCCGGCATTCACAATGAAATTTCCGTGCATTTCTGATATTTTTGCCCCACCGATGCTATAGCCCTTTAAGTCAGCATCCTCAATTAACTTACCTGCATAATTTGGAAGGGGATTGCGGAAAATACTGCCTGCACAAGGAAAATTCCATGGCTGTGTTTCTTTCCGATAATCCTTGTTTTTTTGCATTTGGGCAACAATCGCTGCACGGTCACCTTGGGTAAGTTTAAAAACTGCCTCTAAAACAATCCCAGGGCGTTTCTTTTGAAGAATAGATGTTCGATATGAAAACTCCATCTCTTGATTCGACAGCCATTCCATCGATCCATCATCAAACAGAATATGAGCTTTCGTTAAGATTTTGCTAATATCTGAACCATGTGCGCCAGCATTCATATACACTGCACCGCCAACAGAACCAGGAATGCCGCTGGCAAATTCGAGGCCAGAAAGCCCTTTTTTACTGATTGAAGTAGCCAGACTAACAAGAGAGTATCCACCGCCGACGGTAATTTCAGTTTCATTTATTTCGAGGTGGTCTAAACCTGAACCTAGCTTAATAACCGCCCCTTCTATTCCTTTATCCGAAACTAACAGATTAGACCCTCTGCCAATGGCTCGCCATTTAAGGCCATTCTTTTCAATAACTGCCATAGCCTTTTTTAAGTTATCAACTGATGAAGGTTCAATAAAAAGGTCAGCAGGACCACCAATTTTTATTGTCGTATGATTTAACAATGGTTCATTTGTCTTCACTTTTCCAATATTTAAGTTTTGTAATTCTGTTAAAATTGTGTCCATCTATACCACCTAACTTTCCTAGATGCGTTTTTTTCAGTTTATGCAAGAAATTTATTTGGGCTACTTTTGATTTGTTTTTACAAGTTGTTTCATTACCTCATAAAGCCGTCCGGCTGAATCAGGAACGCCCATTTTTTTGGCTTTAGCTTTCATATCTTTTAAATGTTCACTGTTTAAGAGAATTCGATCAATTTGGAAGACAAGACTTTTATTATTTAAATCCTTCTCTAGCAGTAATTGTGCTGCGCCATGATCACTTAAAGATCTGGCATTTTTTTCTTGATGGTTATTGGTTACATAGGGGCTTGGAACTAGAATACTTGGAATTCCTAATGAGGTTAATTCGGCAAGTGTGGTGGCTCCCGCTCTTGACACAACCAAATCAATCCCAGCCAGCACTTCTGGCATGTTATGAATGAATGGCTTTATCACCACATTTTTGGGATTTCCCACTAGCTCTACTTCCTTTTGGACAGCCTCATAATGGACGTCACCCGTAATATAGAGAACTTGGTATGGTTTTTCTGCTAATTCAGCGAGTGCCTTAACAACAGCTTCATTAATCGGCCGAGCCCCCCGGCTCCCGCCAAAAATTAGAACGGCTGGTTTGGTGGCACTAAGTCCTGCTGATAAACGTCCCTTAATTCCATCCTTACCAAGCACCTCAGAAGCTCTAGGATTTCCCGTAAAAATAACTTTCTCATTAGGAAAATATTCCCTTGCCTCTTCAAAACAAATAGCGATCTTGTTTACATATCGGCTTAAAAATTTATTGGTTAAACCTGGTACACTATTCTGCTCGTGAATAATAGTTGGAATTCCAAGCCCTTTTGCAGCATAAACAACAGGACCGCACACATAACCACCTGTGCCAATCACAACATCGGGTTGAAACTCTTTTAGAATTCTCTTACTATCCTGAACACCTTTTATAAATCTAATAATGGTTTTTACATTATCAAACGATAGTTTTCTTTTAAAACCAGTAATATGAATCGATTTAAACTCAATATTTTCCCTTGGGACAAGCTTACTTTCTAAGCCATTCGTTGTTCCAATATATAAAAACTCTGTTTCTTTGTTTTCTTTTTGAATTTCTCTAATGAGTGCGAGAGCAGGATATATATGTCCACCAGTCCCTCCGCCACTTACTACTACTTTCATTTTCTCACCTCTAAAAAGTTGCTAAACACATTCTACTATAAAAACAAAAGAAAATATGCCAGAAAAAATAATGTTATTGAATTGTAATAAAGAAAGAATGGCTTAATTTTTATCTATTTATAGATAGACTTAAACTGCTGCCCCTATTAAATTTCCATTAAAACATAAAAAGAACCCTGCCAAGTGAACAGGGTATCAATTCAATTTAAAAGCGTGAATATCGGCTGATATTCAGGAGAACACCAATCGCCATTAGCATTAATGTTAATGAAGATCCTCCGTAACTTAAGAATGGCAGAGTAATACCTGTAACCGGCATTAGCCCGGTAACAACCCCAATATTTATCATAACTTGAATGGCCACCATGGCAATAATTCCAACAGCAAGGAAGCTTCCATATAGATCAGGTGCACCAAGGGCAATCCGAATGCCCCGCCATAACAAAAGGGCAAACAAAAGTAAAATGAACGAACCGCCAATAAAGCCGAGTTCTTCGGATAGGATCGCAAAGATAAAATCTGTCTGCGGTTCCGGTAAGTAAAAAAACTTCTGCCTGCTCTCCCCGAGTCCTAAGCCAAATAACCCGCCCGGACCAATTGCATAAAGGGATTGAATAATTTGAAATCCACTCCCCAATGGATCCGACCAAGGGTCAAGGAAAGAGGTGATCCGTTTAATCCGATATGGTGCAGAAGCAATTAATCCAATAAACCCTGCTACTCCCAGAAGACCCAAAAAAGCAAAATGACTGATTCGAGCGCCAGCAATAAAAATCATGACCACGCAAGTCCCCATCATTACCGTTCCCGTTCCTAAGTCTGGCTGGAGCATAATCATAGCAAATGCAACAAAGGCAAGACCAAGAGAAGGCATAAGGCCCTTTTTAAAGGAGGTAATGAATTTTTGGCGTTCTGATAAATATTTTGCTAAAAAAGCGATCATAGCAAGTTTCATAAACTCGGAAGGCTGAATAGAAAATGCCCCTACCCCAATCCAGCTTCTTGAACCATTCCGAACATTCCCGATACCTGGAATTAACACGAGTACTAACAGAACAAAACAAACAATGAGGATTGTTTTGGCATAAGTTCTCCACGTCCAGTAATTTATGTTCATAATAAAAAACATCGCAACGATTCCCACCCCGGCAAAGAGGGTCTGCCTTTTTGCAAAGAAAAAGGAATCTTGGAATTTATATTCGGCCCAGACGGCACTAGCGCTGTATACCATGATGAGCCCGATTGCCAGCAGTGTGAATGTTACAATCATTAAGATAAAGTCGGGAGTTGTTCTTTTTGTCGGCACCACTATCCACCTCAAAACACGTGTTTTTAGGGCTCCGCTAGTAGTTATTAGCTGAACTAGATGAGTGTCTAGCTCCAGCGCCCAGCGGCTAGTGTCCTTCGCTCTTCTCCCTACGATAAGTCAACACGAAAAAGCTTCCGCTCTTCGTTTGTCTAGCTGCAGCGCCTGTTCAAGGCGCTTCCGCTTTTCCGTTTCCTTTATCTCAGTCGAAGCGCTCCAGGCCATACGCCGCTATACGTGCGCTTCCGCTTTTCGAAGGACAAGCCCTTACTTAAGCTTATGCACCGCTTCGATAAAAATGTCTCCCCGGACTTCAAAACTTTTATATTGATCCCAGCTTGCACAAGCAGGTGATAAAAGGATGACGTCGCCAGGTTCTGAATATCGATAAGCTTCCGGCACTGCCTTCTCAACATTATCGACACGGCTGATGGAATTTATTCCGGCTAGCTTCCCAACCCTCTCAAGCTTAGGAGCTGTTTGACCAAACGTGATTAACGCTTTTACATTGGTTAAATACGGAAGCAGCTCATCAAACTCATTACCGCGGTCAAGTCCACCCGCAAGTAAAATCGTCGGCGCTTTAAACGCCGATAAAGCCTTAATAGTGGCTAAGATATTCGTAGCCTTCGAATCATTATAAACCTTCCTGCCATTTACATCAGCGACATACTGCAAACGGTGCCTGACACCCGTAAAGGTTTTGAGGACGGTTTGGATGGCGCTGTTTTCTACGCCTGATAGTTTGGCAGCAGCCATGGCAGATAAGATGTTTTCGAGGTTATGTACCCCCGGCAGTACGATTTCACTAATTTCCATTACCGGCTCACGATTAAAGATCAACCAGCCATCCTTAATAAAAGCTCCCTCTGAAAGTTCCTTTTTAGTGGAGAAAGGAATAATCGTCGCTTTTGAATTTCGCGCAATTTCCATTGTTTCTTCTTGGTCCGCATTGATGACTAAATAGTCATGTTCAGACTGGTTTTTCGTAATATTGGCTTTCGCCTGAATGTATTCCTTTCTGGTGCCGTGATAATCCAGATGGGCATCATAAAGGTTAGTAATGATCGCAATTTTCGGAGTAAAGCTGTTAATTCCCATTAATTGAAAAGACGAAAGTTCGATGACAATCCTATTGTCCTTTGTCGCCTTTTGAGCAACACCTGAAGCAACCGTACCGATATTACCTGCTATTAACGGCTTTTTGTTTCCTTCCTTCATCATTTCATAGACAAGGGTAGTCGTAGTTGTTTTGCCATTTGTACCTGTAATCCCTATAAAGGGAGCTTCAGAAATTTCATACGCAAGCTCTACCTCCGTAATGACAGGAATTTCCTTTTCAATAGCCCCTTCAATCATTGGATTATGATAAGGAATACCTGGGTTTTTCACAATTAGTTCGAAACCCTCATCCAAGAGTTCAATTGGGTGCTCACCACAAATTACTTTTATCCCTTGCTCTAGTAATCCTTGAGCCTCGGGATTTTCTGATAATGGCTTTTTATCATTCACAGTAACAAACGCTCCAAGCTTATGTAACAAAGAGGCTGCCGTTACACCACTTTTAGCTAAACCCAGTACAAGAATTTTTTTATAACGATAAGATTCGATCTGTTTCAATTACAACCACACCTCAATATAGATTCCTAGTATCGCTAAAATTAATCCAACACTCCAAAACGTTACGACAACCCGCCATTCCGACCAGCCCACTAGTTCATAGTGATGATGCAAGGGGCTCATTCGGAAGATCCGTTTCCCGGTAGTTTTAAAGGAAGCTACCTGAAGAATGACCGACAAGGTTTCAATTACAAATACACCGCCAATAATAATTAGCAGGATTTCCAGCTTTGTTAGGATTGCAATCGCGGCAATTGCCCCTCCTAACGCTAATGATCCTGTATCACCCATAAATACTTTAGCAGGATGGGCATTAAATACCAAGAACCCTAACACCGCTCCAACAACGGCTACAGAAAACACGGCAATTTCAAACTGATTTTGATTCCAAGCAAGCACAGCGAAAGCTCCAAAAGCAATCGCTGCGGTGCCTGACACCAAACCGTCGAGACCATCCGTTAGATTGACCGCATTAGAGAAGCCGACAAGCCAGAAAATAATTAATAACACATATCCCCAGCCCAAATCAATGGAAAAATCACCAAAAGGAAACTTGATTTCAGTTGACTGACCAGTGTGTTTATAGATTAGATAAAAGATGACAGATATAATAATTTGTCCTAATAGTTTCTGCCTGGATGTAAGTCCGAGGTTACGTTTTAATACAACCTTAATAAAGTCATCCAAAAAACCTAACAGGCCAAATCCAAATGTGACAAACAAGAGTAAAAAAGCTGTTACTGGTGTATGGTCTGCAAATTTCGCAATCATAACCAGCGTGGTAATGATTATTGAAAATAAAATCATCACTCCCCCCATCGTCGGAGTACCTGATTTTTTCTGGTGCGACTTAGGGCCTTCCTCACGAATGCTTTGTCCAAATTTCAATCTTCGCAAGAAGGGAATAAAAATAGGAGAAAGCAAAACCGAGATCAAAAAACCCATTATTATTGTGAAAAAAATAACTTGCTCCTTCATTTTATCCCCTCCTTTCCTGATTATTTTCTGATGTCAGCTTTGCTAGTTGCCCAGCAATATCATATGTTTGGTTATTTTTATTAAGAAGTTTATTGTTTGAAATTTTAAAGATTGTTCTATCCATATGCTTGTTCGTTTCTCCATCTATTTTTTCTATATAAAGATTAATGATATCTCTTAAGGCTTCCGCCAGGTCATTTGTTAAAAAAATCGGAAACTGGTTAGGCAGGTAGCGCGGAAGCGTAACTTCTTTATCCCAAATGGCAGCTACAGCCCCATTTGAGATGGCTTCTAAGAGCTCCCCTGACTCTTTGCTAATCGGCACAAATAATCCTTTTGACTGTTCCAAAGCGGCTAAGTCAGACACTGTACTAAACAGTATTTCATCTTGAGTTCCCCGTTTATCGGTAAACAACCGGGCCAAATCTTTTAAAGCTAGAAACATGACTATCTCCCCTCAATCGCTTCCCTTGCAACAAGACGGTCATCGAAATCATGAACCTCATTACCAATAATTTGATAGGTTTCATGCCCTTTACCGGCGATTAAGATGACATCTCCAGCTGATGCCTGACTTACAGCTGTATATATGGCTTTTCTCCGGTCAGGAATGACTTGATAGGTTTCCCCTTTTACCCCTGCTTCCATATCCTTCAAGATATCTAAAGGATCTTCGCTTCTAGGATTATCTGATGTCAAGATCGGATCTGTTGCTAATTGACAGGCAATCTGCGCCATTAATGGGCGTTTTGTTCGGTCGCGATCCCCTCCGCAGCCAACAATAACGAAAACCTTTTTCTCCGCAAAATGCTGGATCGTTTTTAATACATTTTCTAAACTATCCGGTGTATGCGCATAATCAACAATGACGGTAAAATCCTGACCTGCATTTACAAGTTCAAACCTTCCAGCAACCCCCTCGACACTTTCAATAGAATGAATGATTTGTTCGATTGGAAGTTGCGAGACTAATGCAGCTCCAATACTGGCCAGTACATTGTAGACACTGAATTTGCCAATTAACTGCATGCGAATTGGATAGGTAACACCCAATATATCAAGGTCAAAGACGGTTCCCTTCGGTGTCATCTGAATATTTTTGGCCTTGAGATCTGCCTTTTGCTCAATTCCGTATGTAACAACATGTGCAGCAGTTGAACGGCTATACATTTCTGAAGCATCATCATCCGCGTTTAGGACAGCATATTTTGGTTTCCTTAAGTCAAATGTATTACCAAGCTGCGCAAATAATAAGCTTTTTGCCCGCTTATATTCTTCCATTGTGTGATGGTAGTCAAGGTGGTCTTGTGTAAGGTTAGTAAAAACCGCCACATTATAATCACAGCCATGAACCCTTCCTAAATCCAGGGCATGCGATGAGACCTCCATCACAGCTGTGTTAACACCAGCATCGACCATTTGGTTAAAGGTTTTTTGAAGCGTCAAACTTTCCGGAGTGGTATTTTTGGTTTCAATGATCTGGTCCGCGATTTTTGTATACATCGTGCCAATTAAGCCCGTCTTCTTCCCGGCATCGGCAAATATTTTTTCAATTAAGTGGCTAGTGGTTGTTTTCCCATTCGTTCCTGTTATTCCGATTAAGTGAAGACTTTTAGTCGGCTGCCCATAAAAGGCATCAGCAAGAACGGCCATCGCCCTCATAGTATCGTTAACTAGCAAAACCGGAACGTCTAACTCTAATGGTCTTTCAGCAAGAACGGCAGCTGCTCCATTCTTAACTGCTGATTCCGCGAAATCATGTCCATCCACGGTATATCCTTTAATGCAAATAAATAAGCTCCCTTTTTGCACCTTTCTATTATCGTTTTCAATCGATGTAATTTCTGGGTTCTCCCCATTATAAGGCAAAATGGGGTGCAAATTTTCAAGCAGCTTTTGTAGCTTCATTTTTTCTCAAATCCTCTCATTACTGCGCATAACTATTATCAGTAGTTTATGCCTAAACGTAAATCCTTACGAAAGTTCCATCTTATTTTACATTAAAATATTTTATTTTACCATTTAGTAATGAATCCGTAATAAAAATTTTAGGCGGCGGAAAACATTCCGGCCGCCTCCTATTTTCACGTTATTGATTTATTTAGTCTCCTTTACCAAAGTAAAGTCTTACTTTTGAGCCTTCTTTTACCTTCGTACCCGGATCCGGAGATTGTCTCACTACCACATCACCTTCGCCGCTTGAATCAATTGAAAGATTAATAAGCTGCTCTTGAAGTTCACTTTTCGACATGCCAACAAAATCTGGTAACTTCACCAAAGGTACATCGGGCCATTTGATTTCTTTCTCTATTTGATCCTTACGCGGTTTCACTCCCATTGCACTTAAGCCGTCTTTCATAATTGCACCTACGATCGGAGCGCTGACGGTACCCCCGAAGGCAGTAACCCCCTTCGGATTATCAACTGCTACATAGATTACAATTTGCGGGTCGTCTGCAGGTGCAAACCCCATAAAGGAAACAATAAAGTTATTTTCAAGGTATCTTCCATTCTGTGCTTTTTGTGCTGTTCCTGTCTTTCCTCCGACTCGATACCCTTCAATAAATGCCCTTCCACCTGAACCCTTTGCCACAACACTTTCTAATGCACTACGGATTTCTTTCGATGTTTTTTCTGTAATAACCCGTCTTTTTACTACTGGCGTATTTCTCATCACCACTTCTTTTGTAACTGGATCAATAAGCTCTTTTGCGATATAGGGCTTGTATAGAATCCCGCCATTAATGGCGGCAGATACCGCTGTAATTTGTTGGATTGGTGTAACAGACACACCCTGTCCAAAAGCCGTCGTCGCTTGTTCAACTGGACCAACCCGATTCAAATTAAATAATATTCCGGTTCCTTCGCCTTGCAAATCAATACCAGTCTTTTGGCCAAATCCAAAATCCTTAATATACTTAAAGAGCTTATCCTTTCCTAATCGTTCTCCTAACTCGACAAAACCCGGGTTACAAGAATTTTCAACAACCTCGAGGAAGGTTTGGTCACCGTGGCCGCCTCTCTTCCAACACTTTAACCTTGCCCCAGCCACTTGAACAGAGCCTGAATCATGAAAATGCTCCTTCTCCAAGTTGACCTTCCCTTCATTCAATGCTGCAGCAAGAGTGATGATTTTAAAGGTAGACCCTGGTTCATAGGTTGACCAGACTGGGAGGTTTCGATTGTAGACCTCTTGAGAAACATTTCGAAAATTAGCGGGATCAAACGTTGGCCGGCTCGACATCGCCAATATTTCACCGTTATTCGGATTCATTGCGATGGCGACAATGCCATCGGGATTATACTTCGCTTGGGCGATATCCAGCTCTCTTTCAACGATTGTTTGTATTTTCGAATCAATCGTTAATTGTAAATCGAGCCCTTTGGTGGGCTGCTCATAGTCATCTGCCATATCGTTCATTCTTTCCCCTTTAGCGTTGGCATAAAATTTCACAGCCCCCCTTTCACCACTCAATTCTTTATCATAAAACTGTTCAAGTCCCATTAGTCCTTGGTTGTCCACTCCTGTAAAGCCCAGAACATGAGAAAGGTAGCTTCCATTTGGATAATACCGTTTGGAATCTTCTCCAACATAGACTCCTTCGAGTCCAAGAGCCCTAATTTCTTTCGCCTTTTCATGGGAGATTTTGCGGCCTTCTTTTATCCGGACTGATGAGGCTTTTTTAGTAATTTCTCGGTAGGCTGTTTCTTTAGACATATTTAATACCGTCGCAAGCTTCTCAGCTGTGGCTGCCGGGTCTTTAATTTGCCGTGGTATTACATAGACGGTGGGTGCACTAATATTGGTTGCTAACGCTACCCCATTCCGATCAACAATTTTGCCCCGCTCCGGTTCAAAAGGGATATTTCGACTCCACGAACCTTTCGCTTTATCGGTCAGCATATCACCAAGAACAAACTGAACGTATCCAAGGCGAACATCAATAATTAAGAAGGCAAGGAATCCAACGAATAGTGCAATCATTAGCCGTTTTCGAACAGTAACATTAGAAACACGCATATAATGAATGATCCTCCTTTAGTCCACATTCACTTTCAGTATCGTTCATTTATATGCTTGTACTTATTTAAATAGAACGGGACAACCTCCTGAGGTAAAATAAAAACCCGCTTTTCCAGCGGGTTTTTATTAGTCTTGAACGGTTTGCTCACTATTTGATTGTTCATTAGCATCTTGTTTCTTATTATTGGTCGATTGTTCTTCCGGGGTTTTTAATTCGACATTGAGATATTCCCCGCTTTTTAAAGGTTCATCCGGCTTAATATTTTGATAGGTGACAAAACCCTGCCCCTTAGAATTCAATTTTAAATTGGCCAACTTAGCAACCTTCATGACATCACGGAGCGACCAGCCTGCCATATCAGGTGCCGTCATTTTGCCGGAAGTTTTAATAATTACTTTTTCACCTTCTAAAATGGTGGTTCCAGCCTTAGGCAGTTGTGCAGTTACCTTTTTACCGTTACCTAGAACGACAGTTTCAAATCCATCTGCCTTTAAGCTCTGAACGGTATCCTGAACAGGCTCACCCACCAATTTAGGCAGCTTATTAATTGACGCCACTTCAAGCTTAGAAGGTTGGATATTTAAATAATTTAAACTACTTTTCATCACCGGATTAAAAATTTCAGAGACCGGAATTGCCCCTTGACCCGCTTCAGCCCCTTGAAGTTTAGGTTGTTGTACGGCTACATAAACAATTAGTTTCGGGTCATCTTTTGGTGCCATCCCTAAGAAAGAAAAGACATAATTATTCGCACCGGGTAAATATTTACCATTTGGTCCCGGAATGTTAGCTGTACCTGTCTTACCAGCAACACTATAACCGTCAATTTTGTAACGTGCTCCTGTGCCTTTAGGCGATGTGACAACCGTTTCTAAAATATCACGTACCTCTTTAGCCGTACCAGCCGATATCGGAGTTGAAACGACTTTCGGTGAGGTTTCCTCGATCCTCTTTCCTGTATCGTGATCAACAATTTTCTTCACCACATGAGGCTGTAACATTTTTCCATTATTAGCAATCGCAGTTGCTGCCTGAATTTGTTGAATGGCGGTAATTGCTGTACCTTGTCCATATGCTGTGGTTATTTTTTCAATCGGATAGTGGTATTGAATTTTCCCTGATGTCTCATTAGGAAGTTCAATTCCTGTAGGTTTATCAAAACCAAATTTGGTCAAATACTCTCTAAATTTCTCGAAGCCTAACTTTTCTTTGGCTATTTTAGCAAACGCTACATTGGACGAGCGTTGAACTCCTTCTAGATAGGTAATAGATCCCCAGCCTGAATAATTGTGATCGTGAATCGTTTGGCTTTTTTCTGTTACTTTAAATGATCCAGATTGATACTTTTCATTTGGATTAAATACTCCCTCCTGAACAGCTGCGGCCAGAGTAAAGATTTTCATGGTTGAACCTGGTTCGTAGGATGTTTCAATCGCTTCATTATGCCAGCTATCAGTAATTCCTTCTTTTGTTTCCGGTTCAAATGACGGACGCTGGCCCATTGCTAGAATATCCCCTGTTTTAGGATCTGCAACAATCGCAATTATTTTTTTTGGTTTATAATCCTTTACCACTTGATCCATCGCATCTTCTAGGAAGGTTTGAATCTTTTGATCAATCGTTAAATAAACATCATTTCCATTTTTCGCTGCCGATATTTTTTCTTTACCGTCAGGCAGGATATACCCCCATAAATCACTCTCATAGTTTATACTGCCATTTTTTCCTGTCAGTTGATTGTTTAAGGTTTTTTCAATTCCCATTTTCCCGACAGTTTTATAGGTTCCGTCCTTTTGCTCAGTCCGGTCTACATAGCCGACTACATGCGAGGCGAAAATTCCATTTGGATAAAAGCGTTTTGAATCACGAGAGAACGTAATACCAGGAAGTTTTAGATTTTCAATTTTCTTCTTTGTATTAAAATCGATATCTCGTCCTTCCTTACCAAACTCTACTTGAAAACGTTTTTTCTTTTTTCCATTTGATAAAATACTATAAATCTCAGATTCATCTAATTTTATATATTTTGATAGTTCCTCTGCCGTTTTATTAAGATTAACGACATGTTGAGGTTTTTTAGGATTGGTTGTCATCTTCTTATCTAAGATCGCAATAAGGGTGTAAGCTGCTGTATCTTCAGCGACCGCCACACCATTTCGGTCATAGATCATTCCCCTGTTAGCCTGCAAGGTTCCCTCGCGATTGTATTTCTGTTGTGCCTTGGCGGCAAGAGGCTGTCCATTTACTTCTCCTGTTATTTCAATTGAAAAATACCTGCAAATCAATACAAAAAAGAGCAGGCCGAATATCACAAACAATATCGCTGCTCCCACATTCATATATGGCTGTTTCCTATTCATTTCTGCTGCACGACCTTGACGTTATTTTCATCTTTTACTAAACCCATTTCCTTTGCCTTCGCGAAGATTCGGTCATAAGAACTTAGTTCACTTACTTGAACCTTTAGATCCCCATTCACTTTTTCCTGTTCATTTATCTTATCCTGAACAGATTGGAGGTCTTTGTTCGCTTCATAGATTTTGGATTGATTGGAGACTAGATGGATTGCTCCAAAACAAACCATTCCAGCGAACACCACTCCAATGATTTTTTCCCCCGGAGTCAGCCAGGACTTTTTAATTTTTATTTGTCGTTTAATTTGAACTGATTGCTCGGCTTGTTGCTGTTCTAATACTTTCCTGGCAAGATTACTCAAATACTTCCCCTCCAGATTCTATCATCTAATCTTCGTCTTACTCTAAAAAATGTCAGCTTTAGCGCACGAAAACGTGCGCATAGAGGTTTTTATAATTTTTCAGCAATTCGAAGTTTTGCTGAACGTGCCCGGTTGTTTTGCCCCAATTCTGCTTCAGATGGAAGAATCGGTTTACGCGAAACTAGTTTTAAAATAGGTTTAAACTCATCCGGAATGATGGGTAATCCATGTGGTAAAGGGGGTGTCTCACTTGCCTTTTTAAAGGCTGCCTTACAAATTCGATCCTCAAGAGAATGGAAGGTAATCACACTTATTCTCCCCTCAGGATTTAATAAGTCAATGGCTTGATTGAGAGACTGTTCAAATACAGCCAGTTCATCATTAACAGCGATTCTAACCGCTTGAAAAACTCGTTTGGCAGGATGTCCGCCCTTTCGTCTTGCAGGTGCTGGAATGGCGTCCTTAATTAACTCCACAAGCTCTCCAGTGGTCTCAACTGGCTTAATCGCTCTGGCACTTTCAATTTTCCGTGCAATTTGTTTGGAAAATTTCTCTTCTCCATACCGAAAAAAGATACGAACGAGGTCTTCATATGACCAATGATTAATCACGTTGTACGCGGAGATATCAGCTTCGTTATCCATTCTCATATCCAACGGGGCATCATGGTGGTAACTAAACCCCCGCTCCGGTGTATCGAGCTGTGGTGAAGAAACTCCCAAGTCATATAAAATTCCATCTACCTTATCAATCCCACGGTTTTCAAGCTCTTCTTTTAAATATAAAAAATTACTTTTAATAATAACTAATTGATCACCGTATTCGGCTAATTTCTCTTTCGCATTAGCAATCGCAATCTCATCTTGATCAAATGAATAGAGCCTTCCACCCGCGCCTAGCCGTGAAAGAATGAGAGAGCTGTGACCTGCCCCTCCCAGCGTACAATCTACATAGATGCCATCTGACTTAATATTTAATCCGTCAACAGCTTCATTTAATAACACAGTTGTATGTTCAAACATTTACGTACCTTCCTTTTCCAATCGAACGATATATATGAGTAATATATTAATATAACTTTCCCATTATATATCAAAGCCAATCATATTTTCTGCTATTTCAGCAAAAGATTCTTCAGATTGAGTAAAATAATCCTCCCAAATCTGCTTGCTCCATATTTCAATTCGATTGGAAACACCCAAAATAACACATTCTTTTTCTAATTTAGCATATTGCAATAGTGGTGCAGGGATATTAATTCTTCCTTGTTTATCCAGCTCACTTTCTGTCGCTCCGGAAAAGAAGAATCTAGTAAAAGCACGGGCATCTTTTTTTGTAAGCGGCAGGCCTTTTAATTTTTCTTCAATCAGCCCCCACTCAGAAACTGGGTAACCAAACAAACATTGATCCAATCCTCGCGTGATGATAAACATGTCACCAAGTTCTTCACGGAATTTGGAGGGCACGATTAAACGGCCTTTCGTATCAATGCTGTGATGGTACTCACCCATGAACATACCCATTACCCCCACTTTCTATTAAAAATGTACCACATTCCCCCACTTTCCACCACCTATTTTTTAACTATTCGCCCCACTTTTAAAAAAATCCTTTTTTAGCCATGATTTTTTAGAAAAAAAAAGAAAAACTCCACCGCTAAAGGTGGAGTTTTATCTATAGTTTTATGACCTTATGCCTGCCATCGAATTCGTAGCTGCCAGTCATAATATCTGCTATAAAGTGTGGACCATATTGATTTAAATAATAAAAGATATTCCAGACCCGTTCTTGTGGGGACCCATCTGGCCGTAAAGCAAGATCTACACGTGCATATTTTCTTAAGAGCGTCTCGTGTTTTAGCTTTACGGATTCTTCAAGTTTCGATCGCATGAAACCAATTTCTTTTAACAAGTAATGTTCATTTTTCTTGAGCATTGGCAAAAGACCACGATCTAATTGCTCAGTTTTCGCCTCGATTAGTTTGTACTGCTTCACTAACTGATCCATTGTACTTGTAAATAACTGTTCAAGTTCTTGGTCTTTAATGGCTTCTAAAAACCTTTCTTTCTCCTGCTTAGTACCCCTGCTTAAAACTTCACTCAGATTTAAATGTAATTCGGCTAAATCTGTTTCTACTGATCGATCTAAGAAGGTGATATTTAAACGCGGGACAATTGGCGGCATTTTTATATGAAAATGCTCAAACACAAGTTTTAGTTCCGCCCAATAAGCGATTTCCCCAGGTCCAGCAATAAAGGCAATGGTCGGGAAAAGCCATTCTTGCATTAAGGGACGTGTAACCACATTGTTGCTTAAAACAGCAGGATTTTCATTGGCTAATGAAAGTAATTCCTCTTCTGTAAAGGAAATCGCCCCACTTTTACCCACAAAGCAATCGTTCTCACGATCAAACTCCAGCAGGATCCTCTCATTTAACCGTTGATGATAATAGAAGAGATTGGCAGCTTTCTCAGATGCATCAATAGCATTTGGAAACCCCCTCTTTTCTATTTGTTTTTGCTGCTCTAATAAAGAGAAAGTGATCACGTCGTGATGCTTAATCTGCTCTTGAAAAAAACCCTTTTGTAACTGTCGAAATTCCTTGTTACCAGAGTCAACGATAAGCAGCCCATAATCCTTAAACAGTTCCATAATAAGGTTTGCAAAGAAATCAACAAAATTAGATGATTTTACTATTTGCTTTTCCGCAAATGCTACCAGCCCATTGGTGTATTCGGTTTCACCAAAATTTTTTATTAAGTTCTGAACCCATGACAGACAAATATCTTTATCCAACACAATATCAGAAACCATTTTCTTTTGAAGCACCTTTTCAGGATACACCCATTTATCTGCCTTCTGTTCTGTTTGGACATACACATGATTAACTTCTTGAAAATCATGATCCTCTCCTGCAATCCAGAAAACGGGAATAACCGGAACACCAAGCTGTCTTTCTTTTTGTTCTGCCAGCTTTATAATGGAAATAACTTTATGTATAGAATAGAGGGGTCCTGTAAGGATTCCAGCCTGCTGACCGCCAATTACGACAAGACTATCAGGTTGTTTAAGTTTATTAATTGATTTCTTTACAGCTTCTGAAGAGGGAAAACTCTTCATAAAGCTCTCAATATGCTGAGCAACCTCCATGCGTGGAAACGGTCTATCGTTTAACTCATGCATTCTTTTCATATCTTCTTGTACGTCATTATAGCGATAATGAAAAAAAGGCTGGATTTGAATAGATTGTTCCAAATAATTCGATGCAAATCGATTCGTTGCCGGCAAAGAGAGATTTAAAATCTCCATTCATGTACTTCCTTTCTGTAACCATGATTCATTCTTAAACGAGTATACCATTATCCGCCCTATTTAAAGAAAACTTTTGCTCTAATTTAGGATGAAAAACTAAAGGTGATGGCTCGGGATACTAAACCATAAAAGGTAAGGACAAAATAGGCGAAAAAAAATAAGATAAAATTAAACCGCCAAAAACCTTTCCAAACTCGTTTGACGATGATTTCCTCCTTAACCTTCCAATGAACGAAAACAAACACCATTGCGATTAAGAGCATTATTAGTATTATTAACCAAAAAAACGATTTTTCCCATAGAGTGACAATTAAAAAATGGACGGAAATAATATACAAAATAGTTGTATAATCAAGAGCCTTATGCAGCGCTTTTTTTGTGGATTTTAACAATAACTTTATTACAGTATAGACAAGAATGGTCCCTAAAACCGGTATCGCAAAGAATATGGTTAGAATAGACGAAAAAATGGTGCTCACGCTACCTCTCCCCTTGGCTTTCTTTTCCTTTAATTAGATAATAAAGCGTTACTAGTTGAGGCGATGTTATCCCTTTGCGGTCGGCTTCTTCAAGTAAATACCCTAAAATGGCGTCTACCTCTGTCAGTCGGTTAGCTTCTATATCTTTTAACATAGACGAACGATTATCCGCTGTTTGTTGACATATTTTAATCACTTGCCCCCAATATTCTTCCGGTTGCTTAAGATTTAATATAGCAGAAATTTCACAAAATAGATTTTGTAATATCTTATAATAAAATGGATTATCCACTAGTACCCCATTTTGCACTTGAAGGATCGCCGTTAATGGATTAATCAAGGCGTTGGCAATTAACTTTTTTTCCAGCATAGCAAGATATTCTTCTTGATAAGTCATCGGAAACACTTTAGAAACGACACCCGTCAACCATTGCAGGAACCCAGAATCCCCCTTATAAACGGCTACATTAGTTGTACCTGCACCGTTGTGCCGGACGGTATAAAGATTCTCTCGAAGAGCTCCATGCTCCACTGAACCGACATACAAATTAGTTCCCTTAAGATCGTTAAGCAGTTTTAAATGCCCCATCCCATTTTGTAAAAATAAAAGGTTTTCAGGCATTGTCGGTGTTTGTTTTAATCTCTCTATAATTGAAAATAGCTGATATTGTTTTACCGCTACAATCGTTAACTCATCTGACCCCTGCCAGTCCGTTATCGGCACAGCTTTAACTACAGCAACTGTCCTGTCCATCCTGTTAAGCAATGAGATTCCATGTAAATCTATTTCATTTGCTTGTTCTTGGGACCTTGTATAAACAGTTACATCAAATAATCGGCTAAGGTAGGCAGCAAACAATAATCCAATTGATCCCGCTCCAATAATCCCAACCCTCATGGAAGTTTACCCCTTTTTTTAATCTGCATTGTAATACCGCTTGCTAATATTCTATCAGATGATTCCATTTGTTAGTAGACACAAAAAAACCTTTTCGAATATCTGTCGAAAAGGTTCCATCTTTTATACAGGATAGACGGGATGTTTCCTGACACTAAAGGTTAGCTCTTTTGTTTCATAGTAAGTAAACCGCTGAATCAAGACATCTCTTAGTTCGGAAGGCGCAACAATTTCATCAACTATTAACTCAGAAGCTAATTTATAAATGTCAATTTGCTCTTTATATTCTTTATGCTTTTCTTGGACAAAAGCAATCCTTTCTTTTGGATCGGCAATTTCATTGATTTTATTAGAGTAAACCGCATTTACAGCCGCTTCAGGGCCCATGACCGCTATTTGGGCAGTAGGTAAGGCAATGCAGCAGTCAGGCTCAAAGGCTGGACCTGCCATTGCATAAAGCCCTGCACCGTATGCCTTTCTCACGATCACGGAAATTTTGGGTACAGTGGCTGAACTCATAGCGGCAATTAATTTGGCGCCATGACGGATTATCCCGGCCCGTTCCACTTTTGTGCCAATCATAAAGCCAGGAACATCTGCTAAGAACAATAATGGAATATGAAAGGCATCGCAAAGCTGAATGAATTTTGCTGCTTTATCTGCAGAATCTACAAATAAAACGCCTCCTTTTACCTTTGGCTGATTGGCGATAATCCCTACGGCCCTGCCATCGAGGCGGGCTAAACCAGTAATAATTTCTGGTGCGAATAGCTCCTTGATTTCATAAAAACTGTCATTATCTACTAATTGCTCAATACATTCCAGCATATCAAATGGTGCATTTTGGTTTTCCGGAATAATCGTTTCTAATTCTCGGCCTTGTTTTGCTTGGATTCCCGCAATTTTTTTCGTCACTTCTTTAAAGCTGGCAGGAAAAAAGCTGATATATTTTTTTGCAGAGTCAATGGCTTCTTCCTCACTATAGGCGAGTATATCGCCACAGCCCGAGACTGTGCAATGCATCCGGGCACCGCCCATTTCCTCAAGCGTTACTTTTTCCCCGATGACTTTCTCAGCCATCCTTGGCGAACCTAAATACATGGATGCATTTTGGTCGACCATAATGACAATGTCACAAAATGCCGGGATGTAAGCTCCTCCAGCGGCAGATGGACCAAATAAAATACATACCTGTGGGATCATACCAGAAAGCTTTACTTGATTATAAAAGATTTTTCCAGCACCGCGCCGATTTGGAAACATCTCTACTTGATCCGTGATTCTCGCTCCGGCCGAATCAACTAAATAAAATATCGGAACTTTTAACTTTTCCGCTGTTTCTTGAATACGGATAATTTTCTCTACCGTACGAGCACCCCATGAGCCTGCTTTAATGGTCGAGTCATTCGCCATCACACACACCGTCTGGCCATTAATTTTCCCGATAGCAGTTACAACACCATCTGCAGGAAGATCCTCAGCTTTAAAGTTAGCAAATTTGCCATCTTCTTCATACTTACCCTCATCAAATAATAACGATAAGCGCTCACGGACAAAAAGTTTTTTTTGTTCCTTAGCCTTCTCATGATACTTAGGCTGGCCGCCAGCTTCAATCCTTTTACGATTATCGTTTAATTGATCAACTAACGTATTAATTGTCGTCACCCGTGCTCCCCCTTTTTCTAAACATGCTATTCTAGTACCAGTAAGACATCACCCTCATTAACAAAATCCCCGCTATTTACCTTTACCTCACGGACAACTCCCTCTATACCGCTTTCAATTGGGATTTCCATTTTCATTGATTCTAACATGACAACTTCCTGCCCAGGATTTACTTGAGCCCCCGCTGCAACGAAAATGTTTAGGACCGTACCTGCCATTGATGCTGTGATTTCCTTCATTTTTGAATTCTCCCCTTATTTAACATGATTTTTATTTAAGAAATGAGTGGTATACTCTCCCTTTTGGAAAGAGTCGGAGTCTAGGATTGTTAAAAAAAGCGGCACATTTGTTTTAATACCCTCAATTTTTATGTCATTAAAAAAACGGTTTGCAGCAGCTAATGCTTTTTGTCGTGATTCCCCGTAAAAAATGCATTTGGCAATCAACGGGTCATAAAAAGGAGTTACTGTCCCGCCTTCCATATATCCGTAATCAATCCGACTCCCTTCTTCCACTTTCCATTGAAGAGTGGTAATTTTTCCTGGAGAAGGTAAAAAACGGACAGGATCTTCCGCATACAAACGAAATTCAACGGCATGACCATCCGATGAAATTTCAGCTTGCTGTAACGGGAGCTTTTCACCTCGAGCAACTAGGATTTGCCACTGCACCAAATCAAGCCCTGTGATCATTTCCGTTACCGGATGCTCGACCTGTAAGCGTGTGTTCATTTCAAGAAAATAAAAGTTTTCTTCTTGATCTACAATAAACTCTACTGTTCCTGCGTTTGTATAGTTAACGGCACGAGCAGCTTTAATCGCTGTGTCAAACATCTTTTGCCTTACATGTTCAGATAAAAAGGGTGACGGGGACTCTTCAACAACCTTTTGATGTCTTCTTTGAATGGAACAATCCCTTTCAAACAGATGAATTATATTTCCAAGCCGATCACCGAAAACCTGAACCTCAATATGTCTGGATTCCGTAATATATTTTTCGATAAATACTTCATCAGAACCAAAGTAAGTCATCGCTCTCTTCTTGGTAGATTCATATGACTTAATGAGCGCTTGCTCATTTTCACATAAGACCATGCCAATTCCTCCCCCGCCGCCGCTCGCCTTCAGCATAATCGGGTAACCAATGGTCTCTGCTAGGCTGCAGGCCTCTTCAATCGTTTTCAATCCACGGCTGCTTCCGGGTACTACCGGAACACCTGCATTCACCATTGTTTGACGGGAAGCAATTTTATCCCCCATTAACTCAATTGTTTTAGGCTCAGGTCCAATAAAGATCATACCTGCTTTGATGGTCTGCTCTGCAAAAGCTGCGTTCTCCGATAGAAAACCATATCCAGGGTGTATCGCATCCACTTTTTCGTCGCGGGCGATTTCCAAGATCTTGTCAACTCGCAAATAAGACTTGCTGACATGCGGTTCTCCGACATGTATTGCCTTAGTTGCTTCTTTTACAAAAGGCATATCCTTATCAGCTTCGGAATAAATAGCAATCGTTTCAATTCCCATCATCTGACAGGTTTTAATAATCCTAAGGGCAATTTCTCCTCGATTGGCAATTAAAATTTTTTGCACTTTTCTTCCCCTTTCATTCCCTTTTAACGCCTTCCATAAATGTTTCTACACGATTCAAGAAATTTCCTGCAAATTTTGCAAACGCTTTCGCAACTTATTTGAAGAATTTTTTATCTATTTGTTATATAATGATAGTAATCGATTTTGAATAATGCAAATATTAATTCTCTTTATATTATTCAAGAGCATATGAATATATACAGGAACACGATATCACATTTAGGAGGCAGGCTATGGTGTACAAAGTGGAGAAACTAAAAATAAATTTTAAAACGTTGGAAGAGTTTAAAAAATTTAAAGAATATGGTCTTCAGGAATTATCGATGCTTGAAGATTTGGAAGCAAATATGATAGATAATAATAGTGAATCCCCTTTTTACGGAGTCTATTTCGGGGACAAACTAGTAGCAAGAATGAGTTTATATCAAATTGATGTAAAATTTGACCGTTATTTCTTCCCACCACAAAATTACTTGGAATTGTGGAAGCTTGAAGTATTACCTGGCTACCAAGGAAAAGGATTTGGGAAAGCTTTAGTTGATTTTGCTAAGAGCTTTGGTCTGCCTATTAAGACAAATCCAAGAGTACAATCTAGTGGATTTTTTGAAAAATTGGGCTTCGCTAATGTAGAATATGAAATGGAGCGTGACCGCGGCGAAAATCCTCTTGTTTGGTATCCAGACGGCGTCGAAGCACAGCAACATCAAAAATAATTAAATACCTTAATAAATAGGAAAAAGCGGACGTGAAGTCCGCTTTTTCTATTTTTCCACCCTTTCAAGGTTACCGTTTTTGTCCATTTGAAACTTCACTTTTTGCTGGCGGTCTTCATCCTGCAGGACAACCATTTTTCTTGCTCTTTCCATGATCTCGATTAATGAACGGTAATCCTCTTCAATGGCTTTTAGGTTTTTTGACAATCTTTCATTTTCGGCCGCTAAATAGTAAGTCTTCTTTTCTAACTCTTTAATTTTTTCGACCGACTTTTTCCTCTCTTCTTCAAAACCAGAAGAGGCTTCTGCCTGCTTATGAAGATTCTCTAAAAAATGAATGACAGTAGGAAATGTAACCTTGCTGACTTGCTCTTCTGAAGCTTTTGGTTGTATAGTTTCTACAACCAAAAGCTCATTTTGATTCGTCTCCTCAATCAGGACATCTTGTTTCTTTAATTCTTTGCGTTGTTTCTTTGCTAGTTCAATCCCAGTTTTATATTGCTTTCTTACATATGAATTCCAGCGAAACCCACATGCTGCAGAGGTACGTGTTAATTGTTTGCCAACTTCCTCAAATGCCTGGAGTTGTGTTCCGCCTTCACGGATATGCCTTAAAACCACTTCAGCAAGTAACAAATCCTCGTCTTGGGACCATGCATCTTGTCGAGTTGGTGACATTTGTTCATCCCTCCTAGTGTTTTTATAATACATATGCATCTACTAGAAAAGATAGACTTAATCAGAAGTTGTCTTTTAATCTTTATTCACAGTTTTTTTACTTATAAATTTTTTTACATATTCAATATGGGCATCACTTTCCCAAAGAATGGAACAATTTCGGACTTCTTCCTCTATTCTTTCTCGAAGTTTAGCCTCTTCCCACTTTCGAATCCAGATTCTTTTATAGGATTGGAGGACCTTCAAATCAGTCCCTAGTATTTTCTCAATAAATTCTTCACCTGCTTGAAGCGGGCTGGTCTCGTAGAGGGCGTTAATAAATCCAGCCTCTTTTAACTGTTCCGCTGTTTGCAGCTCTGCTTCCATCAAAAGCTTCATCGCACTAGGGTTAAACATTTTTTCCGCTAGGATGGAACCCCCGCCCCAGCCTGTCGTGATTGCTTGCTTCCCTTGAACAAAGCCTGCTTTTATCCCTTTCCTTGCTAAGCGAAAATCACATGCTGCTGCTAGTTCGCACCCACCGCCAATAGCTATTCCGTTCAAAAGGGCTATCGTAGGGATGGGTAAAGTGAGGAGCTTATATAGGATATCAGCCATTTTAGATAGCATAGGATATGCATCCTCCTTTGTATGGAGGGCATGAAAAACGGCTAAATCTCCCCCTGAACAAAAGGCATTCTCGCCCGTCCCCGTTATTATAAGTGCCTTTATTTCCGAATCTGCCGCGCTCTTTATCGCCTCGTCCAGGCCTTTCATCACTTCATAATTAATTGCATTTCTTTTTTCACTTCTTGTAATCGTAAAGACCAGATAACCCTTCTTTGATTTAACAATCGTGTATGACAAAACCTTTTCCCGCCCCCTTACATAAGTTCATGTTTTTATTTCTGGATGTATGTATAGCTGATTATAAACGACAAAAGCACAAGGGCATATAGCTCCTTGTGCTTTTTATCATAACGGAAATTAGTCGTTCACAACGTCTTTTCCTTTGTATGTTCCGCAAGCTTTACATACGCGGTGTGCAAGTTTCATTTCACCACAGTTTGGGCAACTTACCATACCAGGTACGTTTAATTTAAAATGAGTACGACGTTTTCTTTTTGCAGTTTTAGAAGTTCTTCTAAAAGGTACAGCCATTCTTCCCACCTCCTTAAAGAGTATTAAGAAAGTAATGAAGGCCAGAAATGCTGGTTCTTCACTTTGCTTCTTAGATTTTGCCGATTATGATTCGGAAGAAGATTTGTTTTCGTCAAAAAACTTTGCAAGTCCTGCTAGTCGCGGGTCAATCTTTTTGGATTGATCTTCTTCAGAAACAACTTCCCAATCCTTGCCGGATTGCGGCGCAGCTTCTTCAGAATCGACATCCTCACAAAACACTTGCATTGGAACCTCAAGTAAAAGAATTTCTCTAATGATTGGCGTAACGTCAATCAAGTCACCCTTTACTTGATATGTTTCCTCTTCAGTTTCATAGACTGATCCTTGTAAGAGGAAAGTTTCAGTTGTGTCGACATTAATCGGAAGTTTTACATCCACTAAAGTACGAGAACAAGGAAGAATTAAAAAACCTTCGATTTTTAAATGAAACGTCACTTTCGTTGAATCAATATCTCCCCGACCAGTGATATGCATCGGAGAAACTTCCCGAATTGTGGGATCAACTTGTTTAATCTCATCTACACGAATGATTTCATCAATGATAAAATCCTTGTTTCGATATTTTTGTAATTGATTTAATGTCCATTTCAATTGAATCACCCCAAGGCAACAAAGGTAATTATAGCCTTCGATAATATTTTTGTCAATGTTTTTTCTTTACACCCAGCAGGGTGATTTTTTCTGCAAAAATAAATTGACGGTAAAAAGATTTCCATTACTAGTGTATCCAGTTGTGTCCTTTACAAACATCTAGAACATCTTATCATATTATTTGATTGGTTTCCTTAAAATTTTGCTATAATGTTAAAAAAATATAAAATCCTAAATTGAAGTGGGGTCAATTTCTTTTAGTAAGGAGAATAATATGAACGCTGTTGGTTTAATAGTAGAGTACAATCCTTTTCATAATGGCCATGCCTTCCACTTAAATGCTTCAAAGGAAGCTTCAGGTGCCGAAGTTGTAATTGCAGTAATGAGCGGTAATTTTCTGCAAAGAGGTGAACCTGCACTTGTTTCAAAATGGTATCGTACCAAGATGGCACTATTGAACGGAGTGGATCTTGTCTTTGAACTCCCTTACATGTTTGCCGTCCAAAAAGCCGAGATCTTTGCGGGAGGTGCGATATCTATTTTAAATGCCGCAGGCTGTGATTCCGTTTGTTTTGGGAGTGAGAGCGGCGAACTTTCCTCTTTCACTGAAACCATTGATTTTATGATTGAGCAAAAGCAGCAATTGGAAGAAAATATTCACCATTTTATCACCACAGGAGTAAGTTATCCAAAAGCAGTATCGTTAGCCTATCACCAATTAACCGATTCCAACTCCTATTTAGATTTAGCGAAGCCAAATAATATCTTAGGGATTGAATACATAAAAGCAATCAGGAACCAACAAAGTTCCCTTAAACCTCTAACAGTACCAAGAAAAAACGCGGATTATCACGATGAGCACTTTGCCTCTGAAACAATCGCAAGCGCGACAAGCATCCGTAAAGCAATCTTTTCGAAGGCAGGGGATCAGAACTCAATTAATCAATATGTACCTGCTCCAACCAGCCAATTGTTATTGGAATATCTAAAAAAATACCAGGTTTTTCATCAATGGGAAAATTACTGGGGTTATCTTCAATTCCGTCTGCTTACAAGCAGTCCCGATGAATTAAGAGATATATATGAAATGGAAGAGGGACTGGAACATAGATTATTAGCGGCAGCCTTAATATCGGGCAGCTTTCATGAATTTATGGAAAAGATTAAAACAAAACGATATACATGGACGAGACTGCAACGAATATGTGTCCATATTTTAACAAATACAAAAAAAGGGCAAATGGCAGGTCCTTCAGATCAAGCCACATATTTAAGGCTTTTAGGCATGACCAATAAAGGCAAAGAATATTTAAATAAGCGAAAAAAAGACTTCTCCCTTCCGCTCGTTTCGAAGCTTTCCGCTTATAAGGAGAAAGAAATTCAGCTTGACCTGAAAGCGGCACGCGTTTATTCCCTTGGTATTGCCAATCATGCAGCAAACGAATTAATGAATCAGGAATTTACGCAGCAGCCGATTTGGATAAAAAAAGGATGATGGTCACATCATCCTTTTCCTTGATCAGGTAATTTCTTGAGATATTGTACGGCTTCGTCAAATGTATCTACAGGTACAATTTTCATTTTTGTTTTTATATCCCGAGCGGTTTTCAAAGCATCTCGATAATTGGATGTCTTAGAGCCTTTTTCGTTAGGAGCTAAAAATATTTCAGCACCCGCTTTATCAGCAGCCACTATCTTTTGTTCAATTCCACCAATTGGCCCCACGTTTCCTTGTTCATCAATCGTCCCTGTACCGGCAATTTGGTATCCTCTTGTTAAATCCTCACTTGTTAACTGGTTATAAATTTCTAGAGAAAACATTAACCCTGCTGATGGGCCGCCAATTTCATCTGTCCTTACTTTCACTTTAGGATCAACAATGATGGCTTTGTCGTCCACTAGTGAGATCCCAATTCCTATTTTAGTGGGATCCTCTTTGAATTTCTGCAGACTAACCGAAACAGTGTTTGTTTTCTTATTTCTTAAATACGTTAAGGTAATTTTATCGCCCGCTTGTTTTTTGCTTACATAATCAATGAACTTTTCAGAGGATGGGAAACTATTCCCGTCCACCTTAAATATCCGGTCACCAGCCTGGAGTTTTCCTTCTGCAGGCATTCCTGGAACAACTTGGACCACATAGATCCCTTTATATTTGTATTTAACTGGAAGTCCAGCTTTTCGATAGGCAACCTCAATCGCATTTAGTTTCGAGCCTGCCATCATATGAAGCTGTCTGGCATTGTATTCATCCTCTGTTTCCTTATCAGTCAGAATCATATTCAATGGATAAAGTTCCTCATACTTCCTCATTTTCGCTTCTAAATAGGAATAAATATTGGCCCTTCCCATTCTTACGGTTGTCAGCATAAAGCTTCCTTCTTCTTTATAGCCGTCATCTACGGTGATGATTGGTTCTAACTCCTTGGCCATCCCTGGCTTTGAAACATAAAAGGGCAGTGAATAATACATACCGCCAATTAAGATAAGTGCCAACAAAATGATTGTTCCTGTGTATATTTTCCTACGCATTGCTCGTGTTACTCCTTCCACTTTTCGATGACGGATTTTATCTGTTTGATATGTTTATTAGTTTCTTCCATGCCAATATTAATGATTTCCTCTGTATTAGTGAAGGCACGTGAGCTATACATTTCAACAGGGGGGCGGATCATGATATCTGCCGATGTTTCCCTTTGGCTGATAATTTCCGTCTGCATGATATCTATACTTTGCATGATTACATCGTAAATTGTTGTTATTTCAGCGTTTCGTTTTACCCTTGATACATCTACCGCTATAACAATATCTGCCCCCATTTCTTTGGCGACTGATATTGGGACCCGATCGGCAACACCGCCATCGACTAGAATTCTCCCATTATATTTTTCTGGTACAAAAATACCTGGAATGGAGATACTTGCTCTTACAGCTTCAGCAACAGGCCCATTTTGAAAAACGACTTTTTCACCTGTTAATAAATCTGTTGCCACAATCCCAATCGGGAGGGAAAGTTCCTCAATGTTTTTCCCATGGGTAAAAACCCTGATAAACTCTTTGATCTTTTTCCCTGATATAAAACCCATTTTAGGAACTGTAAAATCTAAGAAATACTTTCTTTTAAAGGCAGTGGACAATTTATACAAACGATCGAAATCAAGTCCAGCACCATAAAAACTGGCCACAAGTGCCCCCATACTGCTTCCTGCAATTAAATGGATTGGAATTTCAGCTTCCTTCAATGCCATTATTACACCTAAATGAGCAAACCCGCGTGCACCACCTGAACCAAGTGCCAAACCAATTTTTGGGTGCTCCATCACCACTGACCTCCCATTATTGTTGCTTAAAAGAGTGTAGAATTAAAGCTAAACTCGTTCAATCTTATGGTCTAAATTGCTTTTCTATGAGTATATTTGATGTATATGGGGACAAGGGTCAACGATTTTCTCATAAGATTAATCTATATTTTAGCATTGATACTATTGATTTGCACGATTTGAGCTATCGTTTGGAAGGAGGGATCTTAATTGGTTCTGTCAAAACTAAAAACGGTTTTTTTATCCGTTTCTGCTACCATTTTAGCTGCATCGCTTATCTCCTTTCCAAGGGAGTCATTCGAAGCATCCATTCGCGGTCTTACTATGTGGTGGGAAATTGTCTTTCCTTCCCTTTTGCCTTTTTTTATTGTCTCTGAAATGTTGATTGGATTTGGAGTTGTAAAATTTATCGGGGTAATGTTAGAACCTCTGATGAGACCCTTATTTAAAGTTCCGGGCGTTGGCGGGTTTGTATGGGCAATGGGGATGGCTTCTGGGCAGCCTGCAGGAGCAAAATTCTCTGCACGGTTACGTCAAGAAGGACATTTAACGCAAATAGAAGCAGAAAGGCTTGTATCCTTTACCAATTCCTCAAATCCCTTATTTATATTTAGTGCTGTTGCGGTTGGCTTCTTTAATAACCCTAAGATTGGACTACTGTTAGCAGCTGCACACTACTTAGGAAATATATGTGTAGGAATTATCATGCGTTTTTACGGAAAGGAGACACCTGAGACTTCAGATGAAAGAAAAAAATTTAAATTTAGAACAGCCCTCTCGGTTCTCCATCAAACGAGAATAAAAGATAATCGGCCGATTGGAAGACTTTTAGGTGATGCAGTTAATTCTTCGATTCAAACCTTATTAATGATTGGCGGCTTTATTATTTTGTTCTCTGTGATTAACAAATTACTCTACTTACTACATATAACGGCCATACTGGCCAAAACAGTTGAAGTGCTGCTATCGTCTCTGTCATTCCCAGATATGTTGAGCATTCCCTTTATTTCAGGACTATTTGAAATTACAATGGGAAGCCAATTAATAAGTCATGTTCAAGATGCAACCCTTTTGCAAAAAGCCATCATTACTAGTTTTATCTTAGCGTTTAGCGGTTTTAGTATTCAAGCTCAAGTTGCAAGCATCCTCGCCCAAACGGACATTCGATTTAAACCCTTTTTTATCGCCAGGATTCTTCAAGGAATTTTTTCAGCCTTGTTCGCCTTACTATTATGGAAACCACTCTACATCCGAATTAGTCATCACGAACAACCCTCCAATACCTTACCCGTTGTTTTTTTGGGAGATGGTTCAATGGCAAATCATGTTTATCATAAGATGATCGAGGTTGGACCGCTAATTACTATTTTCTCACTCTTAATCTATACTGTACTATTGTTTACACGGTTAAAAAAGAGCTAGGCATAAGCCGAGCTCTTTTCCTTATACAACTAAACGGTCAAACCTGGTTCACAACACGATACGGGGCTTTCGCTTTTAACGCCCAAACTTTTTATGTAATTCTTTCTCTACGATAGGTGGAACTAATGAAGAAATGTCGCCATCATACTTGGCTACTTCTTTTACAATACTTGAACTTAAAAAAGAGTATTGGCTGTTGGTCATGATAAAGAAGGTTTCAATATCTTCATTTAAAACTCTGTTCATGGAGGTAATTTGCATCTCATATTCAAAATCTGAAACAGCCCGCAGGCCCCTAATAATGGCATTTGCATTCACAGACTTCGCGTAATCAACAAGTAAGCCTGAATGAACATCCACTTTTACATTTGGAAGGTCCTTGGTTACTGTTTTTATCAGATCCATCCGCTCTTCAAGTGTGAATAGAGGACTTTTTGCGGAATTATTCAACACACTCACATAAACAATATCAAATACCTTCGCACCTCTCTTTATGATATCTAAATGACCATAGGTAATGGGGTCAAAGCTTCCTGGACATACCGCAATTCTAGCCAACTGGACTCCTCCTTACTCCTTACTGCCATTCGAATAAATCGTCACAGCAATAATCCCATACTTTTCATGTTTTATCTGGTTAAATTGCCCTACTATTTGAGGTAATTCCACATCAAAGCCATGTTCGCAGACAATAACTCCCTCTGGTTTTACCAAGTCCTGTTGGTCCATTTTTTCCATCAGGCTGACAAGCTGCTGTTTTTTGTAAGGCGGATCTAAAAATATGTAATCAAAAGAAATACCTCTTTTTATAAGGGCCTTTAATGCTCGGTCAGCATCATTGCGATAAACTTCTGATCGATCTTCAAATTTGCAGGCCTTTATATTTTCTTGGATAACATGTATCGCCTTTGACTCCCGATCTATAAAAATAACCTTTTCTAAACCTCTGCTAAGTCCCTCAATACCTAATCCGCCACTGCCTGCAAATAAATCTAAACCAGTCCCGCCTTCAAAATAAGGCCCAATCATATTAAACAAGGCTTCCTTTACTTTATCTGTAGTCGGACGTGTTGTATTCCCAGGGACTGCTTTTAACGGTCTTCCCTTACATATACCTGAAACCACTCTCATGGACTTATCACCACATTTTTGAAAATCATTTTTCTTAATACATCCTATCATAATTTATAAAAAAGACAATCTGTTCCGAATATCTTTTTACCTGTTAACCTCTTTTTACTATCTAGTTGGAAAATTTATCGAAAAGACGTATAAGCTTTTCTGTTGTGGAGATAATGTTATTAACAACATCAATTCGAGGATGTTGTTGCCAACCGCGGAGAAGACTTACGTTTCCCCATAAGTTCTTCCTCCGGTTTCTCCTCTCCCTTTGCCTTCTATCCTTTGCTTTAGGATATAGAAGGACCCTGCGGATTATTCTGCAGGGTTTTTTTTTATGTTCTAGGAAATTATAGATTTACTACTTGTGGATAACTTTTTTCAGGGTTAGATACGTCCAGCTCCAGCGCCTAGCCCCTCGATGGTCATAAGCTTATCCAGTTGCGGCTCCTTGGGACTCGAGTCATAAGCCATCCCTCGAAGAAGGCAAAAAGCGCCTTCTAGCGAGGGCCGTCTTATGCCTTCGTCCCAGGGCAGTCGCCTCCACATTTAGGTCAATCCGTCCAAAAGGTTAAGAGCAACCTTTCAGCCGGCTCGTCTTATGCTTGTCGGGGCTAACCAAGGCGCTTGCGCTTTTGTTCTTTATTTGGCTGCCATTAAATGATAAAGTAGGGATGAAACAAGCTTAAAGGAGAATGTCAATTGATACAGCGTTTTATTGAACTAGGTGAAGGATATTCAGATATTTATGAACTGCTTGAACTTGCAAAAGCAAATCAACACCGCCTCCAGCATATGATGGCACTGCACACAAACATTAACGGTAAAGATATGACTTCCTTAGTTGTTATATTAAAACCAACAGACCCCGGAAAATTCCAAGCGCTTTATATATGTCGTGAAGGAATCCCGAATCCAGCTAGTCTGTCAAATAAAAGATTTGATTTGTTTGTCCAAACAGCGGAGTCGCTTGGAAAACAAATCATCGAACTTACGGTTAAACCATCTGTGATCTTTAATGAGAAAGAATTATTTTATCAGCATTTGATAGGGATTTTGCGATTAAACCATTATATTTTACCCTTGCAATAAAGGGAAATCTTCGAGCTGGACATCAAAAAGGTGAGGGACCATCCCTCACCTTTTAAATTCCCATTTTGTAATCATATTCCTTGGCTTTATCCGGGGCAGAATTCTCGTATTCCATTCTCAAGAATGGTTTATAGGAAGGTTCTACTTTTTTCACAAACGAAAAGGAATTTAACTTCTCCATAATCCCCTCGACTTCATCTTGATTACAATATAAGACAACATATTTTAACTTTTTTGAGACATAATGAACGTTACCGAAACGCCTAAGCATTTTGGCTTGTTTTAAAGAGTACAGCCAAACTACTAATCCTTGTCTTTGAACAAACATTGTATATTCCCCTTCAGCAAAACCATCATTTTAAATAAGTCTAGCACATCAAAACGTATTATTTCAATTCAAACTTTAGCCCTAATTATCAGAAAATGCTGAAAGAAATTAAAAAATCAGCTTAATGAAAAGCTGATTTTTTAATTAACTGCACCCACAGCTTCCTCCTGTGCCACAGCTATGACCTGTTTCAAAAAATGGGTTACCGCTAGGCACCTTTATATGTTCTGATACGGCTCCCCCAATGGATTTACTAATCTCATCCAGGAGAGTTTGCAAATCATTTTCAGCCAGCTTAAACTCTGCAACAAGCGGATCCAAATCCATTTCCCGTTTAGCCTCGCGAATTTGCAACATTACTCTTTTATAATCTGGATGGTATTTACCGAACCGCTGAACTTCTTCATAAAGCTCTTTCAGACTGGCAAATCGATTGATTTTCCGCTGTGTTTCTTTATTGTTTTGCATTTTATATAAACTAATTTGATATTGTTCTGCAATATCAGACGTTAAGACCATCTTGGCTAAGTCTTCGGCGTATTCTAATAGTTCAATTCTTTCTAAAGTAGCAAGCATACTCGCCCACCTCCAAGGATATTTTAACATATATACTAGAAGAAAGCGAAAATTCCTGCTGTCCTAGGCATATTTACCATTCATTTTTTTTAACATCCTAACAGCCTGCGGAAAAACAACATCACAGTTTTCAGACCTCCTATTAATAAAAGCGAATTCATGAAAAAGGCCACAATTGAAACATTGTGGTCTTTTCTTAATTTTGTGTTTTCATCGCTTGAAACATATGATACATCATTGAGGCCATTTGAACGCTATTTGAAAACTTCTCTACTTGATCGGGGATCGTCTTTTTATAATAGTGTAATGAAGCAACTTCTAGTGCTTGTAAATCATAAGGGTTTCTTGTAAGCTTTCTATACCATAGTGGCTGTTCTCGTATAAATTGTTTTAAATCCTTTTGACGTTCCAAATAATCTAATACATCTCTACGCATCGTGTATGGGTCCCTTCCATTTAGTCTTTTCTAAAAGCAAATGGATGCTTCGGTCCTTCTTGCGGCTTTAATGGTCCTGAAACAGAGTTAACATTACTACCTTGGAATTGGGATATAACGCCTTGGATTGCCCCTAAAGCTTGACTTAAGTTATTTATATGACCTTGCATTTGATTTGGGTCCATTTTTTTCACCATTCCCATGATATTGGATAACCAATCATTTTTAGACACTTGGTCTGTTTTAGATTCCGATTCCTTCTCAGCACCTGTCGTCTGCCAGCGGCTATCTTCTTCCCCCAACAAATACCAATCCTCATATAACTCCTGCCAGGTCGCCTTTCCACTCCGAACTTCCCTAATAATTTGCGGATTGTTCTTTACAAATTCTTTAAATTGGAGCACGGAAGGATGCAATTTCTTTTGCGTCATTTTATTCTCACCTCTGCCCATATTAATCGCCAATAATACAATATGTATAAAAAGAGGAAATGTGAAATACCTTCACAGTTAATTAATTTATTAATCTCCTTCTTAGTGGTAAGATGGCAAGAGATAAAGATATGAAAGAGGTAAAAATATGAAGGAAGAACTACGTCATTTATTAGAATCACTTCTCCAAAATGGGTCTGAGGAAGACCTCGGTGTGATTAAGCAGTTACTTGAGGGTGTACAAAATAAGATAAAAGGTAATCGACGTACCTATATTGATGGAATCTTGCATATGGAAACAAGCTTTGAGAATGAATGCTATGAAATTACAATTCCTATTAGTCCTGTTATTCATAATAACCTAAACATTGTTCATGGAGGAATTACCGCAACGGTTCTTGATACATCTATGGGGGTTCTGGTTAATCGGCTAGTGCCGGAAGGATACGGTGCCGTAACAAATCAATTAAATATTCATTATATAGCCCCGGGTATTGGTGAAACACTTCGCTGCAAAGCTGAGGTTATTCATAAAGGCACGAAAACAATGGTCATTTCGGGTGAGGCCTTCCGCAGTGATGGAAAAAAAATAGCCTATGCCACTGGCACTTTTTTTATTATTAAAAAAGGATAGGGAGGCGTTTAATCGAGATGGTTACCGCCATATTGATCCCGATTATCTGTCTGTACTTTTTTTGGATAACGAGGAAAGAAAGAAAAGAGCAAGACAGAAAATGGCATAAGGCTGGGGACGTACGTCAGGAATCAGTTGTAATAGGTAAGATAATCGATATCACCGAAGAGAAGCAGCGGTTCTATTATGACCGGTATGTCCTAGTTCAGAGCATTAAACTTCAATCCTCCAATCGGGTGATTACGGCATTAAAAACAACTCCCCTTACAACAGATGCTAAAAAAGACACATTTACAGTCGGGGAAACCGTTCGCTTATATGGCAGGTGGGAAAGAAGCCATTTTTTATTTACTAAATGGGTAATTGAAAGAGACTGACCCAAAAGGTGGTTGATGAATAATTTTTCACACTCTGTTGATTGGAGCGACGAGGAGGCTCCCCGGGAGCGGAAATCAGACTCGTTTAATGCATAAAAAAGAAGGTGCTCCTAAAAGTTATACTTTTGGGACACCTTCTTTCTATTATTCCGCTGTTTTACGGATAAAGTTTTGTGTATAATATTTTTCATAGACACCCACACCAAGATGAGAGAATTCTTTACTTAGTAATGAATCTCGATGTCCCTTACTATTAAGCCAACCCTCTACCACTGCAGGTCCATCCGTGTAGTTTGCAGCAATATTTTCCCCTGCATTTTGATAGGCAACTCTAGCTGTTTTTAAGCGATTGGCTAAATCACCAAATTTCTTAGATGTATGGGAAAAATCGTTGTTTTGAGCCATATCCCTGCTATGTTCAAAAGCAACCTCAGCAGTCCTTTCATCCCAAACCAAGGGTTTTACTTTGTGCCTAATTCTTAAAGCATTAGTAATATCAAAAATTTCTTGTTCTGTACTTTGTTCTACTAATTTCATCCTACCTTCATCAAGAGCAGGCGGCTTGAGGAGCTGTCCGCGATAAACAAGTTCATATGGACGCTGTTTAACCAAGGTTTCTGCATCGAGAAAACGCACACTTGAAAGATTACCAGTAAACTTATCTATATATAACTGGACATAAATATCCCCCATTCGAACCATTGGACGAAGATTTAAATCCGTATCATTTAATTCGAAACGATAAGTATTCCCATTTAGTTCAAGATTGATATTCGTATCAAAAAATTGCGTATTAAATATTTCTTCGACCGGCTGCCCAATTTCAAACGGGGCAACATCTAAACTTTCCCCTAAGGCAAAAATAGTGACAACCCGATTATTTTCAACACCTACTTGTAAGTAACGGCTATAGCTCTGATTATAAATATACCATTGATAGCCATACATCGATTCGTCAATTCTTATCGGTTTTCCATACTCTTTTTCGAGACGAGAAACATCTTGTCCGATTAAAAGAGCTAAACCTTCCTTTGGTTTTTCTAACGGTGATTGACTCCCATTTGTTTTATCAGCATCCTGAGGCGTTGATTGTTTCATCTCTGACGTATGATCTTCCTTAATCAGTACTTTACTATCATCATTTTTTCCATTTATACTAACGTAAAAACCAATGGTTAGGAAAACAACTGAGAGTATTAAGATTCTGCTTAGAGTACGCAGTCGCACTCACCCTCTCTATAACAATTTCTAACATTATATGTATTGATTAAACAATTATATCATTTATATCTTGTTTAGTAAGAGCCATAAGCAAAAATCTCAGATTTATTACCTGTTTTAAAAAAAAGGTGTCCCAAAGTATAACTTTTAGGGGCACCTTCTTTATTCACATTAAACTAGTCTGTTGATTTCCGCTCTAGGCACGAGCGGTTCACGGGCGGTACGGGAGCCTCTTCAAAGGGTCATAATCTAAATTTCTAATGCTGGACGTCATTGTAATTCTGTTCTGAAATTTCACTTAGGGCTTCTTTTGCCTGGTCATCTGTCAGCTCACGAATGGCAAAATCCCCAAGAGATACAATTCCTATTAATTTTTCATTTTCTACTACAGGTAATCGGCGAATTTGATGGTCAGCCATTAATTTTGCTGCATCCCTTGTGGAGGTGTCTGGGCTCACTGATATCAATTGTTTACTCATGATATCTTCTACTTTTGTAGAACCAGGATGTTTTTCAGCAACCCCTCTTATAACAATATCGCGATCTGTTATCATACCTACTATTTTTTCCTTATCAACAATTGGTATCGCTCCAACGTTAAGCTCCTTCATCTTAACTGCAACTTCAAAAATATTATCTAATAAAGTACAACATTCTACCTCATCTGTCATTATGTCACGTATTTTTTCCATGATTATTTCCTCCAAAAGTATTTTTATACCCCTTTTCAATAGATTAGGCTTTACCAATGCAAACGGTTTTATTCGCTCAAATCTATTCATTGCAAGTTATTAAAAATTCAACTATTATTAAAATGAATTATATTTTGCTTCAATACCGATTTAGGAACTTAGGGGCATGGCAACTGTTTTTAGGAGGGATTAGGATGAAGTTCGAGAATACTGGAATTGAGAAATTAAAAGCGGACATAAACCGTTTAGATGACGTTATGCAGGAATATGGTTTAGTCCGCGCCGGTCAATGGGATTATGACCGAGTTACATATGACCGAAAATTCGAGCTAAAAGAAGGCATTTTTTATCTTCGCATTCAAGGATTTGCGGCTGAAGGCGATGTGGACACGTTTAAGGCAACGATTCAATTGTTGACTCCACTTTTAGGAAAGCATTATTATCCTCACGGTGTGGAATATGGTGAGGGAGAAAACTTTCCTGCTTCCCTTGTAACTCAGTGCAAAAAAATCCTTGAAAATGTAGCAGAAGAAATCAGTCAGTTCGCACTATAATGTGCAAAGGGCGCATGAAATGATTCATGCGCCTTTTTTATATTCTGGTATTAAAAAAAGTCATAAAACGCGGATTTCAGCTTTGGAATCATGGTCTCGAATTGATCGACTTCTTGCTTTGCCCCCTTTATTAGACCCAAATCATACAGTTCTACTGGCCTTTTATAGCCAAAGAGAATCGCAGATAATTCATTAATGGTCAAACGGATCCCCCTTTTGGGCGGATTAACGCACTGGCTTCCCTGCTTCGCTTTAAACTCCTTCACTTCACCCTTACCAATAAGATAACTTCCATTATTCCATGCTGCAAAAGGGTCCTCTAGATGAAGAAAAACAGGCTCTGCATTCCGATCAAACGGAAACCTTTCTAAACATTCTTTTGCCTTAATAATTCGACACATGAAATAAGGCAATACCTCTGTCTTTAATTTTGGCTGACTTAAGAAATAGGTAAACGGATCATGTACGGATAAATTTACAGTAACACAATCGACCATTGAATCATGCTGACAAATAAGATTCCACAGCCCGACTCTTGCTTCCTGGTCCAGTACCACTATTTCTTGAACCTCCATTTTTCTATCTTTTATAGAATATAAAATGTATCCCCTTGCCTCTTTAGAGGAATTATAGTAAACAGCAGCATGTGATTGTTCATCATAAACATGTTCTATCCACCAGTCCGTGTCACGAACAAGCAGTCCCATATAGTTCTTGCAATACTTTCGGTAAATTTCCTCTATTTCCTCATGGTGGCTAGCCTTCGCGAATCTTTTAATGGAACCTGGCTGCGGGCTGAGGAATTGGAGATTTATTTTTTCAATCGTCACTCTCTTAACATCACTTAAAATTTCCCAGCCAAATTTACGATAAAACGCATAATCAAATGGGGCCAATAAAGAGACAATTTGACCATCTTGCCTCATCTGAGATAATGCTTCTGTTAGTAAAGATTTAACATATCCACTCCGTCTATACTCCGGAAAGGTGGCAACACCGGCGATTCCCCCCATTTCCCACTCATCCCCATTCATATGAACGGCAAGAGGAATGATGTGTAATTTGGCTGCAAGTACATTACCTTCTCTTATACCTAATAATTTATGAGATTTTAACTTTTCTAATCTGCTAGGAATCTTTTCTTCTGGGACATGATACTGGAACGCATACTCAGATAGCCGTAATGTCTCTAAATAATCATTTTCATTTAGTATATTAATCTCCATTCATCTTCCTCCATAGGTATTTTCTATTGATTTCTCATTTTTTTAGTATTCAGATAACTATTAATGATGTAAAAAAAGGCGCCAATGATAGCACCTATATTTTTAAGCATGATATTCAGCCAGCACAAAAGCAAAGTCCTCTTGGAGTTTGTTTATAATCCAAGAATTGCTTTAATCATTGATGTTGTCTCTCCGCCTTTATAAAAAACATATAACAATAAGTAAACAGCCACTCCCGTTATAGCCGTAAAAAACCAGATAAAACTGGTTATCGGTCCCAGCTTGCGATGGATGGACAGGTTATTTTTATATCCTGTTATTAAAGAGATGACACCAAAGACTGCTCCTACTGTTGCTAATGTAATATGAAAAACAAGAAAAATTGTATAATATATTTTTATATCTGCTGGTCCGCCAAAAGATGTGTTTCCGATAAAAATAGTTCTTGTGGCATAAATGATAAAAAAGATAAGGGCAAAAATCCCAGCAGTAAACATTGTCTTTTTATGGGCATCAATTTTTCTTTGTTTTATTTGGTACCAGCCAATGGCAACCGTAATAGCACTTAAAACAATAAAAGACGTACTTATGGTAGGTAATATTGGTAAGGAATTCATCGTAGATCCTCTCTTCTATATGTACTACCCTTATTTTAGAGTAGTTCCTAACTCATTTCAATTAATACTCATTAAAAAACCCCCTTATAAAGGGAGTATTTAGTGAGTAGGATTTAATTGATGTTTTTTCATTTCACGTTCCGATTCTTCCTGATCGTTGCGATACCACTCAAAGAATACTTGTCCTAAAACAACGGCAAAAATAATCTCTTGGAGAATTTTCATGACAACCCCACCCAGCCTTTGATCCTCTACTGCTGACATGGAACTAAATAATTCTGGACCAGTTATATTCAGATTATCAAATGACGAACCAACACATAAACTCATGACCTGTGACCATACCTTCGGATCATGGTATGTGGCGTACAAGGAGTTATCCGAAAAGATAATAAGTGCACATGCAGGAGTAATAAGAATACTGTTTACAAATATATAAGCAACCTTCTTTATACCAGTTAAATTTTTATATTCGGGCAGCGGGCAAACGAGCGACCACCACATGCCAATTGCAAATATAAACAATACAATTGAGTAACCCGCATGCAAATATCTATTTTGCATAACGTGATCAAAAACAAGTGGTATATGATAAAAGGAAAAGAAAGCATTAAATAAAAGGATCGCAATCACCGGTCTTGAAAATAACTTGAATAACGAATTAATAACCTTCAAATTTAGAATTGTTCTCCAGAGCCAATTAGGAATAGATAAAATAAACAATGGCGGAACAAGGAAAACTAGTAGAACCATTGTAATCCCATGGATATAAAACATTAGATGCCCCATTAAATCCAACGGTGATCCCTTGATAGCATATAATAAGCATATTGCAGTTAAAAATAAGCTTGCTTGTTTAGCTGTTAAAGGGTCACTTTGTTGAAACTTCATTCTGAATTTTGTCGTTATTAGAAAGTAAGCCACCGTTATGGCAAGTAATATGATTAAAAAGTACGGGCTCCAAAGGGCTTCAAATCCAAAAATATCTAATGAAAGCACTCTGACCTCACCTCAACATTAAAAGAATCTTATTATTATTATACCTGTAGAAAATAGACATCGCAAAAAAAAGAGCCTTCCCTAAAAAGAAAAATCGGCTAAACGCCGATTTTCTTCTTCAGTATTACCACCAGATAATGGTGCTAAAAGCCAATATTGCAGTTAGTCCGACAAATAATCCCGAAAACAAGAACAGTGTCGGCGCTTCGTGCCCTTTATGGCTCATATGCATGAAGTAAAATAATTGGAACACAACTTGGACTGCTGCTAATAAAACGATAAACGGTACGGTAAACCATTGCGTAGTACCTTTCATGGCAACTGAGGCGAAGGCCACTAAAGTTAAAAAGATCATCAATGCGAACGAGATAACTTGATAGCGCATTTCTTCTGCACTTTTTTTACGTCGATATTCAAGGTCCACTCTTGGGTTGCTTGAGCTTAATGGCTGATTTGTCATTTTATCCCACCATCCCCATTAAATATACTACTGTAAAGATAAATACCCAAACTACGTCAATAAAATGCCAATAAAGGCTAGCGACATAGAATTTAGGTGCATTGTAAAGACTTAGCCCACGTTTAGAGTTCCGAATCATTAAAGTTACAATCCAACACAAACCAAATGCAACGTGCCCTCCGTGGAAACCAACAAGTGAATAGAAAGCGGAACCGAACGCACTGCTGGTAAATTTATGACCCTCATGGACATAATTTGTAAATTCATAAACCTCACTGCCAAGGAAGCCCAGACCTAATAAAACGGTAACGCCCAGCCAAAGCATCATTTTTTTGAAGGCAAAATTTTTCATGTGATACATTGCATACACACTTGTGATCGAGCTGGTTAATAGCAGCATTGTCGCTATAAATGTGAGCGGCAGTTCAAATAGATCCTTTGCCAACGGCTGGCTTGTATTCGGCACTTTATCCTTTAATGCTAGGTAGGTGGCAAAGAGAGAGGCGAATAAAACGGTCTCTCCCCCTAAGAATAACCAAAAACCAACAAATTTATTTTTTGCCTCAAGGGTCGATCTTTCCGGCTCAGCAGGCCATGTTTCAAACGTCATTTTTTCTTCAGCGTGCATTATGCCTTAGCCCCCTTTTCTTCCTGCAATTCTTCTTTATGGATATGGAATCCGTGATCATCTTTAACCGAACGAGTAAACAATGAACCAAAAGTGATTAGAAGCCCAATAATCATGACTGGTAATGCCCATGAAACTTTATCAACATGATACATCGCACCAAATGCAGCAATGAACAAGCCTAATGCAATCACAAATGGGATAAATGAGGAGTTAGGCATATGAATATCACCAAGCGGCTCAGCTGGTGTCATACCTTTTTTCCCTTCCATTTTTTCAATCCAATAAGCATCTAACCCACGGACTAATGGCAGCTGTTTAAAATTATAAAATGGAGGTGGTGATGGAATTGCCCATTCAAGCGTTCTTCCGTCACCCCATGGATCGTTACCCACTTTAACATTTTTCACAGAAGTCAATACAACATTAATAAGCATGACGATTACTGCAATTGACATAAATCCGGCTCCAACAGAGCTGATCATATTTGCAGTTTCAAAACCTTGGCCTGGAAGGTACGTAAAGACACGACGTGGCATGCCCCATAAACCTAAGAAATGCTGGATAAAGAAAGTTAAATGGAAGCCAATGAAAAAGAACCAGAAAGTGATTTTTCCTAACGTCTCATTTAACATCGTTCCAAACATTTTTGGCCACCAAAGATGTACGCCAGCAAAAATACCAAACACTACACCACCAACAATTACATAGTGGAAGTGAGCAACAACAAAGTAAGTATCATGATATTGGTAGTCTGCTGTAGCGGCGGCGAGCATTACACCTGTAACCCCCCCCATAAGAAAGGTAGGGATAAAAGCAAAAGCCCAGTACATTGGAGTAGTAAATTTTATACTTCCTCCCCACATCGTAAACAACCAGTTAAAAATCTTGATACCGGTTGGTACCCCAATTGCCATTGTTGCCACTGCAAAAATAGCATTTGCAACAGGTCCTAAACCAGTTGTGAACATGTGGTGTGCCCATACCATGAAACCTAAGAAACCAATAAGCACTGTTGCAAATACCATGGATGAATAACCGAAAAGACGTTTTCTTGAGAAAATCGGAAAGATTTCCGAGAAAATACCAAATGCGGGAAGAATTAAGATATACACCTCTGGGTGACCGAAAATCCAGAAGAGATGTTCCCAAATAACTGTATTTCCACCCATTGTTACATCAAAGAAATTAGCTCCAAATAAACGGTCAAACATCATTAAAGTCAGACCAACTGTTAATGGAGGGAATGCAAATAAAATTAATGCAGAAGCAACAAATGTTGTCCAAGTAAATAATGGCATCCTCATATAGGTCATACCAGGAGCACGCATGTTAATAATCGTAACAAGGAAATTAATACCACCAATTAATGTACCGATACCAGAGATCTGTAATCCTAGTACATAAAAGTCAACCCCGTGACCTTTCGAATGAAGAGCAAGTGATGCATAAGAGGTCCAACCTGCATCAGGAGCACCACCAAGGAACCACGATAAATTTAGAAATATTCCTCCAAAGAAGAACAACCAAAATCCTACCGCATTAACAAATGGAAATGCAACGTCTCGAGCCCCTATCTGCAATGGCATTACAGCATTCATAAAACCAATTAAGAGCGGCATCGCCGCTAAGAAAATCATAGTTGTTCCGTGCATGGTGAGGATTTCATTATATGCACCCGCACTAACAAAATCATTATTAGGTACAGCAAGCTGAATACGGATAAAAACCGCTTCTAGTCCCCCGACTAAAAAGAAAAATCCGCCTGCAATAAAGTATAGGATGGCAATTTTTTTATGGTCGACTGTTGTTAAATAGTCCCATAATGTTGCGCCAAATCCTTTTTTTTGAGCAATGGTACTCACAATTTTACCTCCCTTTCAACCAATTCCCCTATTATTCCTGAACCTTTAAGCCCATTAGATATTCTGCAACCGCATCAATTTGGTCATCAGTCAAGTTTCCGTATTTTCCAGTCATCATATTACCTGGTTTATAGGTTTCAGGATTTTTGATCCAGTTCTTTACCTCTTCTTTATTATGATCAAGAATACCGGCAACTCGAGATCTGTCCCCAAAGTTAGTCAAGTTAGGTGCAACACGTGCCGTATCTGGCATTTTGTTAGCTGGTGTTACAGCATGACAGCCAATACAGCTTTTATTGAAAATTTCTTGACCCTGAGCTGCTAAATCATTGGTTGCTTTTTGCGGTTCTTTTACATTCTGCATAGCAGAAACCCAAGCATCAAATTTATCACGGCTCATCGCTTTAACTTTAAAGTCCATTAAGGCATGTGATGGTCCACAAAGCTCAGCACATTTCCCATAGAAAAGATTTCCAGCTTCATTCGCACGTTTATCATCGAATTCCAGCCAAAACTTATTGGCATTATCTGTGTTGGTATCGATTTTACCACCAACAGCCGGAATCCAAAACGAGTGTTTAACATCCATAGATTTTAAATTAAAATAAACTTTTTCATCTGTAGGCACTACTAATTCCTGACTTGTTACAATTTTTTGACCAGGATATTCAAAATCCCACCAATATAAATGCGATCGTACATTTACAATAAGTGCTTTTGTATTTTTTTTGTCCATCTGGCTCACATCAGCAAGCTTAAATGTGGACGCAACTGTAGGAACAGCCAAAATGAGTAATAATAATATCGGAATCGTAGTCCAGATAATTTCTAAACGATGACTTCCTTCAACTTGTTTTGGGATTTTTTCGTCTTTTCTTCTAAAACGAAGAAATACCAAAACAAAAATTACTACTACTACTAGGATTACTCCTACCATGATATAGGTACTTAACTTCATTAAATCATATTCTGTGTCTGCAACTTCTCCCGCTGGATTTAACGCTGATAAATATGGTTTTCCACACCCGGAGAGTACAAGCGCTAAAATCGCGAATAACGAAATTAGCCGCCACTTCGCAAGCCTTTTCATAGCTTAATCAATCCCCTCTTTCACTGATAAATTCAAATAAATATAGTTGGTCAAAGAAGTATGTAGAAAGGTTCTCTCCTTCGTTAGTGATTGACAGTAACAGCCTAGATTTAAGTATATGTAACCGTCATCAATCATCTAATTAGGAAAAAGAGAGTAAAACTTACTTTCTCCCGGAATGAACCTAGGGGCAAAACTAAATTAATGTAACTATAACCATCGCCACAAAAATAATCGTTAAATATTGCAAAGAATAGACAAACATTAGTTTCGCCCACTTAATGTCATCTTTGACCTTATATCCATAAATCCCCAATGCCAGCCAACCTACATTTAATAAGGTAGCTAGAATCAGAAATGGGATTCCTAACTTAGTAAGAAAAAACGGGATTGGCAGAAGTAATGCCACCCAAACCAAAATGTGAATCTTAGTTGTTTTAAAGCCTTTAACTACCGGCAGCATAGGAACTCCTGCGGCTTTATATTCTTTGACTCTTCTCATTGCAAGAGCATAGAAATGAGGCGGCTGCCAAACAAACATTAAAACAAACAATGCCCAAGCCATAATATCTAGATTAGCATCGACTGCTGCCCACCCAATTAACGGTGGTACTGCACCTGAGATGCTTCCAATGATCGTGTTTGAGACCAATTGGCGCTTGGACCATAGTGTATAGAGAAAAACATAACTAAAAACTCCAAGCAGTCCGATTACTGTTGCAGTTACGGTAGTAAAGAATAAACACAGTGTACCCAGTCCAATAAGCAAAATACCAAGAACTAAGACTTTTACAGGCATTACCTTCCCTGTAACGGTTGGTCTTGTTTTAGTTCTCTCCATTAAGTGGTCAATATCCCGGTCAACATAATTATTTATAGCGCATGAACCAGCAATAATAAGGGAAGAACCAACTACTGTAAAAAACATAATATCTAAATTATTTAAAAAACTTTGACCTGAAAAATGAATCGCCAGCCATAGACCAGTAAATGTGGTAATTAAATTGGAATTAACAATTCCTATTTTAATAAGGGCCATGAAGTCCTTCCAGGCGGTCGTTTTTTCGATTGTTCCATGCAGACTTGCAGCGCCATTTTCAATGGCTGAATCACCATAAGTCTTAGAGTTGGACATACCTTTTCCTCCTAATCCTACTAACAAATATTCACCAATTATGGGACATAAATACCTTCCTGATTTTTAAATATATAGTACTGATATAAAATAAAAGAAAGGAATCTTTTATTTCTATTAGATTCTTTTACATTAAAAAGTATCTTTACCTTTAAAAACTTCAGTTTCTAAAACACTTTCTCTGTATATTAAATCACACTTTTTGATATTTTTGTGAACTTTTTTTGAATAATTTTAGACTAAATTGTGACAAAACCAAAGTTTACGTGTAATCCAGACCCTTTTATGCATTTACTCTCTTTTATATGAAGCATTTTAAGGAAAGCCAATGGAAACCGATCGATTTGATTGATTTTTGTTCTTTTATTTGGACTTTTAGCATCGCTCTTACATCAATCTTACTACCTTCAAATTAAGATTCAAGCCTTTTGACTATTTTCACTATAATAATAGTGAAATATAGTTATTATTCATCTACCATTTATTATTTAATTATTGTCAGCTAAAATTCTGTTCTTTTTCAACTATTTTCGTTATGATAAATAGGGACTTTTAAATCAAGTTACGTTTTTATTTATTATACTGTCAGGTTTAACCAATGACAAATTATTGAACTTTTTAAGAGGTGAATTTTTTGCGGCGTTCTTTGAAGTGGTTGGCGGTTGCAACCACAATCGTAATGATATTTATACTACTTGGCGGTGCCTTAGTCACAAAGACTGGATCTGGGATGGGGTGTGGGAGATCTTGGCCTTTATGCGAGGGCCAATTTGTTCCCTCGGAAATAACTCCTGAACTAGTGATAGAGCTTGCTCATCGGCTTGTCTCCGGTGGGGGGGGAATTATGGTTCTCGTGCTTTCAATTTGGTCATGGAAGGCAATTGGGCATATAAGAGAGACTAAATTTCTTTCATTGCTGTCAGTTATCTTTTTACTTTTACAAGGATTAATAGGAGCTGCTGCTGTATTATGGGGGCAATCAGGCTTTGTTCTTGCCTTGCATTTTGGAATATCCCTCGTTTCCTTTGCTGCCGTATTTTTATTAACTCTTCTTATCTTTGAAGTCGATAAGAAGTTTGATGCAGATAAGGTATTCATCGATAAGAGAATGGGTTTTCATATAGTGGGGGTCTCCATCTACAGTTATCTCGTCATCTATACAGGAGCATTAGTGCGCCATATGAAAGCGAGTCTAGTTTGCCTTGACTGGCCTTTCTGTTCTGATGACAAATTCTCATTACCATCAGACATATACCAATGGGTCCAGATGGGACACCGCACTGCAGCAGGATTAATCTTCATCTGGATCGCTTATATTTTTTACCTTGCCGTACGTCACTATAAAGAGCAGAAGGTGCTTTATTGGGGCTGGATGATTGCATTCATCCTTGTTACCTTACAAGTGATTGCTGGTGCGTTCATCATCTTTAGCCTGTTAAATTTGTATATTGCACTCCTGCATGCCTTTTTTATCACCTGTTTATTTGGGGTATTAAGTTATTTTCTTCTTTTGTATTCGCGTGCACGTCGGAATCAGCATTAAAAAAGTTGCCGGAAGCTTCCGGCAACTTTTTTTATTTCTAGGCTGTGTTAATCTTGAATGTTGATTTCCGCTCAATGCGGCTTCGCTCCAACCCTTATGCTAAAAATCAACAATAACCTTAACACAGCCTATTTCTTTCATTTAAGCTTTTGTCAGTTCTAGTAAGAGATCTCCCGTCATGATAGCATCTCCGCTTTTCACGTAAAGGTCTTTTATAATACCTGAAAATGGCGCTTGTACAGTTGTTTCCATTTTCATCGCTTCTGTTATCAGTAAATGATCTCCACGTTCTACTTTCTCTCCTCGTTCTACTAAGACCTTAATAACGGTCCCCGGCATAGAAGCGGAAAGATGTTCATCGTTTTTCATATCTCCCTTTAATCTTGATACTACCGTCGCTTTAATACTCTCGTCCTTAATCGATACTTCACGCGGCTGTCCATTTAATTCAAAATAAACGACCCTGGTCCCGTCTGCCTGGGGCTGACCAATAGAAACTAACTTAACAATCAGGGTTTTACCTTTTTCAATTTCCACCTCGATTTCTTCACCTAGTCTCATCCCATAAAGGAAGGTTGGTGTATCCAACATGGAAATATTCCCGTAACGTTCGATTGCTCTGATATATTCTATAAATACCTTTGGATAAAGAGCATAAGATAAAATTTCAAAATCAGTAACTTGTCTGCCCAGTTCTTCGAACAGCTCTGCCTTAATCTTTTCAAAATTTACATTCTCCAGCAGTTCACCAGGTCGAACTTCTAAAGGCTTCTTTCCTTTTAGGATGACCCTTTGTAGTTCTTCAGGAAATCCACCGTATGGCTGACCTAAATATCCTTCAAATAATTCAACAACGGAATCAGGAAAATCAAGACTCTCCCCCCTTAATAGGACATCTTGTTCCGTTATTTCATTTTGCACCATAAATAAGGCCATATCCCCAACAACCTTTGAGGAAGGGGTAACTTTGACAATGTCCCCGAACATTTTATTAACTCGGGAGTACATTTCTTTTACCTCATCCCATTGATCCCCAAGCCCCACTGCTTTAGCTTGCTGCTGAAGATTACTATATTGTCCGCCCGGCATTTCATGCTGGTACACCTCTGAATGAGGAGACATCATTCCGCTTTCAAAATCATGATAAACTTTACGAACATCCTCCCAGTAATAGGAAAGCTTCTCAAGCGCTTCTATGTTTACTTGTGGCTTTCTCATATTTCCCTCAAGTGCATAGAATAAGGAGTTAGCACTTGGCTGCGATGTCAACCCAGCCATTGTACTTAGAGCTGTATCGACAATATCGACTCCGCCATCTATTGCACGTGCATACGTAAAAATTCCATTTCCGCTTGTATCGTGGGTATGGAGATGGATTGGGATATCGACCGTTGCTTTTAATTCGGAAACTAACCGATACGCTGCCTCCGGCTTTAAAAGGCCAGCCATATCTTTAATGGCTAGAATATGTGCACCTTGCTGCTCCAACTCTTTTGCCAATGTTCGGTAATAGTCAAGATTATACTTTACCCTTGTTGGATCCAAGATATCTCCTGTATAACATATAGCTGCCTCGGCAATTTTTCCGGACTGGCGGACCGCATCAATAGCAACTTCCATCCCCTTTACCCAGTTTAAACTATCAAAAATTCGGAAGACATCAATTCCCGCAGCAGCGGATTGATTGATAAATTCACGGATTAAGTTATCCGGATAATTCTTATAACCAACTGCATTTGCGCCACGCAACAACATTTGAAAAAGAACATTTGGAATTTTTTCTCGAAGCGTTAATAAGCGGTCCCATGGGTCTTCCTTTAGGAACCTGTAGGCAACGTCAAAGGTTGCCCCGCCCCACATTTCAAACGAAAATAAATTCGGTAATAATTTGGCAGTTTCCTCGGCAATATGCACAATATCAGTTGTCCGCATTCTCGTCGCTAATAAGGACTGATGGGCATCCCGATAAGTTGTATCTGTTAGTAATACTTGCTTTTGATTTTTTATCCACTGGACAAGTCCCTCAGGTCCATCCTTATCCAAAATCTGTTTTGTCCCATCTTGATAGGGAACATCAAATTTTACCGTCGGAATTCTAGGTTTAGTGAAAACTGGTCTTTTCTTTTTTTCAATCCCAGGAAAACCATTTACTGTAACATTTCCTATATAACTTAATAATTTTGTTCCTCTATCTTTACTAACTGGAAAAATAAATAATTCCGGTGTTGTGTCAATAAACGATGTATCATATTCGCCATTTCTAAACTTCTCGTGTTTGACGACATTTTCCAGGAATGGAATATTGGTCTTGATTCCTCTAATCCTAAACTCCTGTAAATTGCGAACCATTTTTGCTGCTGCTTGTTCAAACGTCAATGCCCATGTTGATAGCTTCACAAGCAAAGAATCGTAATAAGGTGTGATAATCGCCCCCTGAAAACCATTCCCAGCATCAAGACGTACGCCAAATCCCCCGCCTGATCGATAAGCCATGATTTTTCCGGTATCAGGCATAAAATTGTTGAGCGGGTCTTCTGTGGTAACCCTTGATTGAATAGCAAAACCATTCAACTTTATTTTCTCTTGAGCAGGAATACCTATAATAGGGCCATGCAGTTCATGCCCTTCAGCTATTAATATTTGCGTTTGAACGATGTCAACTCCAGTAACTAATTCCGTTACAGTATGCTCCACTTGTACGCGCGGGTTCACCTCAATGAAATAATAATCATTACCAGAAACAAGAAATTCAACGGTACCTGCATTTAAATATTGTACATTGCTCATTAATTTTATTGCTGCTTGACAGATCGAGTTCCGCAGCTCTTCAGAAATGGATACACTTGGTGCTACCTCAACTACTTTTTGATGCCGTCTTTGAACCGAGCAGTCGCGATCGTAGAGATGCACCATGTTCCCATGCTGGTCCCCCATGATTTGAACCTCAATATGCTTGGGATTTTCAATGAATTTTTCTACGTACACTTCATCATTTCCAAAAGCAGCTTTAGCTTCGGATTTTGCTCGTTCAAAGGCTTCACGCACATCCGCACTGCTTTTCACAATTCTCATCCCGCGTCCACCTCCGCCTAATGAGGCTTTTATAATAATAGGGAAGCCGTGTGCGGCAGCGAATTCCTCCACTTCGCTTGTCTCATTGACAGGACCATTACTGCCTGGAATGACGGGAATATTGGCGATTTCAGCTTGGGTTCTTGCTTTTACTTTGTCCCCGAACATATCCAAGTGTTGGGATGCAGGTCCAATAAAAATAATCCCCTCTTCTTCACAGCGTTTTGCAAAATGAATGTTTTCTGACAAGAAGCCATAACCAGGGTGAATCGCATTCACATCGCTTTTTTTAGCTATGTCAATAATCCCATCAATATCTAAATAGGCATCAATTGGTTTTTTCCCTTCACCTACTAAATAGGCCTCATCTGCTTTATATCGATGATAGGAGCCAGAATCCTCTTTCGAATAAATAGCAACTGTCCGAATATTCAGTTCAGTACAAGCACGAAAAACCCTAATCGCAATCTCCCCGCGATTAGCAACCAATATTTTATTAATTTGTCTTGTCACAAAAAGCACCTCGTATTCTATGTATTTTTAAAAACGCAAGGGAAATAATCCCCCGCGTTTTCATTAAAGATAATAAACCTTTCCATCCTCAGACTTAAGCTTTTTGTCAGATTGAGCTTGTTTATTTTTATATTTACTTTCATATTTCACAAACATAGAGACATTTACAAGTATCCCAGTAGCTCCCGCCAGCATTAACAGCGATGACCCTCCATAACTGATAAAAGGAAGCGGTACACCAGTTAGTGGAATAATACCAGATACCCCTGCCAAGTTAATAAAAGACTGAATGCCGATCATGCTAGAGATACCAAATGCTAATAAACTGCCAAATGGGTCTTTGCATTTCATCCCGATATGAATTCCCCGTAAAACAATATAAGAGAGCAGCAGAATAACAAAACCTACACCCCAAATTCCTAATTCTTCTGCGATGATAGCCATAATAAAGTCCGTGTGTGACTCTGGCAGATACCCTAGTTTTTGAATACTTTTTCCCAAACCCAGTCCATTTACTCCGCCCGAACCAATCGCAATAAATGAGTTCGCCAAATGGAAGCCGGCATCCTTTACATATTTTTCATCAAAAGGATTGCCCATTACTTCAAAACGGCTCATTTGTTCCGGTGAAAATAGTTTTCCCCAAGAGACAAGAACAATCGGCAAGGCAACGATAAGAACCATTAAAGCTAATTTCGAGATGGTCTTTAAATTCATACCAGAGGCGATAATAATAGTTCCGGCAATCGCTGCAATAATTACAGCTGTCCCAAAGTCTGGCTGGGCCGCTATCATAACACAGACAATAAATAGATATACTAAAGGCGGAAGAACACCCTTATTGAGCTGGTTAATATACGGTTGTTTTTTTGCATAAACCGATGCCAAATAAATAATGACACCCAGTTTTACAAATTCAGATGGCTGTAAAAGAAAAGTTCCAATTTGATACCAGCTTTGGGCGTTGTTCTTTACTTGTCCAAAAACAAACAGGCCTAATAATGAAACAATCGAGGCAATTACCATCGGTACTTGAAACCATTTCGTAAAATTCATTATTTTATAAGGAACTAATGCTGTTATAAGAAAGATTACAGCAAACAATAATAAAAATACTTTTTGCCTTTGGTAGAAAAAGTCAGGTTTTACTTGGTACCGTTGGACTGCATAGGCCATACTAGCACTATAGATCATCACAAGTCCAAATGCACACAAAAGGATTATGGCAATAATCAACGTATAATCATATGATTTTACTATTTTTTTCAGCATTTAAGACGTCCTCATTTTCAAAAATTGATAGAATACCATTCTATTATAATAGAAATTACGTGGCAATACTTGAGGAAATTCTCCTTTGTTACAATATATTAAAAGTCAAAATATAACATCTCTTATGTATAATAAAAAACTCAAACATTACTTTGTATTGTTTGAGTTTTTATTTATGCATTATTTTTTTAAGGACGCATCATGAAGAGCAGACAATTCTCTCTCTAATTGATCTAAAATTGCTTTTCCATCCTTAACATCTATTAAGCCTAATCGTACAGCAAAGTCTATTTCTCTTGAAAGGCCAAACATTTGTGTATCCAATACCTCTTCATAAAGAGGGCATTGAGGCATCGTGAGATTGTCCATTTGCACTTTGATAAGCTTTAATATCTTTTCAGCGTCAGCCTGGAGCAAGGCATAGGCTTTTTCATGGTGATTCACGATCATTTCAGACGCCAACATTGATCCCCCCATTTCAGAGCGATAATTCAACTTATCTATAAATTTTACCGTTTACACCACAAAATTGCAAGAACAATCAAGGATATTCACAAAAGGAGTTACTTTTATGACAATATAACTAAAAAAAGCTATACTAAAAAAGCGGTATTATTATTATTGATATTCAATAAAGGTTTTTCGTAAATGTTAGTGGTTTTGGAAAGAAAAACGCCCAAAAGGCAAGATTTGAGGGGGATGGATGATGGAAAATATTTTAACAATAACAGGGAATGTAAAATTTACAATTACGCTTGATCCCGGAGTTTGGATTTTTGATGACCGCCGAGTTGATTTAACCACTTACTTCTCACAGGAAAAGGAGAATTCCGATTCCGTCGAGGCCTATACAAAAGCAGTTTCTAAACACTGGGATCGTGAAATAATGGAAGGGGCAATTTATCCCCCAACATTAAAGACCGAAAAGAAATTTGAAAAAGAAAAGGTATTGACAGGTACCTTCGGCATTCCTTTTAAACCTTTTTTGTTAAATTCGGAGCCAGCGCCTGAAGCGAAAAGCTTGATCGTCCACACCACAACGGAGGAAATCGAGTTATCACTGGAAACAGCATATAACCTTATATTAGGCTACTCAAAGAATGGAAAACCATTGGTTTCTGATGGACCCGTCCATATTTATTATGGTGATGGTACTAATAAGGATAATCCCTTTACAAATATTACGGGCTTTACCATTAAATAAGCACATATAGTAATTCCTGCATAAACGGGTGCCAATTGGCACCCGTTTATGCTAGGTGCAGCTCCCCTTTAAAGCAAATCAGCCGCCAATCTAGCCAAGCCTGAGCGTTCCCCTTTTAACAACTTAACATGTCCGGAGATTTCCTGATCTTTAAACTTCTCTACTACATAAGTTAAACCATTGTTATAGGCATCAAGATATGGGTGGTCAATCTGTTCCGGATCCCCCATTAACACAATCTTACTGCCCTCCCCAACCCTTGTTAAAATCGTCTTCACTTCATGCTTGGTTAAGTTTTGTGCCTCATCGATAATAATGAACTGCTTTGGCAGACTTCGACCGCGGATATAGGTTAGTGCCTCCACCTCAATGGAGCCCATCCCGGCTAGAATTGCATCGAGCTCTCCTGGCTTTTTGGTATTAAATAGATATTCTAAGTTATCGTAAATTGGCTGCATCCAAGGTCTTAGTTTTTCTTGTTTTTCACCGGGCAAAAATCCAAGATCTTTTCCCACAGGAACAATCGGTCTTGCCACCAAAAGCTTTTTGTATTCTCTAAAATCCTCCGTTTGCATTAATCCCGAAGCAAGTGCAAGCAAGGTTTTCCCTGTCCCTGCTTTACCAGTTAATGTAACAAGCGGGATATCCTTACGCAACAATAATTCTATTGCCATCGTCTGCTGCACGTTTCGTGAGTGTATTCCCCATACATGTTCTTGATTTAATGTTAACTTTTTTACTTTCTTACTGGTTTTATCCACCATTCCGATTGCAGAAGCAGAACTGCCAAGGATATCTTTCATGATTAGAAATTGATTTGGATAGAACGGATGGTTAGCTACTTCTGAAAGTGATAACTCGCCCTTTTCATAAAAACGGCCTAATAATTCAATCGGAAGCTTTAATTCAAAAAAACCTGTATAAATATGTTCCACTTCAACCACTCGGTCATTTAAAAAGTCCTCTGCCGTTAGACCAATCGCATCCGCTTTTACTCTTACTAATGCATCCTTGCTAACGATGATAACCGGTTTGCCATTTTCCTTTGCTTGTTCCTCTAAGTATAAATTCTTTGCCACCGCCAGAATCCGATTATCATTTGTTTTTTCAACAAATATATCTTGTAGTTCGTGAAAAGATCGATGGTTTAACTCGATCCTAATGGTTCCCCCATTCTCAAGAGGAATTTTTTCATATAGTTTTCCTGCGGCCCTTAAACCATCAATTAAACGCGATACCTGCCGGGCATTTCTGCCAACTTCATCCATATATCTTTTCTTTGAGTCCACTTCTTCAAGGACCACTGCGGGAATCACGACTTCATTGTCTTCAAACGAATAAATGGAATACGGGTCTTGGAGCAAGACATTTGTATCTAACACGTATATTTTACTCAAAGCAACGCCTCCTGGTTCACTGGTGTATGGCTTGTTAAATTAGTTTCAACAATCCTTTACTAGATTGGACTTTGGTAAAATATATGTTTATTGGAATAAAGATAGAAGGCGTTCCGCACAATAATTGTTATTAGGACAATATAACTTGTATGAGAGTCTACTGTTCAAGCCCATTTAACCATTAATAAGTCATCTTGGAGGTGGATTATATTGAAAAAAAATCTTTTAATAACAGCCATCAGTATACTTTTAACAGGCTGCAGCCTTGCGGATCATAAGGAGAATGCCAATAGCGGCAATCAACTAGTGAATGTTAAAAACAGTTATATTAACAACGTAGACCGAAAATCCGGGCAGGAAATTTCCAAACGTCTCGTTGAACTCGCAACTAGTATTCCAAACGTATCGGATGCAACAGCAGTAGTTTTAGGGAAATATGCCATTGTTGGCATTGATGTGAATGCAAAGATTGATCGTTCACAGGTTGGATCCATTAAGTATTCTGTCGCAGAAAGTTTAAGAAAGGATCCGTATGGGGCCAAAGCGATCGTTGTGGCAGATGCCGACACCAATCAGCGTTTACGAGAAATACAAGCCGATATAAAAAAAGGCAGGCCAATACGTGGTATTATGGAGGAACTGGCAGATGTCGCAGGTCGATTAATACCTGAAGTACCTGGCGATTTGATCACACCTAGTCCAAAAAACGCAACTGAAAAACCAGATCGAAAACTTAAAGGTAAGGAAGAAAAGAAACTCAATGAAGAACAAGAAGACCAATCCAATCACTATAAGTAATATACAAAAAAAGCTTAGTTTTCACTAAGCTTTTTTCATTGCATCCATGACTTGATGATCAAGCCTTTCAGCCGCTTTCTTATCATATGTTTTATCATATTGGACTTCTGTCACAATTTTTGATCCGTAAAACATAACATCTCTTACTTCATTAATCACAACTTCTACCATTGCCAATTTCAATGGAACATCTGGTAATCGTTCTTCTTTAACACGCGCTTGCCCCTGGATCGAGTATGTAGATTCATTTGCAATTAAGTTAATCACAACTTGATTATTTTTATTAATATTTTCTAAAATCCTAGAACGATTATCAACCGCAAAATAGATGGTTCCTTCGTCTTTAGCCAGCACCCAGGATATTGCACTCACATTCGGACCGCCTGTTTCATAATCAATCGTAGCCAAAGTGACGAACCGCTCTTTTTGCAGTTCATCAAATAATGGCTGGATTAGCTTTGGTTCTACTTGATTTGCCATTTTACACAACCCCTTTAATCATTCCTATAAAAAACAGATATTCTCATATTACTACTATCCCTATTTTTCATCAACTCTAACCAATTGATTTACCAGTAGTTGTATTGGCATGGTATACTATAATACAAACATTCTGTTATTCGAAAGAAGAATGAAAGAGGTGCTTGAATGAGAGTCAAATGTGTGATTTGCGATAAGATTGAGCCAATAGACGATGAATCCTTAATTGCTAAACGACTTCGGAATCGTCCCATTCATACATATATGTGTAATGACTGCAGTGTTAGAATTGCTGACAAAACAAATGCACGAATGGATTCAGGGAATTTCCGCTTATACCGCCCCAAATCTGATAAGGATGAATGGTGATTATTAGTTAGTGCGTGAATTAAATAAAAAACGCTTGTATACCAATGTATACAAGCGTTTTTTATGTTAAATACCCAGCTGCAGCTCTACAGTTCGGCAGCTTTTAATCATTTGGGTAGTCCTTATACTTTTCGGGCTCTTGATTAATTTGGTTGATCATAATTTCAATTAATTCGCGGGGATAACGACCCTTTTTAGTTTCCTCTCCCTGTTGATACGAAATATAATACATCAAATCATCTTTTGTTATTTCGATAGTTGAGACAGAATGCTGTGAAGTGAGCATTTCCTCAAAGAAATCCCGTGTTTCAATAGCTGCTCTGTCATCAGGGCGGGCATCACAAACCACTTTTATCGTGAGCCAATTATAAAGTGCATCCTGTAAGGATTGCATTCTATTCCCCCCCTGCCGCTTCACTATTCGCCTGCTTTTTCGATTGATGGAGACGGATTTTATAAATGATTAATAATACCGCCGCGACACCTAAACCCTCAGCAATTGGTAATGCATAAGAGAAAAACAACAGCATTAAGCATCCAATACAAAGGCTGAAATAGATCACAATATTCTTGCCAAGGGGCAGCTTTTTTGCAAAACCTAAACGATAAACAATGACTGATAACAAAACAATAAAGACATATTGTAAAATAACTCCAGTTTTAATATCGTTCGTAAGTTCAATAAAAAATCTTAAACTGGGGGAGAAAGATCTTAATTCTTCCACGGGTTTGCACCTCTCAATTGTTAACTCAATTCAGCAATTTTTTTCTTTTTAGCCATTCTTTCCCGTTCATTTTTGTCAAGAATTTTCTTTCTTAAACGAATCGACTCAGGTGTGACTTCACAATACTCGTCGTCATTTAAATATTCTAATGATTCTTCTAAAGTCATAATCCTAGGTTTTTTAATGACTGAAGTTTGATCTTTGTTTGCAGAACGAATGTTAGTCGCGTGCTTTACTTTCGTGATATTAACGGTAATGTCGTTTTCACGAGTGTGCTCCCCAACAATCATTCCTTCGTAGATCTCAGTACCTGGTTCAACGAAGATCGTGCCACGGTCTTCAACCTGCATGATCCCATAAGTAGAAGCTTTTCCTGATTCCATTGAGACAAGAACGCCCTGACGTCTTCCGCCGACTTGCCCTTGAAGCATCGGCTGGTAGCTGTCAAACGTGTGATTAATAATTCCATAACCACGAGTCATCGTTAGGAATTCTGTTGTATAACCAATTAAACCACGGGCTGGAACATTAAAAATTAAACGAACTTGCCCTGAACCATTATTGATCATATCGAGCATTTCGCCTTTTCGAGCTCCAATTGATTCCATGACGGCACCTGTATGCTCTTCAGGTACATCGATTTGCACACGCTCAACAGGTTCACAACGAACACCATCAACTTCTTTTACGATTACTTCCGGTTTAGAAACTTGCAGTTCGTACCCTTCACGACGCATATTTTCAATTAAGATTGATAAATGCAGCTCACCACGGCCGGAAACAATCCAAGCATCCGGTGAATCAGTATTATCAACCCGTAGACTTACATCTGTCTGCAATTGTGCACGTAGTCTTTCTTCAATCTTTCTTGAAGTCAAATACTTTCCTTCTCGACCGGCAAATGGACTATTATTGACAACAAAAGTCATTTGTAAGGTAGGTTCATCAATTCTTAAAATTGGTAATGCTTCTTGATGTTCAACCGGGCAAACTGTTTCACCGACATTAATGTCTTCCATACCCGATACTGCAATCAAGTCTCCAGCTTTTGCCTCTTCCACCTCTTGACGCTTTAATCCAAAGAAGCCAAAAATTTTCGTAACACGGAACTGTTTAACAGAACCATCAATCTTCATTAAGGCTACCTGCTGTCCAACCTTCATCGTTCCGCGGAATACACGGCCGATTCCAATACGACCTACATAATCATTGTAGTCAAGTAATGCTACTTGGAATTGAAGCGGTTCATCGCTATTGTCAACCGGTGCCGGGATATGATCGACGATTGCATCATATAATGACTGCATGTTTTCGTCTTGTTTTTCCGGGTCAACGCTTGCCGTACCATTGATGGCCGAAGCATAAATAACCGGGAATTCAAGCTGATCTTCATTTGCACCAAGCTCAATAAATAAATCAAGCACTTCATCAATAACTTCCAAAGGACGAGCAAAATCTCGGTCAATTTTATTTACAACCACAATTGGGGTTAAGTTTTGTTCCAAAGCCTTTTTTAATACAAAACGAGTTTGCGGCATACAGCCTTCATAGGCATCAACAACAAGCAGTACTCCATCAACCATCTTCATGATCCGTTCTACTTCACCGCCGAAGTCAGCGTGTCCCGGTGTATCCAAAATGTTGATACGAGTATCTTTATATTGGATAGCGGTATTTTTAGCAAGGATCGTGATTCCACGTTCTCTCTCTAAATCGTTTGAATCCATTGCACGTTCTTCCACATGCTCATTTGTACGAAATGTTCCAGATTGCTTTAGCAGTTGATCCACCAGCGTTGTTTTACCATGGTCAACGTGGGCAATAATCGCTATATTACGTATATCATTTCTTATATTCAAAAAATTCCACTCCTACCTTTATTCAAAAAATTGTTTTTAATTATAGTTTTTCATATACAACTAAAACATTATACCACAAATAAAGTGGAAACCTGAAATGATTTTATGTAAAATAAAAATAACAAAGCAATTCGAATGTTTTTGATAAAGAAAAAGGGGTATGTCCAGATGAGCAATGTAAAATGGCCTTTACTCATTTATGCAATCCTTGCAGCGGCCAGTATTGTCGGAATCGGAATTGCAATTAGTGAACACAGCATAATTGGGGGCCTAGGCAGTATTGTGGCTGTGATTGTTATTATGGGGTTGGGTTTTAAAACCAAAAGAAAAATGCGTGAGAATGGAGAATTATAAAAGAAGCCCGGTGGACCCGGGCTTCTTTTTTATTCCTTAAATCTGCCAACCAACTTTTCTACCATTGCCCGCCTTTTAAATAATCATTTAAAATGGTTTGGTGCAGCCCTGGTTTTGCTGCAAACAAGGAATCTCTTGAAAGAAAATTAAGTTTTTCACCTCGTAAATTGGTCACAACTCCGCCTAGTTCTTCAATAATAACTGCACCTGCGGCAAAATCCCATGGTGCAAGCCTCATTGAAAAATAGGCGTCTACCCTGCCCGCTGCTAAAAATACCAATTCAAGAGCAGCTGATCCATACGATCTCGTCCCCCGAGCATCGCGGACTAAGGGAATGATTAAATTGTGATCAATTCTTTTATTTTCAATTACCCAAGTGGCATTAATGGCAAGAATGGATTCCTTAATGCCTGCTTCTTTAAGCTTCGGCAGAGGTTTTCCATTTATGTAAGCACCTTTTCCCCGAAATGCGTGGTACAGCTCATCATGGACTACATCATAAATCAAGCCAATTTTACCTATTCCATCTTCATATATCCCGATAGAAATAGCAAAATTCCTTTGCTGGTGGATAAAATTCATCGTTCCGTCAATCGGATCAATTAACCAAACAATTCCCCCAAGGTCTTGAAGATCATCTCCAAAACCCTCTTCCCCCAATATTTTATGTTCAGGATAAACCGCTCTTATATGTTGGATAAAAAACTGTTCGATTTCTTTGTCAATGTTTGTAACTAAATCATTGGGATTTGATTTCGTTTCAATATTTAACTTGGACTTAAAGGATAAACGGATTCTTTCTCCTGCTTCTTTAACCCATTGTTTTGCATGGGCATCTATGGTTTCCCAATTCATAGTGTTCCTCCATTCGTGCATTTATTCCAATGTATGTAGTATGATGCACCATTTATGATTTGATGTACTTCTAGCTTAATCAACTTGAGCTTCAACAGCAACTTTTAGCCAGCAGATCGTTCAACTCATCACACATAAGGGCACAATAATAAACGAACTCCCCTTATTCCCATTTGGAGTTCGTTCAAAACAAGCAATAAATTATCTCACCATGGTTCATTCCATCTGTATACTCCTTAAATTATAAATCGCTCAAAAAGCCTTTAAGCGTAACAATTCCATGCGGATTTTTTCTAATTTTTGCTTACACTCTTTCATTTTCTTTTCATTCTTCTCTTCTATTGCCTCGAATAATGTGGCTAATTCATAATCCATTTCTAATCTTAATACGGCTGTTCTTTCCTTTTCACTTGCTTTCTTTAGAGATGTATTCATTAGTTGCTTCATTAATCCTTCCCCTTTCCTATTTGTTCACTAACTTTTCTGATATTTTGTTTTAATGTATAATATGAGCCGCCTAGATATGTTGCAACAAATATGTGCATTAACCCATACAAGCAACAAACTTCTTCGTTTTTCAGTCTTATGCTACAATAATTGACAAACAATTGTTGGAGGTAACAAAATGGATTTTGGCGGCTTTACAACTGAGGATTTTAATGTATTTCTAATAGATGGATTAGAACCACGTATGGAAGCTTTAAAAAATACGGTTCGCCCAAAACTAGAACAATTAGGGGAATATTTTGCACCAACGCTGTCTACTTTAACGGGAGATGAAATGTTCATCCATGTGGCCAAACATGCTCGTCGTACGATTAATCCGCCCAAAGATACATGGGTAGCTTTTGCCAATAATCCTCGCGGCTATAAAATGCTCCCACATTTTCAAATTGGATTATGGAATACCCATTTATTTATTTGGTTTGCTGTCATTTATGAGGCACCGCAAAAAGAGATAATGGGTGAGCGATTCATCAAAAAGGCTGGAAAAATTCATAAGGAAATACCAAAAGAGTTTTCGTGGTCCTTAGACCATACCAAGCCAGATACAATTAAGCATCAGCAATTAACTAAAGCGGATTTACTTGCTCAATTCGAGCGATTGAAGACCATTAAAAAGGCTGAATTATTATGTGGTTATACAATTGAACGTGAAAAGGTTATTGAATTAGGGGCAGAGGGTTTATTAGCACAAATTGACGAAGTGTTCACCCGAGTTGCACCACTATATAAAATGGCTCAGAATATAAAATAAAGAAGAAAACTCC
>NZ_JBALNF010000001.1:89260-98909 GCF_036962465.1 Neobacillus vireti
GGAGTTTTCTTCTTTATTTCATGATAATTTTATCTCCAGCAGAGGCCTCTTTTGCTTTTTTAATCGTCCGATACGAAGAATATCCACTTATTTCTTCGAATTCACCACAAAGCGTTTTTTCCTGTGCTTTGCTCGGAACAATCTCTTTGAACCGACGATAGGCCATCATGACCTCATCTCGTTCAATCCCTTTTTCATAGGCCCTCTCAATGGATTCAAAAAATTTAATCACATCGACAATTTCTTCAGTCGACCAACTGTAATCAATGGGGTACTGATATTCCATACATTCACCTGCTTTTCTATGCTATTGTGTATGATACCTCTATTCTCCCCATTTTGCACGTATTTGTTCGGCCTCATTTACTATTCTGGTAAAGAGCTCAGCGACTGTCGGTACATCTTTTATGAGGCCCATAACCTGCCCTGCCCAGGCAAAGCCCCCTGCCGTTTCTCCATCGTATATGTACCGTTTATTCGCATTTCCACTAATAAAGTCTTTGAGCTGTTGATAATCACCATGATTCTTCTCAATCGCTAGGATTCTTTCTGTCCAATTGTTAGCAATGGCTCTACCAGGGGCTCCCAGGGTTCGTTTAATGACGACTGTATCACATTCGGTTCCTTCTACTAACGCTCGTTTGTAGACCTCGTGTGCGTGGACACAATCCTTTGTGGCGATAAATCTAGTCCCCATTTCAATCCCTTCTGCTCCTAAACTTAGAGCTGCCATTAATCCCCGTCCATCCCCTATTCCTCCCGAGGCAATCACAGGGATAGAAACAGCATCTACTACTTGAGGTATTAAAACAAACGTCCCAATATCGTCCCTGCCCAGATGTCCGCCGCCTTCCTGCCCCACGACCATAACTGCATCGGCTCCCAGCTCCTCAGCCTTTATTGCCTGTCTCCTTGCAGCTACGAGGACAAGGGTTTTAATATCTGTCCCCTTTAATTGTTCAAAGATAGGTGTTGGATTTCCGCCAGTCATCGAAACAACTGGTACCTTTTCATCGATGGCCACTTGAAGGTACTCTGAGAATGGTCTTCCTTGCTGTCCAATGGCAAAGTTTACCCCAAATGGTTTATCCGTTAATTGTTTAACTTTTCTAATCTCAGCTCTCAGCAATTCAGGCGTGCCCAGTGACATCGCTGTAATTTGACCAAGCCCCCCTGCGTTTGAAACAGCAGCAGCTAGCTCCGAATAAGCTAAGTATGCCAGCCCCCCTTGGATAATCGGAAACTGAATGTTTAATAGGCCGGTAATACGTGTATGCCAATTCAATTGAACCCCTCCTTCACATTTATTAATTTGTTTATTCGTCTTTAAAGGTTAATTTTCCTTTCTTTAAGGGAAACTAACAATATGTTAAAATTTTTCAGTAAAGTTAAATTTAAAACCTTTAAAATACAAAGGAATAATGCTATAATTCCTTTGTTTTATGTCGAATAAAGACGAATAATCCGAGCATTTTTTATAAAGAGGTGTATTTACCATTGTCACAAGAACAAACACCGTTATTCAGCGGTTTAGTAGCACACGCTAAAAAAAACCCAATTCAATTCCACATTCCCGGCCATAAAAAAGGCGCTGGAATGGATACTGAATTCCGCCAATTTATTGGTGATAATGCTTTGTCCATAGACCTAATCAATATCGGTCCTCTTGATGATTTACATCAGCCAAAGGGAATCATTAAACAAGCTCAAGATTTAGCAGCGGAAGCCTTTGGTGCAGATCGCACCTTTTTTTCCGTTCAGGGAACCAGCGGCGCAATTATTGCGATGATTATGGCGGTTTGCGGGCCTGACGATAAAATTATAGTCCCAAGAAATGTTCACAAATCAATTATGTCAGCGATCGTTTTTTCTGGGGCCATACCAGTCTTTATTCATCCCGAAATTGATAAAGACTTGGGTATCTCACATGGCATTACAACTGATTCAGTGGAAAGAGCTTTAACACAGCACCCTGATGCTAAAGCCGTTTTAGTGATTAATCCGACTTACTTCGGAATCTCTGCAGACCTAAAGAAAATTGTTGAAATTGCTCACTCTCATCATGTTCCCGTACTTGTCGATGAAGCCCATGGTGTCCATATCCATTTCCATGATCAACTGCCACTTTCAGCTATGCAGGCCGGGGCAGACATGGCAGCAACGAGTGTTCATAAATTAGGTGGTTCCATGACCCAGAGTTCGATTCTTAATGTAAGAGAAGGACTTGTTTCTGCAAAGCATGTTCAATCCATTTTAAGCATGCTTACCACTACATCGACGTCGTATTTGCTGCTTGCTTCCTTAGATGTAGCACGTAAGCAGCTTGCAACAAAGGGAAAAGAGTTAATTGATAAAACCATAAGGTTATCCCAATCTATTCGGAAAAGAATTAATGAGATCGATCACATTCATTGTGTTGGTGAAGAAATCCTTGGTTCTAAAGCGACTTTTGATTATGATCCGACTAAACTCATTATTTCGGTTAAAAATTTAGGCTTATCCGGTTATGAAGTAGAAAAATGGCTTAGGGAAAAACATAATATTGAGGTTGAACTATCTGACCTTTATAACATCCTGTGCATCATCTCATTAGGAGATACTGATGCTGAAGGGGACCTGTTAGTAAATGCTTTAAAAGAGCTTGCAAGCGAATGTGAGCACCGTGTAGGGCAGATTAAACCATTAGAAGTTCTCCTGCCTGAAATTCCAGTCCTTGCTTTAACACCAAGAGATGCATTTTATGCAGAAACAGAAGTTGTTCCGATTGAAGAATCTGAAGGCAGAATTATAGCAGAGTTTATCATGGTATATCCTCCTGGGATTCCAATATTCATTCCAGGCGAAATTATTACAAAAGAAAATCTACATTACATTCGTGAAAATCTTGAAGCCGGCTTGCCAGTTCAAGGTCCTGAGGATGATGAAATTAAAACTATCCGTGTGATAAAAGAATATAAAGCAATTCAATAGAAGCAAAAAAATAGGATTCCAGAAACGGAATCCTTTTTATTTTATCTTATTATATTTCTTCGTCGTGTTTGTGGTCTTCACAGCAATTACATTTAGAATAGAGCACCGTAACTTTTTCATCTTCAAAGTGATCAATAGTAGAATTACATGTTTGGCATACAAGAGTACCCATTTGTTCAATCCCCTTTTCTTATTGAATGATGATAAATTTAAAACGCTTTCTTATATCCTTAATTCAATAATAATATATCACATTGAACTTTTCAAGCATAAATTGTATGTCACATTATTTATTTTTTCATCATAAACGACCTACTTGATTGTTTATTACTCTTCCTAAAAACTGTAGGACAATTGCTGATTTATTTTATTGTATTTAATGTTGTCAGTACTTTTTAATCAGTGCTAGAATAGAATTGCATAGAAAAATGAACGAAAAAGGGGGAATGGTGATGGCTGTAAATGCATTTATTAAACTTGTGCCCTCATCTGTTAAACAAACAATCACAATCGAAGAAGTAAAAGAATTATTTCATTATTATAAAGATATAACTGCTAAAACGGGCGACCAATTGAACTGGCAGTATGGGGAATCTGCATTTCCATATGATTTAAAGGAAACAGAAGGAAATAAAGGAAAGGCATTTCTCTTGCATTCTGACCACGAACGCTATAATGCCATTTTAATTGGCGTTGATAAGGAAACCGTAATAGAGGAAGATAACACAGAAAGAGAGCAGCAATACATACAAGTTACATTACCTGAACAATCTACACATGGTGATAAAGGAAAAGCAAATGAATTTTGCAAATTCCTTGCCAAAAAACTGCAAGGAGAGCTCCACCTTTTTAATGACAGAGTCATGTATTATTATCCGAGAAAATAACACACAGAAAAAGACTCCAACTAACTGCGGGGTCTTTTTTTACTGTACAAAAAGTGCCAGTGTATAATGGATTGATGTATATATTACAAGACTTAACGCTGTAATAAATAATGTTTTCCGAAGCGATTTGGTCACATAATTACCTAGCATTAATGCCAGGTAAAAAAACACAAAAAACATAATTACTTTATAAATGAGTTGATCATGCTTTGAAAGCCATTCAATAAGTGTATAACCACTCCAAATAATAAATTGTAAGATAATTACTATATAGACCTTCATTTTTATCACCACGCAAAAGACATTGATCTTTTAATTAAGAACAAAGACATTGGCTAGTGTTTTAAATATATGTTTCAGTTTAAACAGTTAGAGATAATTCTCGGAATTCTTTTAAATTCTCCCTCCTATTTAAGACTTCTTTTATTAGTTAAATTCTCTGCTAATAAATAAAGTCCTTCCCTATTTTAGGAAAGGACTTCATTTATGATTACTTAATAATATGAATTGGTGTTCCTAGAGCAACTTCAGCTGCTTCCATTGTAATCTCTCCAAGAGTTGGGTGAGCATGGATTGTAAGAGCTAAATCTTCTGCTGTCATACCCGCCTCGATCGCTAAACCTAATTCAGCAATCATATCAGAAGCACTGGCACCCGCGATTTGTGCGCCAATTACCACACCATCTTCTTTTCGTGTGATTAATTTAAGGAAACCATCACCACTGTCTAAAGATAATGCACGGCCATTTGCAGCGAATGGGAATTTAGCAGCATTTACCTCAATACCTTCTTCTTTAGCTTGTGGCTCAGTATATCCCACAGAAGCTAATTCTGGATCTGAGAATACAACAGCTGGAATTCCGAGGTAATCTATTTCTGATGGATGTCCTGCAATTGCTTCCGCAGCAATTTTTGCTTCATAGGAAGCTTTATGTGCTAATTGAGGACCAGCAACAACATCACCGATTGCATAGATATTACTAATATTAGTACGGCATTGCTTATCTATTTCAATTAGACCACGTTCGCTTAATTTAACGCCCACTTGTTCTAAGCCCATTTCATCTGTGTTTGGACGGCGTCCAACCATGACGAACACATAATCAGCTTCAATTTTCTTTTCTTCGCCTTTAGTTTCAAAGGTAACAACCACACCATTTTCAGTTTCTTCTACACCCTTAGCCAAAGCTTTTGTATAGAATTCTGCGCCACGTTTCTTCATGGTGCGCTTAACAAGTCCAGCCATCTGCTTATCAAATACGCCAAGACCTAAAATTTCTTCTGCGCCTTCTAAGATTGTTACTTGAGTGCCAAAGTTTGCGTATGCACCGCCAAGCTCAATCCCAATAACTCCCCCGCCAATAACAACAATTTTTTCAGGGATTTCAGTTAAATTAAGAGCACCAGTCGAATTTAAAACACGTTTTGAATATTTAAAAGTTGGCAGCTCAATTGGACGAGAACCTGTTGCAATAATTGCATGTTTGAAAGTATAGGTTTGAGCTGAATGTTCGTCCATTACACGGAGTGTATTGGCATCAACAAAAAATGCTTCACCACGAACAATGTTAACCTTGTTGCCTTTTAAAAGCCCTTCAACACCGCCAGTTAATTTCTTAACGATTCCTGCTTTAAAATCTTGAACTTTTGTAAAATCAACCTTTACGTTTTCAGCAGTGATACCGAATGACTCAGAGTGAACAGCTGTTTCATAACGATGTCCTGCAGCAATCAACGCTTTAGAAGGAATACAACCTACGTTTAAACATACGCCGCCCACATATTCTTTTTCAACAATTGTTACTTTTTGCCCTAGCTGAGCAGCACGAATTGCTGCAACATATCCTCCAGGACCCGCACCGATGACTATAGTATCTGTTTCAATTGGGAAATCTCCAACTACCATTTTCTTACGCCTCCATTAACAATAGTTCTGGATCGTTTAATAAACGTTTAATATGATTCATAGCATTTTGAGCAGTTGCACCATCAATCATACGGTGGTCAAAGCTTAAAGATAATGCTAATACAGGTGCAGCAACAATTTCACCGTTACGAACGATCGGCTTCTCGGCAATTCGGCCAACACCTAAGATTGCTACTTCTGGATGGTTAATAACAGGAGTGAACCATTGTCCGCCTGCAGATCCAATGTTAGAAATTGTGCAAGAAGCACCCTTCATTTCATTAGGAGCAAGTTTACCCTCACGTGCTTTACCAGCTAATTCGTTAATTTCATTTGAAATTGTAAATACGGATTTACGGTCAGCATCTTTAACTACAGGAACTAAAAGACCTTTTTCAGTATCAGCAGCGATACCAATGTTGTAATAATGTTTATGGATAATTTCATTTGTTGCATCATCAAGAGATGTATTTAATACAGGGAACTCTCTTAACGCGCTTGTTAATGCTTTTACGACATATGGTAAGAATGTAAGCTTAATGCCTTTAGCAGCAGCCACTTCTTTGAACTTCTTACGGTGTGCTACAAGCTTAGTTACATCAATTTCGTCCATTAAGGTAACGTGTGGAGCAGTGTGTTTAGAGTTAACCATTGCTTTTGCAATTGCTTTACGGATACCGCTCATTTTTTCACGTGTTTCAGGATATTCGCCTTGTGGAATTGGAGCAGCAGCTTTTGGTTCTTCTGTCTTAGCTTCTTCTGCAGCAGGGGCTGTTACTTCTGCAGCAGGAGCCGTCGCACCACCGCTTAAGAACGCATCAATATCATTCTTAAGAACACGGCCGTTTTCTCCAGAACCTGTTACTAAACGAATTTCAACACCTTTTTCACGTGCATATTTACGGACAGAAGGCATAGCAATAATACGACGATTTGGATCAACTTCAGCTTGCGGCTCACCTTGAGCAGCTGGAGCTGCCGCTTCTTGTACTGGTGCTGCTGGAGCTTCAGCTTGTTTTGGAGCTTCTTCGGCATGATCATCGCCTTTAAATTGTAAGTTTTCATATCCCGGAGCATCAAATGTAACCAGTACTTGACCAACTGTTGCTACCGTTCCTTCTCCAACTAAAACCTCTTGAACAGTACCCTCTACTGGGGATGGAATTTCAACTACAGCTTTATCATTTTGGATTTCACATAGGACATCATCTTCTTGGACCTTATCACCTGGCTTTACAAACCATTTGACGATTTCACCTTCGTGAATACCTTCACCGATATCAGGCATTTTAAATTGAAATGACACAGAGATTCATCTCCTATTTTTCATGTATTTTGAGTTATTCACTTTAGAATTGGGAAAAGATGATTCTTTTCCCAATTCTTATGTTATTTATTTTGCAGTTCAACCTGCTAATTAGAAAGTTAGAACTTTTTTAGCTGTCTCAATAACGTCCTTATAATTTGGAAGCCAAACTGATTCAGCTTGTGGGAATGGGAAAACTGTATCTGGTGCAGCAACACGTAATACAGGAGCTTCTAAGCTAAGAATAGCGCGGTCATTAATTTCAGCGACAACATTAGCTGCAACCCCTGCTTGTTTTTGTGCTTCTTGAACGACGATTGCACGTCCAGTTTTCTCTACAGATGAAATAATTGTCTCGATATCAATTGGGCTTACAGTACGCAGGTCAATAACCTCAGCAGAATATCCTTCTTTTTCAAGTTCTTCCGCAGCTTTTAATGATTCATGTACCATTGCACCGTAAGTAATAATAGATACATCAGTTCCTTCACGCTTAACTTCAGCTTTCCCTAGTGGAATAGTATATTCCTCTTCTGGAACCTCTTGACGGAATGAACGGTATAGTTTCATATGCTCAAGGAAAATAACTGGGTCATTGTCACGAATCGCTGAAATAAGCAACCCTTTTGCATCATAAGGAGTAGATGGAATAACTACCTTCACTCCAGGAGTTTGCGCCATAAGTCCTTCTAAGCTGTCCGCGTGCATATCTGGAGTATGTACCCCTCCGCCAAATGGTGAGCGGATTGTTACTGGAGCACTATATCTTCCTCCTGAACGATAGCGTTGACGAGCTAATTGACCAGCAATGGAATCCATTACTTCAAACACAAATCCAAAAAATTGAATTTCCGGTACTGGACGGAAGCCTTGTAAGCTTAGACCTACTGCTAAACCGCCAATTCCTGATTCAGCTAGAGGCGTGTCAAACACACGGTCTTCGCCAAATTCCTGGTGCAGCCCTTCAGTTGCACGGAATACACCACCGTTTACGCCTACGTCTTCACCGAAAACTAACACATTCGGATCATTTCGCAGTTCCGTACGTAATGCATCTGTTATTGCTTGAATCATAGTCATTTGAGCCATGGCTTACTTCGACTCCTTTTCTTTATATAGTTCATATTGTTCTTTTAAAGTTTGTGGCATTTCATCATACATAATAGACATTAAGTCTGTCACTTTTTGTTTAGGAGCAGCATCAGCTTGTTTAAGTGCTTCTTTAATATCTTCTTTAGCCTGTTCAATTACTGCAGTTTCTTTTTCTTCACTCCATAGTCCTTTGTTCTCAAGGAACTTACGGAAACGTACAAGTGGATCTTTCTTTTCCCACTCATTATCTAGATCTGCTGTACGGTAACGAGTTGGGTCATCCCCTGCCATGGTATGTGGGCCATAACGGTAGGTTAATGTTTCAATTAATGTAGGTCCTTCACCATTTACGGCACGCTCACGCGCTTCGCGTGTTGCAGCATAAACTGCTAATGGATCCATTCCGTCTACCACGATACCAGGAATACCTGCCGCCACAGCCTTTTGTGCTAATGTTTTTGCAGCAGTTTGCTTTTCACGTGGAGTAGAAATGGCAAACTGGTTATTTTGAATAACGAAAATGGCTGGAGCTTTATAGGCACCTGCAAAGTTGATTCCTTCATAGAAGTCCCCTTGCGATGTTCCACCATCACCTGTATAGGTAATCGCAACAGCTTTTGTTCCACGCTTTTTCATTCCAAGTGCAACCCCGGCAGTTTGAACATACTGAGCACCAATGATAATTTGTGGATGAAGCACGTTAACACCTTCAGGGATATTCATACCCTCAAAATGTCCTCTAGACCATAAAAAAGCTTGTGATAGAGGTAAACCGTGCCAAACGATTTGCGGTACATCACGGTATCCAGGTAAGATAAAGTCTTCTGTTTCAAGCGCGAATTGAGAAGCAAGCTGGGATGCTTCTTGTCCTGCTGTTGGCGCATAGAAACCTAATCTTCCTTGACGATTTAAAGAAATCGAACGCTGATCTAAGATTCTAGTGTAGACCATGCGGCGCATCAATTCTTGAAGCTGTTCGTCAGTTAGGTTAGGCATTGCTGCTTCATTCACAACCTCACCTTGCTCGTTAAGGATTTGAAGCGTTTGGAATTGTTCTTCTACAGCTTCGAGTGCTTTCTTGGCATCAAGCTGGGCATTCTTAAGTTTAGAAGCCATTGTGTCATCTCTTCCTTTCTATTTAAGGGGCCTATTTTTTTAAAATAAAATCCACTATTTAGATTACCCAAAAATTGCGATTAAACATAAGTTGTAAGCAACTTGTAATTGGTCATCTGTTTGATATTACATAAGATTTGAGGCCTGAATTGGATGGATACATACTATGAACTAGTGTTTCACAGAAAAGGTAAGATAAAAACGAAAAGTTCTTTTTCCATAATATATTATTCTGTATCACTATTTTATGTAACATCATTAGTACAACTTTTATCACACTTCTGAGTTTACAACTTTTAATTTATGCCGTCAAATACTAAGTTTCATTATTTTTCATTAAATAAATTATCCTTAAAATTAATTCTCTTAAAA
>NZ_JBALNF010000002.1:0-7880 GCF_036962465.1 Neobacillus vireti
CCCTTGGTGACAGGCTCCTCCGAAAAAATACTATTTTATTAATACCATTATAACAAACTTTATATTTAAAAACAATTGGTAGGAATAATCTGGTGTTAATTCCACTTTCGTATTTTATCAAAGATGGTAACTTTCAGGAAGGTTATGAAAGTGGCTTCTCCCTTTTGAACTTTTTGTTTATGCCATTCATTAAAGCTGGCTATCGTTATAAGGATTAGCCCGGAAACCAGCAAATATGCCCACCATGGCATGTTCCCCCAATAGGGTCTTGTTTGCAGGAAAACATTTAACAGCAGCACACCTGCCCCCACGAAAAAATACGATTTTATTTGAAAAAACATACCGGTTACCAGTGATAACAAGGAAAGTGATCCTAAAATAATCGCATCATAGATGGTGCTGCTTGCCATTGCATCTTGGATTAAAATCAGTGACACGCTCACTAAAGCAATCCACTGAATTGCCTTCACACCCTCCGCATATTTCCCCTTTAAACAACTACGCACGAAAATAACCATCAGGATAAAAGGAAGTACATGTACCTCTCGGAGCCACAGCGATGGAATGTGGATTGCGTTAATGATGGCATAATAGGGTTGTAACAAATAGGCGCCAGCTGCGATTGTTATAAAATCAGCCATTTCAGCAGGGACCCTTTTTCGTTGCAGCCATAAAGAGAGGGCAATTAACACTCCCGGCAATGCATGATTCCAAAGGTGCAGATTTTCTAAGAAATACATAAACGCAAAGAACAAAAAGGCAATGACTGTATATCCGTCCATTTTCACTTCCAAAATTTTTGTCCCTGCCTCAAAAACCTTCGTGTAAAGGAACTGACCTAGGAAAATGAGAAGCATTCCAATGATGGCAAAGACCAGCATTTTTTCAGAAGCAGTCAAATCACTTACATACATGCACTCAATTGTGGCCAAGAAAGCAAAACCTAATGGCACCAGTGTTAGAATATCCCATTTTACTATATGCAAATAAGTCAGTAACACCAAAACATATAGCCAGGTTAACAGATATGGAATGATACCATATGGATAGACCATTAGCATCGAACCAATCCCAATTACGGAAAATGGGACTAAATAGAATGTTGCTCTCCTTTTATATTCCTGATCAGCAAATTGGACCATAGCGAGCATTAGTCCACTGGTAATTGGGAAGGCATATTTCTCATCGAAAGGAAGTTCTAATCTATCCATTCCTGTAGAAATCACAAAAAATAATAACGTAAAACTTGCGTATAAAAAAATCTTTATTTTCCACTCTTTAACAGCTAATTTTGTGCTAACTACATAACCAGCCAGTGATAATATAAAACAAAAGATGGCATCTGTATGATGTACAAACCAAGCAAATACCAGTGCAAGCGGTAAGATTAGATGGCCGACCCACGCAAAGGCAGCCTCGAGGTCCGCATTCGATTTCCGATATAAACTGGCTATGACAAGAAGTAGGATAGCACCTACTGATGGGGCTAATGCATCTACCAGGTGATAAACAGCCAAATTTTCTGTAATTGAATGGATAACTGAAAAATAACATAAGATGGCCGTTATACTGATAAAATAAGCGATCCACTTGGCTCCAATCCTATAATAAAAAAAGGAATACATCCCTATTCCAATGGCCATTATCAGAGGCTGAACCCAAGTATAATTGATTGGACTAATAAAGGCTTCCAATATTGCTAGTGAATAAAGAGATTGAGATACATATAGTGAATGTTTTGCAAAAACTTGCTTAGAGAGCTTTGCCCAGACCATGCTTGAAAATAACACCGTGACTGCTCCAACTGCGAAACTAATTGAAATTCCATATTCAGAATAATACGTCAGGGAGTTAACATTAAACTCCTCACCAAAAGCGGCAAAGGAAAGTCCAAGTGCAGTAGGCAGCAGCCAGGTTGCCGCTTCCATTAATAAATTTCTTTCTTGATATCGATTAAGTAAATAGGCTGCCACTGCTAACAGTATAAGCATCACTCCCAATTCCCACCAATAAAGAAGAGCAAACGCCATGACCATGGAAATGGCCATAATTGATAATCCAACCTCAATAGCTGCATTTCGGATCTTTTGCACAAGCTTTATTAAATACAGGATCCCAAAGACACCTAGCAGAAGAAACCCTGTAAGGAATAATCTTAGAGCCAAATTGATTTCTTCAAATGGAATGGTCATTAATGATATTCCTTCATAAATGCCTGATGACAAAAAGAGTGAACTTAAATAAGGGAAAAGGAATCGAGAGTGATTATTGGTAAGGTAAATGAAATTCACTGCCATAATAAAATAGGCCATCATTAGCACAAAAGATGGCTGCCCAGAACGCAGCAGGAACCCTTCAAGACTCACATAAATAAAAGCTAAACCAGAGATTACGGCACTTGTATATTGGAAAGCTTTGTCTAATGAAAATTTCTTATCTAAAGCCCTTGGGACAAAGACAATCCCAAATGACACTAATGCGTAAACAATGCCGCCTGCATATTCAAGTACACTATTTTCAACGAGCTGATAGACCCCATAAACCAACATGACCGTAAAGACAAAATGATACTCTTTCTTGCCTGTTACGTAGATCATTGATAAATAAATGACAGCGGTTAATAGGAGGTTAAAGCTGTACACCACCTCATTATCAAAAAGAAATAGCATAAAGACTGTAGTAAGAATTAAATTCATTTGGATAAATGGTATAAATTCTTTACTAAATAATTGAAAAAGACTGATATCTTTCACACGTTGGAAAACAACAACAAGTATTGCATTAAATAGAACCAGACCCAAATAGAATAGATCAACTTTTAAATGGAGGGCTGCTAATAAAAAGGCAGCTCCCAGAGTAAATGAAACAAACGAGAACCAGACAAATAATCGGGAATCTAAACTTTTAGCAAAGAGTATATACACGACAAGGGATAGAATGCTGCCAAGCATTCCAAGTAAATATCGCCCTTCACCAGCAATCGATAAATACGAACCTAAGAGCCCAAACCAACCTAAGGAAAGAATAAAAATTGGTAAGAATAAACTTCCTAACACAGTGAAAGCAAAAGCCGTTTTATCAATATGCAGTACTCTTTTTGAAATGAATGCCATTACATAAAATAACAATGAAACAATGGCAATTGATCCGCTTTTCATAAAATTTGTCATTGATTCCCAATTACTTGTTGCCACAAATAAACCACCGATTAATAGAAAAATTACCCCTATATTCAACGACCAGGTTATGTTTCTTTCCCGAATCTCTTCTGGCGAACGTGTCTTTTTGACTTTGGCTGGTTTGGGAGAAGAAGCCGGTAAGGGATTAGATTGTAGTGGAGCGGGCTTCTGTTTAAGGGTTAGATCATCTTCTTCATATAGTAAATCGAGGTGGTATTGATGATGTGCCTTTGCCACTGTTTCCACGATTGTATTTGTAAGATATCCTTCTTCGCTTAACTTATATAATTCATTCCTAAAGATCCTTCTGCGCTCTTCTCTACTATTGAGTTCCATTAAACTCCCCCTCATTTCTTCAATACAGGTGGTTTATGTAAATTATGGGATAATTTACATCATTACTCCTTTAGTGTAATTTTACACATTTTTAACTGAATTTCAATCCTTTTTCTTTTTCTACTATATTCGAGTTTACCTTTGGGGAAAATATCTGTATGATTAGAGCATATTTGTTTTAAAAGAAGGAGTAATTTATGCTGACATTTGATGAAAAACTAACAATTATTGAATCATACCCGCAATTAGAACGAAAAGATGTTTCACTGAAACGAATTAATTTTCAACTTCCAAACAGTATTTCCGATAAAAAAAATATTGTCTATCACTTACATCCAAATGGAAATGGCTTTGTTTATGCCGGCCACCTCGATCACTATGAAACCGATGATAAAGGAATGGTCAATATCCGTGATTTTTCAGCAGAGCAGCTTCGGAGCATCTTAACTGAATCTATTGCTGGATTATCGCAGCAAGAAAAATCAATCAATGAAGAAGCCATTATTGGAGAATTAGAGGAAGAGCGCTGGGTCAACGAAGAGGGCAATATTTTAGTTTTGCTTTATGAAAGTGAAGTATGGAATATCTATTTTGGCTTAAACCTCGAAGAAAGCTTTGATACATACGAAGAAGCGATAGATTTTATGCAGGAAGAAGGCTTTAAGCCTGAGAAAAAATAGAAGCAAAAAGGCTGTGCTAAGTTTTAGCACAGCCCTTTTATTGTTTGTTGTATTCTTCATCAATCCATTGATCTAAACGCTTAATACTTTCTTTTGCACGTTCATATTCAATTGTACGATAATGATGCATACCGCCTTCTTCTTCATCTTTCTCATCAGCCCATTTTACCACTTGCTGCAGAGGAGTTCTTATAATGTCATTTGAAGGTAAAAATGAGTCGGTATGAAAAAGAATTGCGAGCGCAATCGTTTTGGCCTTAATAGGGTTTTCTCCAAGGCGGATCAATAGCTTATGTGCCCGTTCCGCCCCTTTTATTGGATGAATATCATTTTGTTTATATAGGTCATAATCCCATTTCCCATTTTTATACCAAGTATAGTGTCCCATATCATGGAGAAGCCCTGCTTTAGCAGCGATATCAACATCAAGCTGCTGTTCTTTACTCAAATGAAAAGCATGGTATGCTACTGCTATCGCATGGGCAAGTCCTGAGCGGGTTAAATACTTTTGGGCAATGCGGTGTTCAAAAATATCCAATAAAGTTACGTCTCTCATGCGATCCACTCCTGCCTGTTCCTAAATCTATTTCACTTATTATATGCTAACATGTCCCAAATGGCTATTTCTTTATATTGGCCAATTACATAAAAAAGAGAAGGACCAGTTTAGCCCCTCTCTAATAAGTTAATTTGTTTCAGTTGTTTTTGCTGTTTTTCCCTTTGGTCCTAAATATTCATAGTCATTAGGATTTATTGGTGTGTATCCTTCAGGCTTATAGAATCTTAATAAGTCCTTATACACAATTTCATCAGACATTTGTAATTCTGTTTTTACCTTTTCATCAACATTCTTACATGGTGTATTATCATCTAAAAGTAATGTTGTTTGATAAGAATAACATTTATCGTTCAGCTGGATACCATCTTGTGAAACAAAGTCACCATTTCTGAATAATGCCCAATTACGATGATCTTTAGAAAGCAGGTCAGAACCAAATTCCATATAATCCTTCGTATCAATACCTAATAAATGAAGTATAGTTGGACGGACATCCACTTCGCCGCCAATTTGATGCTGAATTCCACCTTTTACACCAGGAACGTGGATAAATAAAGGTACTTGCTGCAGTTTCGCATTTATTGCCGGTGTAATTTCATCGACTCCCAATACCTTTGCCATTGCTTCATTATGGTTTTCAGATATACCATAATGATCACCGTACATAACAATGATGGTCTTATCATACAATCCATCTGCTTTTAGATCATTAAAGAATTGCTCAAAAGCCTGGTCCATATAATGGGCAGATTGGAAATACTGGTTAACGACTGAATCCCCGTAATCACCAGCAGGAAAATCAGTATCTTCTGGATCCATTTCAAATGGAAAATGGTTAGACAATGATATAAACTTTGTATAGAACGGCTGCTTTAAACTTTCAAGCATTGGAATGGATTCTTTAAAGAATGGTTTATCTTTCATACCATAGTTTTTAGTATTTTCATCCGTCATATTGTAGTATTCTGCATCAAAGAACTGGTCATAACCAAAAGCTTTATAAATAACATTTCTGTTCCAGAAGGTCTTATAGTTGCCGTGGAATACAGCGGAACTATAACCCTGTCCTTTCAGAATGGAAGGCATAGCTTGATAGGTGTTTTGTGCCTTATTTACAAAAACAGCCCCTTGTGCCATAGGATATAAGGAATTCTCCATTAGGAATTCAGCATCTGATGTTTTCCCTTGACCTGTTTGATGGTAAAAATTATCAAAATAAAAAGTACTACCATCGTGTGCCAATGAATTAAGGAATGGTGTAACCTCTTGGCCATTTGGCAACTTATAATCAATCATAAAGTTTTGGAATGACTCCATAGAGATATAAAGCACGTTCATTCCCTTTGCTTTACCGAAGTAAACAGGGTTTGGGGCAGCATAGTTAGCTTTCCGATAGTTCTCTACATCCGTAATATCACTACTGTCAGCCAGTGCACGCTGACTAGAGGACTTAATATTTTGAATTACATCATAAATCGTAAAGTTGTAAGCACCCAGATATTTGACTAAATAGTTGCGATCAAATGAACGAGTTAATAATTGAGGACGATCCTTTTCCGCTAATCCCAGGTTAAAAAGAAACGTTGTGATGGCAAACAATAGTACAATTTTATATGACTTTCTATTCGTGACCGTCACTTTTTTGAAAACAGTTAATGCCAAAACAATTAAGATGATTGTATCAATAAAATAAAAAATATCTAAAGGTGATATTAAAGATAACGCACTATCACCCAATTGCCCTGCATTTGTTTTTGTCTGCATTAATACTGGTACCGTAATAAAGTCATTAAAAAAACGATAATACGCTATATTAGCGTATAACAAGAATGATAAAACGAAATTGATGATAATCATGACGAGTTTTGTATGTTTCTTAAAGAGCAGGGCTAAACCAAGAAAGAATAACGCTGAACTTAATGGATTTATCAACAATAAAAACTTCTGCAAATTATTATCAATTCCTAAGTTAAATTCAATTTGATAGGCCGCATATGTTTTGAACCAGAATAATAAAACGGCAATTACAAAGAATGAAATATGGCTGTTTTTTAATGTTTTAGGTAATTCAATTTTATTCATAACATAATTCTCCTCTCACTTACCAATAAGCTCCGGTAAACGAACCTCAATTACTATAACACACTTTCAAAAAAAGTTAAAACATAAAATATGCCATTTTATGTATGAAACAAACCAATTGGACATGTCATTTTTATGTGTTTTTCAACATAATAAGACAACACCTATACCTGTCCATCTGGATAAATTCTCCTTTATACTATGACGGTTTGATGGAGGACATGACAGTTCATTTCTCAAATATATATGACGATGAACGGTTTGGTTTAGTTTCATCATTTTAAAAAATTGTTTTCTCTTAATTTTTCCTTGCTGTTAACGATATGTCACCTATCATAAACCCGAACTAAACCGTTATGCAATAAGAATATAGACTTATCTTTTACTGATAGGTTACCGAATAAATATATAATTATTGGTAAGCATAAGCACGATGGAAGTTATAAACATACTTTCCACCAATCAAATGATGAGCTAATCTCGTACACAAATGAATGAACAAGGAAGTGAGCTTAATGCCCAGAAAAAGGCCGGAGTTTACAAAAAGTCCGTATTTTGTTGAAGAACCAGGTAATTGGCATTTAAAACCTGGAGCTCCGAAGGAGATGCAATTGGAACTTGAAAACTATCTAAGCAGTTTAGAGGAATTACACGAAGATGGGACAATAAATGGTAACCAAATTGATGTTTATTCTACTCATTAATATATAATAGAAAAAACGGTTACAATTCAGTAGTAAACCCTTTAAATTACTCTACATAGACTAGGAGTGAAAAACAATGAATGTTAATCGAGTAAAGCAAATTCTATCCTCTTCTGCAGATGTGGAAGTTAAATATAACGGTGCTTCCGTTTGGATTGATCAGTTAAATGAAGACGGAAGAACAGCCACTGTCCATTTACGAGGACCACTTGAAGAGCGGTCAATTGTAGAAATTCATGAATTAATGGAAGATTAATCCTATTGCCATCTTTTCGCTGAAAAGATGGTTTTTTTTGAATGGCTTTGCTAATCTTAAATGTTGATTTCCGCTCCAGGCGGC
>NZ_JBALNF010000002.1:7967-27316 GCF_036962465.1 Neobacillus vireti
CGCACGAAGGAAATGCGATAGCATTTTCGGGGAGTCTTCGCAGCCTTCCGCTCCAATCAACGTGCTATAAATCAAATTTAACCTTTTGAATAAAAAAGAGCAGGACAATTCCTGCTCTTTAGATCATATCTTCATTTTCTTTTTCAATCTCACTAGGCTGGGGCTGTTCATTTTGAACTATGCTCCCAAGGACTTCCCGATTGTATTTACTAGCGTCTTTACCAGCTCCGGGTGCAATATTCGCCATTGGGAGCTGCTCTAATTCTTTACCTCTTGGCATTCTTCCTCACTCCTTTCTCTTAAGATACCCATAGATTTCAATATCTAAGCATCTAAATAAGGGTTTGTCGAATGCCGTAGAGTTATAAATTATTTTGATGGATAAAAATACTTTCCTTAGCCAAAAGCTCGATGGTCATATCATCCATTGGAGGATTATGCAATCCTGCACGTACATCACGATAATATCGTTGAAGTGGGTTTTGGAGGGATAAACTTTTTGCTCCCACTATCCTCATCGCTAAATCTACAATTGAAATTGCAGCATTCGTGACCGTTAACTTAACAGCCCCTAGTCTAGGAAGCATCTTTTCCCGCTCATTTTCAGAAGCTGAATCCCATTGTTTAGCAATGGAGTATAAAAAAGACTCAGCCTGCATAATTTTCAGTTCCATTTCACCAATTTTTTGCCTTACGTTTGGTAAATCAACAATCGTACCATTGATACTGTTGGGAGAATATTCACTTGCAAATTGAACCGCATACCTTTGGGCGGCTTTAGCTATTCCAAGATAACAGGCAGGAATGTGCAGCAGCCATCCGTTGGCCTTTCTTCCTTTTGCATTTGGCATTTCAACTAGATATTCTTCAGGAATGATCACCTTTTCAAGGATTAAATCATGACTCCCCGTTCCTCGTAAAGCGATACTATCCCAGGTTTCTTCAATTCTCACTCCCTTGGTTTCTCTTGGGATCAAAAAGTTAGCCACTTCATTGGTTTCATTTATTGTTGCATTGACAATAAAATAATCCAATACAGGAGCCATGGTAGTAAAAGATTTCCCCCCTGTAATCACCCAGCCCTGCTCTGTTTTTATAGCGTTGGTTTCTGGTCTTCCTCCCCGCGTTGGACTGCCAGTTTTAGGCTCAGTTTGTGCGCTATTAATCAATGCACCATTGTTTACTTTTTCACACAAAAACTTAAATAATGACTCACTCCATGATTTTTTCTCATGTAGATTCATAATAATCCCCATATGCCAGCCAATCGAAAGCGCAGTAGCTCCATCACCTTCTGCAATTATTTCCTGTAAGCGAACTAGTTCATATAAGGAAATTTCCTTGCCCCCATATTTGGAGGGAACTGTCAAAGTGGTATAACCTGTATTTTTTAAATCCGCAATATTGTCAAAAGGAAAGGAACCCTCTATGTCCACTTGATGTGCTCTTGTTAAAAACTTTTTAGCAAGAGATTTCATAAGTTCTAATCGACCTTCAAAGGTTTCAATTTGTGGAAAGTTCATTTTATTCACTCCAGTCTGTATCTCTAATGATTAAATTTTATCATAACCATAGCAAAAAAGACTCCTGTTTGACTTAACAGGAATCTAACGCAATCTTAACCAATCATAATTTTACCTTTAGGATAGCGGAACCGGTCAGAGTTTTCCCCGCATAGTTACGGCAATGTATTTAGTTCCCCCGATTATAATAATAGAAGCAAATCTAAACACAAGGATTTAGGAGGATCAAGTAAATAATGTTTTGGGCATTTAATATCCTCCCTAGTGGAATAGTTCCTTAAAAAATTTATTCTATTTTTAAAATATGGTAATAGTAAAATACATTTTACAGGGAAAATATACTACTGCATAAAAAATATGTAAATATATTTCTCTATCAGTGTCGAACCTCACTGTCCTCTCAGCCATTGTGGTTTATAATACTTAAGAATATCTAAGGAAAACAGGCTATGAAATGTCATATCTATACGAACAAAATATATCATAAATCGGCATATAAGGGGGATGAAAATGAAAAAAGGTACCGGACAACTATTTCTTCAAACTGGCAGTTTGATTGCAGGATTTATGGTTTGGGTAATTATTTCTTCACTTATGCCTTTTATAAAGGAAGATATTCATTTAACATCAACAGAAATTGCATGGGCTACTGCTGTCCCGGTTATACTTGGATCTCTGCTAAGGGTGCCAATTGGTTATTGGACAAACAAATATGGAGCCCGAACTTTATTTAGCCTATGCTTTATCGTTCTCCTTATTCCAATTGTAATCCTCAGTTATTCTAGCAGTTTATGGATGTTAATCACGGGCGGCTTACTACTTGGAATAGGAGGTGCCGTTTTTTCAGTCGGGGTTACATCATTACCAAAATATTATGGGAAGACAAAACATGGGTTCATAAATGGAATTTATGGAGCTGGTAATATTGGAACAGCCATAACCTCCTTTTTGGCCCCTGTACTTGCCAGCATGTATGGCTGGAGAAATACTGTCAAATTCTATCTTATCTTAGTCCTGCTATTTGCTATATTGAATTTCTTATTAGGTGACAAAAGAGAACGAAAAATTAGTCTCTCCCTATCAGATCAATTAAAAGAGGTTTATAAAAATCCCAAACTCTGGGTATTAAGCTTATTTTATTTTGTTACATTTGGTTCATTTGTTGCTTTTACGATTTATTTGCCTTCTTTTCTAGTTAACCAATTTGAATTAGATAAAGTAGATGCAGGAATAAGGACTGCCGGTTTTATAACGCTTGCTACAATGTTTAGGCCCGTTGGCGGCTGGCTTGGCGACAAAATCAACCCATTTTTAATTCTCATGGCTGTATTTTTCAGCTTAACTTTTGCGGGTTTTTTACTTGCCTTTTCACCATCATTACCGATTTACTCGTTTGGATGTTTGTTAGTAGCCTTTTTTGCAGGGCTTGGTAATGGAGCAATCTTTAAATTAGTTCCCTTGTACTTTTCTAAACAAGCTGGTATTGTCAATGGATTTGTTTCAGCCATGGGAGGTCTTGGCGGCTTTTTCCCACCGCTTATTTTAACTCTATTCTTTAATTGGACTGGACACTATGCGATTGGTTTTATGTCTCTCTCTGAATTTTCATTAGCAAGTCTTGTCATTGTCATTTGGTTATTTTACCAAGGTAAGCTAGACCTGTCTCGTAAAATCGTGAACCATGCCATTGATGGTATTTGTATAACCGATATGAATGGAACCATCCAGAATGTTAATCCTGCCTTCTCGAGAATCACTGGCTATGAATTAAAAGAGGTTATTGGGAAAACACCAAGTGTTCTTCAATCAGGCGAGCATGATATTAATTTTTATCAAACTATGTGGGAAAATTTACTTACAAATGGGTATTGGGAAGGTTTCATCTGGAATAAGCGCAAAAATAATGAAATATTTAAAGAATGGCTTACAATCACAGCGATTAGAGATGACGCGGGAGAAATACAGAACTATGTAGGCATGTTTTATGAAGTGAAAGAACTGTCGGAAGATAACCAAATTTATACAAGAAATCCTCAGTTATGAGGGTTTCTTTTTTTCGTTCCGTCTCTATTTCTATTTTTTACAACTTTTTGTCTAAAAGCATGTGTTCACATTTCCTTCACCATTTTTGTGACGTACGTCACTAAAATGAGGTTTGTTTGTAGTTTATAGTAATTACACAAGCAGCACATACAGCTAAAAAAATAAATCCATTACCATTTAGGGGGAAAATCACATGGCCCGAATTAATTATTGGAATCCAGAAGATGAAAAGTTCTGGAAAGCCGAAGGAAAGAAACACGCTAATCGAAATTTATGGATCTCCGTACCGTCTCTTATGCTTGCCTTTATTGTTTGGCAAATTTGGTCAGTTGTAGCAGTAAGACTGAACGACGTTGGCTTTCATTTTACAGAGGGACAATTATTATCACTCGCAGCAATCCCTGGACTTGTGGGTGCAACACTTCGTTTTGTTTATACTTTTGCAGCAGGATTTTTTGGAGGGAAAAACTGGACAGTTATCTCAACTGCCATTCTTGCCATCCCGGCTATTGGCATCGGATTTGCTGTACAAAATCCTGAAACACCGTATTCTGTCATGTTACTATTAGCAGCACTTTGTGGTCTAGGTGGAGGCAATTTCTCTTCTTCATCAGCCAATATTAGTTTCTTCTTTCCAAAAAAAGAAAAAGGTACAGCACTTGGTATTAACGGTGGTTTAGGCAATATGGGCGTGTCAGTGGTCCAATTTGTCACTCCATTAATTATAACCTCAGGTACTTTCGCTTTCGTTGGCGGCAAGCAAGTTTTGGCCACTGGTCAAACAATGTGGTTACAGAACGCTGCCTTTATCTGGGTAATCCCAATTGCTATCATGACAATTCTAGCAATGTTTAAAATGGATAACGTACCAGGTGCTAAACAATCATTTGCTGATCAATTTGTTATTGTAAAACGGAAGCATACTTGGATTATGACAGTTTTATATGTAGCTACTTTCGGTTCATTCATTGGTTACTCTGCGGCATTCCCGCTTCTTTTAAAATCTCAATTCCCTGAGCATCTTTCACTTGCCTTCCTTGGTGCTTTAGTTGCAGCCGCAGCTAGACCTGTAGGAGGCTGGATGGCCGACAAGCTTGGCGGGGCAAAAGTGACTGCCTTTGTATTAGTCATTATGGGTATCGGTGCTGCAGGTGTCATTTATTTCTTAAGTGAAAAACAATTTAATGGATTCCTGTTCTCTTTCTTAATCCTTTTCCTTGCATCAGGCATTGGATCTGGTTCAACATTCCAAATGATTCCAAATATTTTTATTCCTAAAGAAGCAGCACCTGTAATTGGGTTCTCAGCCGCATTCGCAGCATATGGGTCTTTCTTTATTCCTAAGCTTTTTGGCTGGTCTATTAATGCAACAGGAACATACACTACTGCTTTCTACTTCTTTATTGGATTCTATGTAATCTCATTTGTCTTAAACTGGTTCTACTATCAAAGAAAAGCTAAAGTTGCAAGTTCAGTAGTAAAGCAAGCTAGTTAACACAAAAAAAACTGCCTAACTCTTAGGCAGTTTTTTTAATCGATTATTTTTATTGTAATGTGTTTATTCCCCCATTTTAGCGCTTCATGCTCTGTGGATATAAATACATCGATTCTGTTTCCTTTAATAGCGCCGCCTGTATCTGCAGCTGTTGCGACTCCGTACCCTTCTACATAAACTTTACTACCAAGCGGTATAACCTTTGGGTCCACAGCGATCACCTTGGCATCAGGGTTGGCTTTCAGATCCACACCTGTTGCCGTTGTTCCTGAACATCCTTCACATGAAGCTGTATAGGCTGTCGCCTTTACCGTAATTTCTCTTGCATCATTTTCTTCACTGCTTGTTGTTTTAGCTGGTTGTACACTCGGAGCTTGCTGTGAAGTTTGAGCAGTCGAAATCATTTTAGCTGGTTCGGCAGCCTGAACTGGAGCTGCGTGCTGGGGAGTAGAGGCTGTTTCCGGAATCGTTGTCTTTTTAGGCTCAGTTGATGTTACGATTGAATTTGCAACCGGCTTTTCTAAATTACTTGTTACTGTATTTTCTACTTTTTTTCCGGGTGCCTCCGCATTTTTAACACTTTCCGTCACTTCATCATATATAATGAGATTTAAGCCTGGATGAATAAGGTCTGTATTCAGTTTATTCCAGTCTTTAATTTGATTTACTTGTACTTGATAGGTTAAAGCAATATCTCCTAATGTATCATCCTGCTGAACTGTATATTGTTTCTCAGTTGCAATGGTTAATACATCTCCTGGATGAATCAGGTTAGTAGAAAGGTGATTCCAGTTTTGAATATCTTCTACAGATGTATTATGTACTTGTGATAAATCCCAAAGGGTATCCCCTTCTTTTACCGTTATTTCTTCCGCATGTACATTAGCGCCTACAGTCCCTGAGAGTGCAGCAACTGCTAGGAATGCTTTTATTTTTTTTATCATTTCTATATTCCTCCCATGTTCTTTCGCTTGCTAACTGTTCTCATCATAACATGTTTTTTTCCGAGAAAAAGAACAGAGGGATGTTAATTGGTTTACAAGAATGGCAATTATATTACAATAGTATTTCTAAGTAACTGCATATTCTGACAATAGCATAGAAAAAAACAGTGCATCATACCGACTGCACTGTTTTTCCGCTGATCCTAAGACAACTTCGTTATCGCAACCGCACAAGCTTTATATTCTGCTGTGCCTGATATTGGATCATATTCATTTAAGGTTAATACATTTGTTGGTGTTTCGCTCCAATGGAAGCTCATAAATACAAGACCGGGAACAACTTGTTCAGTAATTTTTGTCTTTACAAGAAGTTCCCCTCGGCGAGAACGAACCTGTACCACCTCACCATCCTCTATCCCAAGGAAGCAGGCATCATCTGGATGGATATCAACAGTTTCTTCTGTTTGTTTTACTTTAACACCTGATGCATAGTAACGGGTCTGTGAATGGGTATTATAAGACTCATAACGCCTGCCTGTTGTTAAGGTAAACGGATATTCCTCGTCCGGCAATTCTAATGGTTCTGTATAATCTACAGGAACAAATGGTGACTTTTTAATATCAGTAGCTTGTTTATGGAAGCGTTCATGTAGAATGAAGGTACCTGGATGATTCTCATTTGGACATGGATAATGGATACTATATTTTTCATCTAAACGTTCATATGAAATCCCACCATACAGCTCCCAGGCAAGTTTTCTAACCTCATTCCAAATTTCCTCGCTATTTTGATAATGCATTGGGTAACCCATTAATGAAGCAAGGTCACAAAGAATTTCCCAATCTTCTTTAGTATTAGGGTGCGGTTCTACGGCTTTACGAACCCGCTGTACCCTACGATCTGTATTGGTATATGTTCCATCCACTTCCCCCCAAGAACGAGCCGGTAAAACAACGTCAGCCATTTTTGCTGTTTCTGTTAAGAAAATATCTTGGACTACTAACAAATCAAGTTTTTCAAATAATGTTTTAGTATGATTCATATGAACATCTGCTAAGAGAGGATTTTCACCAATTACATACAGAGCCTTTAACTCTCCCATCTCTATACGGTCAAAAGTACGTGTTTGCGTGTCTCCTGGATGTGGGTTTAGTTCCACCCCCCACGCTTTCTCATATCGGGCACGAAACTCATCATTAGCTAAACTCATCGCTCCGGCAAGCTGATTAGGCAGACAGCCCATATCACCTGCGCCCTGAACATTATTTTGTCCTCTTAACGGCATAATCCCGGTCCCAGGTTTACCAATGTTTCCTGTCAATAGAGCTAAATTCGCAATATCAAAAACGTTATTTACACCGCAATGGTGCTCTGTAATTCCTAATGTATAGGCAATCATTGAACCACTTGAGGTTGCATACTCTCTAGCTGTTGTTACAATATCCTCAACTGAAAGGCCGGTAATCATGGCCGCATATTCAGGTGTATAAGGTTCTACCTGTTTTTCTAGACGATCAAAATCGATTGTAAAATTCTTAATAAACTCGGGATTGTATAGACCTTCTTTTAAAATAACCCGTATGAAAGCATTGATAAGAGCGATATCGGTTCCGACATTAATCTGTAAATGCCGGTGAGCTACCTTAACCATATCAATTTTCCGAGGATCAATGACAATGATTTTTAGTCCCGACTTTACAGCCTTTTTCATACGGTTAGCAATGATGGGATGGGCATCCGATGTATTAGAACCCATCAGTAATAGTACTTCTGCCTTATTAAAATCCTCTAAGGTATTTGTTGGGGAACCGCTTCCAAAAATAGTTGCCAGACCGGCAACACTCGGTGCGTGTCACGTTCGGTTACAGCCATCAATGTTGTTGCTTTGAATAACCGTGCGCATAAATTTCTGCGTTACATAATTTGATTCATTCGTGCTTCGTGCACAAGCAAACATACTGATGGCATTAGGCCCCCATGTAGTTTTAATTTCTGATAATTTATTGGCAATGTATTGATAAGCCTCTTCCCAGGTCGCTTTAATTAATTGTCCTGATACCCGAATTAGCGGGGAAGTTAATCGACTTTTGGCATGTACATATTCATAAGCAAATGCCCCCTTTACACAAGTCTGCCCCTTATTAACTGGAGCTTCTTTATCTCCACGGATTTTCATTATTTTATTGTCCGCTACTTCTAGGACAAGGCCGCAGCCAGTTCCACAGTACCCGCAAATGGTCTTAACCAATTTCGCATCTTCCACTTAATCCCCTCCCCAAAGAATCATAAAACCTATATATTCATCATAGTCGATTTCAAACGATTGTAGATTCTAAATTATTAAATTTTTTTGAAGGAATTTTAAGGAAATTTGTACAAAAAACAAAAACGAGAGTTCCCTCTCGTTTAAGCAATTTTAGCAGGTAATAATATATTAAAGGTTGTTCCTTTATTAGGTTCGCTTTCCACAAACACTTTTCCATTATGACTTTCAATAATCTTAAAACTTACCATTAACCCTAGGCCGTTTCCATTTTTCTTTGTCGTAAAAAATGGTTCGCCTAGTTTCTTTAATTTTTCTTTCGAGATTCCAACACCCGAATCCTGAATCGAGATTTGAACATTGTTATCATGAATGATTGTTTTAACTTGCAAATCTCCACCATTTGGCATAGCTTCGATTCCGTTTTTTATAAAGTTTAGAAATACCTGTTTTAACCGGTTTTCATCACATTCTATTTGGATAATCTCTTGATTGCAGTCAAATGACAAGCGGACATTTTTCTTTCTAGCTTCAAACTCGAGCAATGAAACAACATTTCGAATAACTGGAACCACATTCTTTTCCTCTAATTCAACCGCTTTTGGTTTCGCTAGTACCATAAAGTCTTCGACAATGGTATTAACTCTTTCAATCTCATCTAAAATAATATTTAAAAATTCCATTCGTTCTGGGTCTTTTTCGTCTAACTGTAAGAATTCTGCATAACCTTTCATCGACGTTAGTGGATTACGGATTTCATGTGCAACTCCTGCAGCTAGTTGGCCAACAGCGGCAAGCTTATCCTGACGATGAAGGACTTCTTCCGTTTTCTTTCGTTCAGTTATATCGTTACGGATGGCTAGATATTGATAAGGTTTTCCCTGTTCATTTAAGAAGGGAACAATCGTTGTGTCAACCCAATAATAAGACCCATCCTTCGCTTTATTTCTTAATTCGCCCTTCCATACTTGACCAGCCCCAATAGTTTTCCATAAGTTCTTGAAAAACTCTTTGGTGTGATAGCCAGAATTAAGAATTCGATGGTCCTCCCCCAGTATCTCTTCTCGGCTATACTTAGAGATTTCACAGAATTTATCATTTACACTGGTGATTTTTCCTTTAGCATCTGTAAACGCAACAATGGAAGATTGATCTAAGGCAAATTTGATGTCCTCATTTTCTTTCATCATTTCTTTAAGATGCTCTTCTGCCTTTTTTCGCATCGAAATATCGGAACGAATCGCAATATATTGAACAGGTTTACCTTTTTTATTTAGAAAAGGAACGATGGTTGTATCAACCCAATAAAAGGATCCATCTTTCGCTTTGTTCCGAATTTCTCCCCGCCAAATCTTCCCCGCCTGAATAGTTTTCCATAAATCTTGAAAAAAATCTTTTGAGTGATAGCCTGAATTAAGGATTCGATGGTTTTTGCCAATAATTTCATCTTTTTTATATTTAGATATTTCTTCGAATTTATCATTTACAAATGTGATAATCCCTTTTGGATCGGTAATAGCAACAATTGTTGAGGCATCTAAGGCATCTTTGATATCCTTCAAGTTTGTATCAGTTGTAGCTAATTGCTTGCTTATCAACATACTAGAGATGATCAAACCGCCGATAATTAACACTGAAACAAACAAAACCAAATAAATAAAGAATGGGCTGTCTGCTTGACTTTCTGATACGATCCCACTTGTTGTAACGGCAGCTCTCTTTAATAAAAAATGCCCTTCAGCAATCGCTATTGTAATTATCAACGCACTTATTGGTTTTAACCACACCTGATTCCCGTGGGAATAGCTCGAAGAAAAAAGAATCCATAATGAAAATAAAAAGGAACCAAATATTAATAATCCAGAAAAGATCATTAGTCCAATATTGTAATCTATATTTACATTCATAGCATATAAACCAATAACTTGAATGGCCATAACAGCTAGGGTTAAAAATAAACTGCCTATTAACAAGTGGTATATATTAATAGCTTTACCAAAAAACCAAAGAAATGCCATCCCAGTAAAGGCTATTCCAATAAAAATTGAAAGAATAGTTAGCGGAATATGATAGCTGGCAAAGCGGTTTGTGTCAGCCGAAATCAATGCCATAAAGTTCATTACCCATATTCCAATCCCCATGGATAAAGTACCACCAAGAAATAATAATCGTTTATTATGATTTGAAGACCTTATTAAGGTAAACATATCAAGTGCTGTATAGGATGCCATAATCGTTAAACCAATGGCAATAAATATAAAATATGGATGAAAAATCCCCAACATTTCCCCCATTAAACTGAATCCCCCCAATGTCTACAAGGTATTTCTACTATGATTGTAATGTAAATTAAATTGTAATGGAAGTAAGACTTTAAAATATTCATTAACCCTTATTCATTATAGGGAAACAAAAACAATGCATAAATAGCTTTTTGGGATAAAGTGCTTATTTTTTTTCAAAGTTAAACTTTTTTTTAAAAAAGTCTACACAAAAAGAAGTTTTTTGTTTATACTGTACTATAACAAGTAGAAATTTAATAATCTGTATTAATAAAGGAGAGATATCAATGTTAATTAATCCAATTGAATTTTTTCGCAGCCTACAAAAAAAGGAATGCCCAGAGTGTGGTCAACACATAGAAGAACAAGCTGAAAGCTACTTAATGGAATGTGATCGTTGTTTAGCAAAAAGAGAAGAATAGACCTATTAAGCTCCACAGCAATTTTTTTATTTTTCCTGTACTACAACAAAATAAGTGCAAGTAAACTGTAATAATAGAGGAGGGGTTTTATTATGTTAATAAGTCCAGTTGAATTTTTCCGAAGCCTGCCAAAGAAGGAATGCCCAGAGTGTGGTCAACACATGGAGGAACAAGCTGAAAGCTACTTAATGGAATGCGATTACTGTTTATCAAAAAAAGAAGAATGAAACAAGAGAACTCTCCTCGCCTGTTGGAGAGTTTTTTATTTGTAGCAATTTATACCGTAAAGGAAAGAATAAGGAAGGCATAAACTGATTTTTAAAGTGAAACCTTATTATAAGGAGATGATTCTTATGGCAAAGAAGAAGGATTACTTGACACCTGCAGATGAACGGCCGCAAATGACCCTCGAAAACGGCTCCGTATTCCCCAATAAGATAAATGCACCGGGGGATTCAGTCAACGAGCATAAGGCACTTGAAGAAGCAAATATAGTCATTACTGGGGATGAGATTCGCCAGCAAAATGAAAATTTATAAAGGAGGGTTAATCTTTTATGAGTATTATTGATTTAGGAAATGCCCAGCCTGGTGACGAAGTTTATGTTATTTATCGGAACCCGCATGTCCCCTCTGTTGCAAACGTCCAAGCAGCAGAGATCGTTCAACATCCTAAAGATCCAAATGCTCTAGCACTTTTTTTAAATGAAACCTTTCATGTTATTGAAGATGACGATGCCTTGTTCACTTCTTCAGAATCTGCACAAAGAGCATATGATGAACATTTCTTTGATTTTGGTGAAGAATAAAAGACTGTCCACTATCGTGACAGTCTTTTCATTAATAAAATCATTATTTAGATTTTTGGGAGCTCCCTTATTTCCTGTAACATTTGAGTGCCGCACATTGGACATAGCAAGTCATCTGCAACAAAATCCTTTCTCATCCAGCCGATACAAGTATCATCTGAACAAGAGTAAACTTCAGTGTCAACAAGGATTGTTTCTATTTCTTCTTCCTTAGCCCTTTTACCGTAAAAAATGGGAACCGCCTCCTTTTTTTACTAGTATGTACAAAAAATTGGTTTTTCATTTCCCTAAAAAAATACTTCTCACATAGGAGTGTCAGTTGGTATGTCATCTACACCGAAACGTTATACGAATGTTGGGACAGATATTGAGAAAGTAAAACGTTTAAATAATCAATCCGGCTTAAGTTATAATGAAGTTAAATTACTTCTCGCCCAACAATATTTAAATCAAAAAAAGTAGGATATTATACAGTCTTAGCCAGCAAAACAGGATGTCACAAAAAGGCTGTTAGCCTATATAGAGGACATCCTGCTCACTTTTATTCAGAATAATCAATGGTTATATTTTCTTGATGGCTTTTGGATAAGAGCTTACTTTTTTTCCTGCTTTCCTTTGATTGAAATATAATGTCAAAATCATAATCCTCAGGATATAGCTCAGAAGCTGCAATATACAAAGTTAACCGTTTATGGTTTACAGATATTTTTTCTCCTTTTACTTGAACTTGGTAATTCCCCTGCTGATCAGGTCCCATATACACGATACCAAACTCATCTGAAGGAGAAATTTTCACATTATCACCTTGTTTGTAAAGTGGGATATTCGTTTTTGTTACTGTAGTTTGTTTGTGCATATATTTATTTGTAATCACCTGTTTTTCTAATTCTTTTAATTTCCAATGATCAATTTCTTGGCTTCGATATTCTTTTTCTTCATTATAAGTAATAAAATGTGCTCGTCTAACAATAGCCGGGTGCATCCCAAGTCTTAGGGCAATCGCAAATGCCTGGCTCTCCCCTCCCCTCCCAATGATTAAACGGTAGGTTGGAGAAAACGTTGTTAAATCAAACTCCATCGATCCATTTAAAAAACCGGGATGTTCTTCTGCAAACTCCTTAATTTCACTATAATGAGTTGTTGCAAATAGAGTTGCTCCTTTTTGAAAAAGAGTTTCTAAAATGGCAGTAGCAAGCCCCATCCCTTCTCCTGGATCTGTTCCAGAGCCAAGTTCATCTAATAAGGCTAATGTTCGATCATTTGTTTCTTTTAGGATTTCGATTATATTGACAATTCTTGAACTAAAGGTACTCAGATTTTCTGTGATACTTTGTCCGTCACCGATGTCTACCAAAATTCGTTCGAAAATCCTAATATTACTCTCCTCTGCCGCCGGAATATGCAAACCGGATTGCACCATTAAAGTTAACAAGCCCACCGTCTTTATCGCAACTGTTTTTCCTCCAGTATTTGGGCCAGTGATAACAAGTGCCTTTTCTTCTCTACTCATTGTAAAAGATAACGGAACAGCCTTATCACCTAAAAGAGGATGCCGCGCCTGCATTAATGTTAATTCCTCAAATTGGTTAATACCCACCTTAGAGCCTTTAATCATTCGGCAATATTTTGCTTTAGCAAAAAGAAAATCGTATTGAATCATTGTTTCAACAGCAAGACAGATTTGCTGCTCCTTTTGTTCCACTAAACCTGTTAAATAGGTTAACACCTTTTGAACCTCTACTTCTTCTTCAGAAAGAAGCCATGTTAATTGATCTTGAAAGACAGCAATTTCTTCTGGTTCTATAAAAACTGTGGACCCAGATGCAGATGTATCGAGGACCGTCCCCTTTATTTTATTGCGATATTCTTTTTTTATCGGAATCACATATCGCCCACTTCGTTGACTTACCACATTTTCTTGTAAATACAATTTATATTTATTGGAACGAATTAGTTGCATCGTTTTTTCCTTCAAACGTTCCTCTTGTATCGCAAGTTGTTTTCTAATTTTTAATAATTCTTTGCTTGCGTAATCATCTACCCTTCCATTACGGACACAGCGAATAATTTCAGCGGCCAGATCAGGTAATTCATCAATAACCTCGACATAAGCAGATACCCTCGGTGCATAAAAAGCTTTATCCTTCATGAATCTCCTCATTTTTCCACAGCTATCCAAAAAATCATATAGCTTTGTTAATTGCTCTACTCTAAGTGCTGCTCCTTTATTTAGGTTCTGAAGGATGGCAGTCATTCCATCCAGGCCATGCACAGGAACACTTGCACTAATTTTCAAAATCTCGACTGCCTCCGTAACTTCTTCAAGCCATGCCTCTATTTGCTTAACTTTTGTTGATGGGACAAGATTCTTTATTTTCTCTTTGCCTTCTTTAGTTAATGCAAAGTTAGAAATTTCATCCTTAATTTGTTGGAATTCCAACATGTTAAATGTGTGTTGATTCACTTTATAAACCTCCTAAGAATAAAAAATAGCCGCAATGAACAATGTCATTGCGGCTCTAAGAAACGAATGGTAAACCATCCATTTTTCCATACGTAAATTAATCCAAAGTAAAAACTGTCTACACGAGTGTACACAGCTACATTAGAATAAGATGTATGCTTATGCTTGCTCATTGTTCTTAACCTCATTCCACAACTAAAGAAACCCTCCATTTTCCGAAAAAAATGAACGAGAATAATGGAATGAACATATCCAATTGATTGGATTAGTTAAGAACGACACCTAACATAAAACATACTCCCTTATTTGAGTAATTAAATTCTTCTAAAATATACAATAATTAACAACAATTGTCAACAAACATCAGCCCATTAAATGATGAAATTAATAATATACGGAACAATAAACGAGGTAAAGATGGCAGCAATTCCCATCGCTGCACCAGAAACTGCACCTTGAATTTCCCCTTCCTTAACCGCCTCAGCTGTTCCAATTCCGTGAGCAATCGTACCAATTGCCAGACCCCGGGCAAAGGGATGGTCGATCCTAAACCAGTTCAATAGTTTAGACCCAAACATCGCACCAATCATCCCAGTAATTATGACATAGGCTGCAATAAGAGAAATATTGCCATGAATAATTCCCCCTATCTCTGTTGCAACCGGGACTGTAACAGACTTTACCGCGAAACCGAGGAGATAAATTTTTGAAAGATGAAGTCCTTTTGCCATAAAAATGGCTGTACCAATCGTTGAAACACTTCCGATGAATAACCCCAATACGGCAGCCCTTATGTACTTTCTGAACACATCACGATTTTTGTAGATGGGAACTGCCAGAGAAACGGTAGCCGGACCAAGCAAATAGGTCATTATGTCTTTTGCCTGCTTATATTCTTGATACGATATCCTAGAAGCTAACAATATAAGGATGATGATAACGGTACTAAAAAAAACTGAATTAGTAATTGGAGATGGATATTTTCGTGTTAAAAAGCGTGCACACCAATAGACAGAAACAGTGACCAGAATACTATAAAGCGTGATCATGGTACTTTACTTGTTCCTTTTCATTTTTCGAGATAACCATTTGCGTTGTCTTTCCTGCTGTAATAATCCCAATAATAGCACTGAAAAAAAGGATTGCTAACAGCAACCAGCCTCTTGCCTTAACGATATCGCCCAGGGTCATTAAACCAACTGAGATAGGAATAAAAAAGAAACCAAGATGCTTAAGCAGCCACCCTGCTGCCAATTCGATTTGTTCTACCTTTATTACACCCAACGAAAATAATGCCAATAACAGGACAATTCCAATCACATTTCCGGGAATTTGCAAATGAAAAAAACTCGCTGTCAGATTCCCAATTTGATAGATGACGATTAGAATGAGCAGTTGAATCGTAAACTTACTACCCTTTTTCATAGAAACACCATCTTCCCACAGGATAAAAAATCTGATTTTTCAAACGTTTTAATTTTCATTATAACGGAATAACCTTTACACTGCATCCACTTTTTTTCACAAAATATCCATATCTTTTTTCGACAAACTTATTTATCTTTATGGTAGGAGGGGATTGTTTTGAAAAGGATTTATATAATTTGCAGTCTAGCTGTATTCTTAGGGATTGCAGGAGGAATCTCGTTTTTCCTTATCCGTGATGCCAATGCTGCCATTCCAGCAAGTGCAACTTTCATTACACAGAGTGGTGATACATTCACTTTTGGTAAGGATAAGACTAAGCTAAAACTAATTGAGTTCATTTATACCCACTGTCCTGATGTATGTCCAACAACTACACAAAAAATGGTGGATTTAAAGAAAGATCTATTGAAAAAAGGAATTTATGGGAAGGAAATAGAATTTGTCACCATAACCATTGACCCTTACCGAGATACAACTAAAATTTTAAAAGAATATAAACAGGGGTTCGGTATAGGGAACGATGCTAGTTGGTTGTTTTTAACCGGGGCAAAACAACAAATAAAAGATAATCAAAAACAACTTCGTAAAATTACCAATGCCTTGCAGTTCCAATACAAAGATCCTGGAAACGGCCAGTTTATACATTCCACCTTTACGTATCTCGTTGATGAAGACAATAAATTTATTGACAAGTTCCCAATGGGAAAAGAGTTTAATAAACACGATGTTTACGCCAAAATACTAGATAAAATAGAGTAATAAAAAAAGCGGTTAATCCCTCAGGATTAATCGCTTTTTACTGATAATTTTCATTCAAAGGATGAAGGATATTATTTAATTTGCTGCAATGTTAATAGATAAGTTGATTTTGGTTTAGTTAGACTCGCTTTAATACCAGCTTTTTTTAATTTGTTAACGAGTTCAGTAAGCTGTTTTTTTGCCATACTATTCACCCTCTTTAAAACTTCTTAATCCAATTCTACAACATAATTATGAATAAAGTGTGAAAATGGAAAAATTTTTTTAGAAAATTTTTCTTATCAAGTACATCAGGTCAAAAGAATTCGCTCTTCATTCATATTAATGGTATAATAAGTAGATATTTTTGTTCTGGAGGATTATTACTATGATTACTGTAAGTAACGTAAGTTTAAGATATGGTGACCGTAAGTTATTTGAAGATGTAAACATTAAATTTACACCCGGAAATTGCTACGGATTAATTGGAGCAAATGGTGCCGGAAAATCAACATTCTTAAAAATTTTATCCGGTGAAATTGAAGCACAAACAGGAACTGTTCAATTAGGGCCGAATGAGCGGATGGCTGTGTTAAAGCAGAACCATTTTGAATATGAAGATTTTGAGGTACTAAAAACTGTCATTATGGGTCACGCAAGACTCTATGAGGTTATGCAGGAAAAAGATGCGATCTATATGAAGGAAAATTTCACTGATGAGGATGGTATGAAAGCTGCCGAGCTAGAAGGTGAATTTGCAGAGTTAAACGGATGGGAAGCAGAGCCTGAAGCAGCGATATTATTAAAAGGCCTAGGTATTGGAGAGGATCTCCATTATAAGAAAATGGCTGAATTGACTGGATCGGAAAAAGTCAAAGTATTGCTTGCTCAGGCTTTGTTTGGCAGACCAGACGTATTACTTTTGGACGAGCCAACTAACCACTTGGATATCAAAGCAATTCAATGGCTAGAGGACTTTTTAATTAACTTTGAAAATACCGTTATTGTCGTATCCCATGACCGTCACTTTTTAAATAAAGTTTGTACGCATATCGCCGATTTGGATTTTAGTAAAATTCAAATTTATGTAGGTAACTATGATTTCTGGTATGAATCAAGTCAATTAGCTTCAAGAATGGCTTCAGACGCGAACAAGAAGAAAGAAGAAAAAATTAAAGAACTTCAGAGCTTTATCGCCAGGTTTAGTGCCAATGCCTCTAAGTCAAAACAGGCAACATCACGTAAGAAGTTATTAGATAAGATTACACTGGATGATATCAAGCCATCTTCCCGCCGTTATCCATTTGTAGGATTTACACCCGATCGTGAAATCGGTAATGATTTGTTACGTGTTGAAGGTTTAACCAAGACAATTGATGGAGTAAAGGTTCTAGATAACGTAAGCTTCTTTATGAACAAAGGAGATAAAATTGCCCTTGTTGGTACAAATGAGGTTGCAAAAACGACACTCTTTAATATTTTAATGGGTGAAATGGAAGCCGACAGCGGCACATTTAAGTGGGGAATTACCACATCTCAGGCTTATTTTCCGAAGGATAATACTAAGTACTTTGAAAATAGTGATTTAAACCTTGTTGATTGGCTTCGTCAGTTCTCACCAAAAGATGATAGTGAAAGCTTTTTAAGAGGTTTCTTAGGAAGAATGCTCTTTTCTGGTGAAGAAGTATTGAAAAAGGCCAGTGTCTTGTCTGGTGGAGAAAAGGTTCGCTGCATGCTCTCAAAAATGATGCTCAATGGAGCCAATGTTCTCTTATTAGATGAACCAACAAACCATTTAGACTTAGAATCCATCACAGCATTAAATAATGGATTAATTAATTTCAAGGGTTCTATGCTTTTCTCCTCACATGACCATCAGTTTATTCAAACGATTGCCAATCGTATCTTTGAATTTACACCAAAAGGCCTTGTAGATAAACAAATGACCTATGATGAATATTTAGAAAATGAAGAAATTCAAAAACAAGTTGCCGAAATGTATCAATAAGCGGAATGGAGGATGTCAAAAAGACATCCTCTTTTTTTAATATCTTTTTTGTTTTTTTCTTGAAGATGATACTTCCATTGAACCCGTTTCTGTTGTAGTCGTCCCTTGACCTTCTACTTGTGAAGAATTAAGGCCGATTGTGGACGGATCAGCTTTTCGTTTTCTACCTCTGCTCATAACATACACCTCCCCTATTATCCTTTGGACAAATATCTTAGCTTATACGGAATATTTCCATGAGCTTAAGGCAAAATATTCTACAGGAGGAGGTGTTTTGTATGGCAAAAGTTGGAGTAGAACAATCTCTTACAAATATTCAACAAGCATTAAAGGACAAAGGATATGACGTAGTAGAATTAAGACAAGAGTCTGATGCACAAAACTGTGATTGCTGTGTAGTTACAGGCCTTGATTCAAATGTGATGGGTATGTCTGATACCGTCACAAAAGGTTCTGTCATCGATGCAAACGGAATGTCTGCTGATGAGGTATGCCGACAAGTAGAAAGCAGATTACAATAGTGTAGTTAAAAGACTAAAGTACTTTTCACTTTAGTCTTTTTTTGCTTTAATATTGACTTTCAGCTGTTTATCAGGTTCTTTTTTTCTTTCTGTATTGCGGTTAAGAGACTTTTTCGTCTCTTCATCAAAATTTGGCGTAAATTCACTTCCGTAGGTTGCCCCAATATTTAATTTACCTTTTAGCTCTTTTATCCCAAGCTGACCAAAATTGTTATTCAACTCATATTTATCTAAAATAATTTTTTCTATATTAATTTTTTCTATGATAATCGGTGGATCTTTGGTTTTTACTTCACTCTCTGGTAAACCCTGCTGCAGGGAGTTTTGTAGTGATAATTTTAATTCCTCAATATTCATTTCCAATGAATTCAATTTATTCTTTATTTCCGTTTCATAATCATCTTTTTTG
>NZ_JBALNF010000002.1:27323-38444 GCF_036962465.1 Neobacillus vireti
TTTTCACCCTTACTTTTATTTATATGGAGAAAACACTTGAACATGTCCAAGAATATCTGACGGACAAAAAAATTCTTAAAAAAATTTTTAAAATTGTCTATTCAATCGGAATAACTTCCCCCTTTTCAATTGTACGCTGATAACTTACAATCAATAAACCATTCCAAAATTTTGCACTCAATTGCTGAGGGCTCACCGTGTCAGGTAAAGTGATCTGTCTTTGAAATTCACCATAAAACCTTTCAGAATATGTCATCGTTAAATGTGGATGGAGGGGGTTCACTTTTCCTTTTATGGTTAGGTAAGTACCACTTAAACCTAGTTCCAAATCTTCCTTTGCTACCCCAGGAAGTTCAATCACCACAACAACCTCTTGCTCACCTTCAAAGACATCAATTATCGGAAAAGTCCTTGATTTTTCTGCTCGCCCCGATGCCCCATCAGCAGTGGATGACTTTACAGGTTGTTCATTCATAAATTGTTTTGCAAATTCCTGGTCAAAAATATTGTTCCAAAAGTCCCCGCCTTGCATATTTTTCGCAATATCCATCCACTGTTTTAATTTTTCCATATCCATCACTTGACACCCCCCTTTTGCCCATGTTTGTATATAATCTATTCTTTTGTATCTATCCCTACTTTCATCATACGAATCTTATTCACTAATTAATCCAACTATTACGCTTGTTTCATAAACCATTTAAAAATTGCATATATTGTTAACCAAGTGGAAGGAGGAAAAGATATGACAGTCCCAGTTCCTTTTATAAATATAAATATATTCATGATTAAAATTAATTCCTTTGAAAATGCCTCGGCAGTTAATATTGGTCAAAACCTGCTAGCTGAATGGCATAATTCTGATAAGAAAAATCAAGGATACGGTCAAAATTTTGGTGATCAAAGCGATTTTGTTGCGACAAGAAGTTTTGTAGATGATAAAGACCAAATCGACTCTCCTGCCTCTTTCAACTCTAATCCGTTTCCAATTGATAATATGTAAACATACAAAATGGACCATAGGAGGTTTTCTCCCATGGTCTATTTTGTATGTTAATATCCTCTTGATTGTTTTTTTCGGACAGCCAGTGAGATCCCAATCAGTATAATAATCATACCTAATACAGTATTTACAATGATTATCTCAAGCTCAGTCTGTTTATTATTACTCTTTTTCACTTTATTAAATGAAGCTACTTTTGGTTTTGGAGGTTCCTTATAGGTTAATTGTACCCTCTGGACTACTTGTCCCCTATTGTCCTGGATTGAAAGGAGCCCATCGTTTGCAATATTTTTTGAGCAACCATCAATCCGTTGTGTTACCAGCACGTCTTTATCTGGATAAAATTCTTTCCGCTCAGCGGTTGTAAATATTTCTCCCTGTTTAATTGTTAAATGTTGAAAGTTTTTGAATCCATAATCAAATAGTATAGCGGTATCATTATATTTATCATTCTTTAAATTTGATTTCAATACTACTGCTGTTAGTCTGATTTTTCCATTATCTGCTGTTGTTGCTAAGGTTTGTTTTGTTTCGCTCGTATAGCCTGTCTTTCCACCAGTAATTCCCGGATAGGCAATTTCACCCTTTAACATTTTATGGTGTGTGACTAGATTTGTCTGCCAGGATTGACCTTTCCATGGAAGTATCTTGGTACCAAAGATTTCAGCAAACACAGGATTCTTAATGGCATAATTAGTAATCAATGCCATATCCATGGCCGTTGTATAATGATTAGGATCAAATAATCCATTTGGATTCGTAAAATGCGTATTGGCTACACCTATCTTTGTTTTTAAATAGATATTTAGGTTTTCTGCAAACTGCTGAACCGAACCATCCGTATACTCCGCGATTGCAACTGCCGCATCGTTCCCTGAATTAATAAGCATTCCTTGGATCAGTTTTTTTAAAGGAACTTGTTCCCCTTCATTTAAATACACACGGGTACCGTCTTGCCTTACCGCATTGCCGCTCACGGTTACAAGACGATCCAAGTTTCCTTTTTCGATCGCATAAATAGCCGTAGCTATTTTCGTTAGACTTGCTGGATACATTTTCTGATTAGGATTTTTACCATAAAGAACAGCTCCAGTATCAGAATCAATCAGTGCCGCTGCTTCACTTTTTAGAGGCAGCTGAACTGGTTCTTCAGCAAAAACAGGTAATTGAATTGAAACGAGATAAAGAAAAATTAGAATTGACGGCCAAAACTTTTTCAATAGGATACACCCTTACTTTTTACTTATAACCCTCCTTGATTTTACCAGAATTTTCGTAGAAATAAAGTACTATTTTAAAATTTTAATCCTTTTAATATAGTAAATTTTAACCATAAACAAACCGGTTAGCTAGAGCCAACCGGTTTGTTTATGGTCTATTTTTGGAAATTAATAAGGCGATTTGGGCCATAATAAACGGCAATGATGATTTTCTTCTAAATGCCAAATATTTGGGTTCCCAAATATCAGTATATTTTTCATTAAACTTTCGGAGACCTTGAAAATGATAGATAAAGTGTCCATGCAAGAAAATTTGAGCAGCTATTTTTTCACTCAAAAAAGAAAATTTTGACAGCCCCACGTTTGATAAGGGTGCCATTCCCATATTAAATCGCTGATAACCTTTTTGAATAGCCCAATCAATTACTGATAAGAAGAAAAAGTCTATAATTCCTTCCGGGGCACACTGCTTAACTCTCATTAAGTCCACCGAAACTGTCTTATAATCATCATATACATACATAATACTCATAAACCCGAGTATATGGTCTTCCTCATCTTTTACAATGGCAATCGGTGCTCGATTTAAATAATCCTCATTATAGAACCCTAGTGAAAATCCTTTTTCCTTCCGCCCTGAAAGCCATTCATCGGATATTTCCTTCAATTTGTCCAATAGGGTATTTGAATAAGGAGGATAAAGCATTTCAAAATAGTATTTTTCGCCATTAAATTTATTTTTTAGGGTCCTTAAACCCTTCATTTTGTTTCCTTTTAGCGAAAAAGTCTTAAGGTCTACAAAAGCTTCTTCTCCTAATTTAAAAAATGCAAAACCATGACCATGTAAATACGGAAGCATATCATCGCTTACTTGGTAGAAAACAGGCGTATAGCCGTGTAAATCAGCGACCTCTTGAAATTCTTCAATGGCACCCGAAAAGTCATGTTTCTCACCAACTGGGTCTCCAAGGATGATTAATTTATCCGCATATTTTTGGAAAGAGATTAAAACATTCCTCTTACTATTCCAAAAAATAAATTTATCATGGAGGAATATTAAATGGGATAACACCTTGCCAGGATAAGCGGATAAATGATTTATGATTTCTTGTTCATGATCAATCGACCTCTCAAGGTTCCACTTTTTCGGAAGACTAATTAAATAACCGATAAAGAGAATACTTAAGGCAATGATTAGGCCGATAATTGCACTTGAAAACAAATCCCGGTAATCAACAATCACATACGGGATAAACTTTTTAGGAATGGTAATTTTCGCATTTGGCAAGTTAAAATACCCGATTACTATATACATAGAAGTAACAATCAAAACAATTGTCACATCAAAGATGGTTTTACCCCAAGTTAACACATAGCTTTCACGATAAAATTGTCCTTTTGACATTCTTAACAGGAGGGCAACAATGATTAAAAAAGCAGCTTCTTCGTAATCAATTCCTTTAAAAATTGAGAATAACGCGGCCAGAATTAGTGCGAGCATCGTTAAATCATAGGTTCTTTTAACACTATATTCAATCCCACGCGATAAACCCAGCAACAAAAAACCAGCAGCAACGGATAACTGATGTGACACATTGATGATTGGAAATGACAAAAGTTCCTGGGCTATTCTGAGCCTCGACATTATTCCTGGCACACTGGCAGATAACAGCAGGATAAGTCCTGATAGAAAGACAAGCATGGTTAAAATAACATGACTTAGGCCTTGAACAATTGCTTTAGGGAGATTATTCCACAATTGATTCCATCTTTGCCAATAAAGTCGCACAAAAAAGACTAAGCTGATTAAAAATGGGATGAAATAATAGCCAATTCGGTAAAATAATAGTAGAATCAGTACTTTTTCATCTGGAATATGCAAATCCTGCATTCCCCAAAGAAATACCAAATCAAATGAACCTAGGCCGCCAGGAATCATACTTATAATCCCTGCACAGGCAGCAACAATATAAATAGGGAACAAATCAAGTAATGAGATTTGAATTCCTAATATTTTTGTTAAAACAAAAATAGCTGTAAATACAGCAAACCATTCTATCACTGAAACGATGACCAAACCGACGGTATCCTTAAGTGTAAGTTTATACTGACTATCTTTACCAGATTTAACCATATGTATTACTATGAAAACGGGTAGATATAAACTTACACCCAAGACAGCGAAGTAAAGCCATTTAGTATCTACAAACAACGGGAACTTCCGATAATTAATTGTTATGATCCATGAAAGGAAAGAGATCCCTGTTAAGTAAAATAAGGAAACCGTGGCAATAACCCCAAGAAGTTTACGCTTATCCCCTTCAAGCTTATGAAAGAAATAGGTTCTCAGCATGGCGCCAATCAATCCACCGAACCCGATTAAATTTGAGAAAGAATTCGCAATAAACGATTGCTCGACCAACTCTCTTTTCGATACTTCTGTCTTCAAAATTCTCACTAAAATCACATCGTATAAAACCATTGGCAATACAGCTGCAAAAGTAACGACAAAGATTAATAATAACAGCCAAATATTGAGATGATGGATTTCACTTTTTAGTAAGTGGGTATTAATATTTCCAGTGAATTTCTTCATTTCAATAATAGCGAAAATTAATAAAAACACTGGAAAAACAAATTTTACAATTTTTAGCACTTTTTCTTTTCTAATCCCCAACCAGATTACCACCTATTTTTTCATTCCTGTTTTTACTATAAACTCTCCACAACGAAAAACAAAGTAATATCTTTAATTACAAGGACACTTAGTCATATTTTAGACAGATAATTGGCTGTTCAACCGCTCTTATTTCGGGCATGATTTCCTATGGCTCACTTGTTCAAATTTTTTTTAAAAATGAGACAAGTTTTCCAACCTTCTTTGCATAAATATTAATAGAACAAAAAAAGGGAGGTTTGCAGGTGAAATTTTTAGTCTTTAAAAAGGAAACCCTGCTATTTTTTTTAGCAGTCGGTATTGTCTTAGCAAGTATTTCTGCCTGGTTCATGTTAAAAGCAGGAGATACAACGGTATTTAATCAACAACCAGACCATAAAACTCGTCAGATCCACATGGTGACAGGAGAATTTAAGACCACGATGAAAGATGGAAAAGAGATAGAAGCGTACCGCTGGGATCCTGGTAGCATTGTCTTAAAAAGGGGAGAAAAAGTAAACTTGATTATAAGTGGAATTAATGGTGCTGAGCATCCATTTTACATCGAAGGGACCACGTTAAAAGGAACAGTAAAAAAAGGGCAAGACACCCTCGTACCCCTTTTATTTCAAAAAGAAGGAACTTATCGATTAATTTGTGAAGTACATCCTGACCGAGCTCACAACGGCCCAATGATTGCCTATATTGTCGTCAATTAGTAGCAGGAGATAACTTTCCTGCTTTTTCAATTGGCATCGAGTGCTGTATTATATAGTTTTCACTATTAGTACGTTGATATTATTGATTTCTTTCTATATAACAGATTGATATTTATCCTTTTATTTTATAGTACAGTTCCAATCATCTTTTAATCAACGTTCATACAATATTCATAAATACCCTTAAAAACCCCCTAATTTTAAAGGATTCACAATTCCTTAACAATTAGTGTGTTTTCTGTCGTATTTCACCTGTTATACTAAGTTCATGAAATAAATAACTTTCTGTTATATATTCTTCTACTAATTTAAGAGGTGAAAGATAATGGAACAATGGCAAGGTTTTAACAAAGGAACTTGGTCAAAAGAAATCAATGTACGTGACTTTATTTTAAGAAACTATAAACAATATGAGGGCGATGACTCTTTCTTAGCTCCAGCAACCGATGCAACAAACAAGCTTTGGGAACAAGTAATGCTTTTAACAAAGCAAGAACGTGAAAATGGCGGTGTCCTTGATATGGACACAGAAACAGTTTCTACGATTACTTCACATGGCCCGGGATACTTAGATGAAGATTTAGAAAAAGTTGTAGGGGTTCAAACTGATAAACCGTTTAATCGTTCTCTCCAGCCGTTCGGTGGTATTCGTATGGCAAAGCAAGCATGTGCTTCATACGGCTATGAATTAAACCCGGAAATTGAAAAAATCTTCACTGATTTCCGTAAAACTCATAACCAAGGTGTTTTTGATGCCTATACAGATGAAATGACACTAGCTCGTAAAGCCGCTATTATTACAGGGCTTCCAGATGCATACGGCCGTGGCCGTATAATAGGAGACTATCGCCGTGTTGCCTTATATGGTGTTGATTTCCTAATAAAACAAAAACAACTAGACAAAAAGAACACCAGCAGTGTCATGACAGAAGATAATATGCGACTTCGTGAAGAGATAGCAGAACAGATCCGCGCCTTAAATGAATTAAAAGAGCTAGGCACAAGTTACGGTTTCGACCTATCCCGCCCTGCACAAAATGCTCAAGAGGCATTCCAATGGTTATACCTTGGCTATTTAGCTGCTATTAAAGAACAAAACGGTGCTGCAATGAGCCTTGGCCGCACCTCAACATTCTTAGATATTTATATTGAAAGAGATTTAGAAAATGGTACATTAACTGAAACTGAAGCTCAAGAAATCGTTGATCACTTCATCATGAAGCTTAGATTGGTAAAATTTGCACGTACACCTGATTATAACGAGTTATTTAGTGGCGACCCAACATGGGTAACTGAATCTATTGGCGGTATGACATCTGACGGACGTTCACTTGTAACGAAAAGCTCTTTCCGCTTCCTTCATACTTTGGATAACTTAGGAGCTGCTCCAGAACCAAACTTGACTGTATTATGGTCACCATCTTTACCTGAGAACTTTAAGAAATATTGTGCCAACATGTCTATTAAAACTAGTTCGATCCAATACGAAAACGACGAAATCATGCGTCCTGAATATGGTGATGATTACGGAATTGCCTGCTGTGTATCAGCAATGGAAATCGGTAAACAAATGCAATTCTTTGGAGCTCGTGCAAACCTTGCTAAAGCCCTTCTTTATGCAATTAACGGCGGTGTTGATGAAAAATTAAAAATCCAAGTAGGACCACAATATCGACCAATTACTTCAGATGTACTAAATTATGATGAAGTTATGGCGAAGTTTGATCAGATGATGGATTGGCTTGCAGGTCTTTATATTAACACCTTGAATGTTATTCACTATATGCATGATAAATATAGCTATGAAAGAATTGAAATGGCCTTACATGACACGAAAATCCTTAGAACTATGGCAACAGGAATTGCAGGGTTAAGTGTTGCAGCAGACTCATTAAGTGCTATTAAATATGGCGAAGTTAAAGTGATCCGTGATGAAAACGGGTTAGCAGTTGACTTTGAAACAACTGGTGACTTCCCTAAATACGGCAACAACGATGATCGAGTTGACAGTATTGCAGTTGAACTTGTTGAAACCTTTATGAAAAAATTACGTAAACATGGAACGTATCGTGATTCTCTTCATACGTTATCAGTTTTAACGATTACTTCTAACGTGGTTTACGGCAAGAAAACAGGAAACACACCTGATGGCCGTCGTGCTGGTGAACCATTCGCACCAGGGGCTAACCCAATGCATGGCCGTGACACAAAAGGAACATTAGCTTCCCTTTCTTCTGTTGCTAAGCTTCCATATGCTTATGCAATGGACGGAATTTCAAATACATTCTCAATCGTTCCTAAAGCACTAGGTAAAGAAGAAGAAAACAGAGTTCGCAATCTTGTATCTATCTTAGATGGTTATTCCATTAAAAACGGACACCATTTGAACGTTAACGTCTTTAATAGAGAAACATTAATTGATGCGATGGAGCATCCTGAATTATATCCACAATTAACTATTCGTGTATCAGGATACGCTGTAAACTTTATCAAATTAACTAAAGAACAACAGCTCGATGTTATTAACCGTACCTTCCACGAATCTTTGTAATTAGAATAAATTGGAGTTCCTACTCTTAGGGGCTCCTGCTTAAAAATAAGGGGGACATCATCATGATGGGAAATATTCATTCTATTGAAACATTAGGAACAGTTGACGGACCAGGAATTCGTTATGTGATTTTTACACAGGGGTGCTTATTGCGCTGCCAGTTTTGCCATAACGCAGATACTTGGGAAATCGGTTCCGGAAAACAGATGTCTGTTTCTGAAATCATGGATGATCTCTCAAGTTATCTTCCTTTCATCCAAGCATCTGGTGGCGGGATCACTGTAAGCGGTGGAGAGCCTTTATTACAAATCCCCTTCCTAACTGAACTATTTAAAGAGTGTAAAAAGAAAGGAATTCATACCACCATCGATTCATCTGGAGGCTGTTTTTCCCACTCCAAGCTCTTTATTGAACAATTAGAAGAACTTTTACCATATACAGATCTAGTATTACTTGATTTAAAACATATCAACCGAAAAAAACATATTCAATTGACTGGTATGGCGAATGATCACATCCTTGAATTTGCTAAGTTTTTATCTGATCGGAAGGTTCCGATTTGGGTACGTCATGTTCTTGTACCAACTGTCACAGATGATCCAGAGGATTTGCAAAAACTTGGTGAATTCATTGGGACATTAGAAAATGTCTTGAAAATTGAAATTCTTCCCTACCACAAACTTGGAGTTTACAAATGGGAAGCACTTGGCCATGAATATCCACTTAAACATGTCGAGCCCCCAACGGAGGAGAACGTAGAATTCGCCTATAAGATGCTGACAGCCCATTGGAAACCATTATTACAACACTGATTCATAGGATCAGTGTTTTTTCTTCCAAAAATTAAGAACTTTGTTTCATCAGCATTTTTTCTTAATAGTTTAGTAATTTGTGGTATATTCCGTATACACTTGGTAAATCGTGATAAAGGGTGGCAAAAATGTACGAAATCTTAAGTTCTATTAGTAGATTGTTAAGCAATCCCTTTGTGACTCTAATGTATGAGTCAAAGCAAATACCATTACTTGCCTCTTTTTTACTTGGTATAATAGGAGCCCTCGCTCCTTGTCAATTAACTGGCAATATTAGTGCCATAACTTATTACGGTAACAAAAGCTTGCAGACTAAGAAACAATGGAGCGAAGCTTTTCTGTTTATTATTGGAAAAATAGTGGTATTTTCCTTGCTGGGACTTGCTGTTTGGATGATTGGCCGCGAATTTCAGACCTTAATTACGAGCTTCTTTGTTATCATCCGAAAAGCAATTGGACCATTCATCATGTTTTTAGGATTGTTTCTATTTGGTGTGGTCAAATTACATTGGATTAATAGGTTATTCAGTATGAACCCCATAATACAAAACAGTGGAAAATGGGGTTCGTTTTTAATGGGAGTTAGTTTTTCGATTGCTTTTTGTCCCACCATGTTTGTCCTATTTTTCCTTACTCTTATGCCAATGGTTCTAAGTTCGAATTATGGGATTATTCTTCCTAGTGTGTTCGCAATCGGTACTTCCCTTCCCCTTATTACTGTCATGATAATTATTTGGTTACTCGGAGTAAATGGCTCATTATTAAAAAAAGGCAGAAAACTGGGTACCGCAATTCAAAAAACAGCAGGGATCTTTTTAATCCTTATGGGGCTTCTTGATACAATTACCTATTGGTCATAGCAAACGTATTTCAACAGAGTTATATTAGGATATTTTAAAAAAAATCATCTATTAGCAATGTCTTCATATTATGGGATTTAGACAGTGATAAAATTGATTCTTTTCGCTTTCTCCTATATACTCATATCATTGGTATTTAAGTGAGGTGATAATTTTTGTTCCAATTGCTGATTGATCTTTCCGATATTAATGCTCTAAATGCCCTTTATGTAAGTATTTTTCTTGGAATTACATTAAAGTTTTTGTGGGCTTGGGGTGTAGAATATACTTTTTTCGGTTCTCTTTCTGAATCTGCAAATACAAAAATTAATTACCCGCTCGTCTTCTACCGGAATCAAAATAGTATGAACGGAAGCTTTATTCTGAAAAGAATTGTTAAATATATTCGTAGAAAAGAATGTTCGCAGGATGATTCTGATGAACCAATTTCCTTCCTTATATCTAACCACATAATATATTAAAGACATTCTAGGAGGAAATATGAAAAAGAATCGATCTTCACTTATACTTGCAGCTATTTTTATTTTGTCTACTTTATTATTATCTGCTTGTTCATCACAAGCGCAAACAACAACTACAACCAATAAAACAGGGTTTTTTCAAACCTATTTTGTCCATCCTTTCTCGACGATTATCCATTCGACCGCAGAATTCTTTGGAGGAAACTATGGTTTGGCGATTATCGTTGTTACCCTTGTTATTAGACTTATATTAATGCCATTAATGTTAAAGCAATACAAAAATCAAATGGTTATGAAAGAAAAAATGGATGGTTTAAAGCCTGAAATGGATGCTATTCAAAAGAAATTGAAAACTGAGAAGGATCCTAAAAAGAAACAAGAACTACAAGCTGAAATGATGGGTCTTTATCAAAAACATGGTGTTAATCCACTCAATATGGGTTGTTTACCTATCCTTATTCAGATGCCAATTTTAACAGCCTTTTATTATGCCATTCGCGGATCACAGGAAATTGCAACCCATCAATTCTTATGGTTTAATTTAGGACATTCAGATATCGTTATTACGATTATCGCGGGACTGGTTTACTACTTCCAATTCAAGGTATCCCAATCAAATATGCCAACAGCCCAGCAGCAACAAATGAAAATGATGGGCTTGATGTCGCCGCTAATGATTGTAATGTTTTCTTTTAACGCCCCAGCTGCTCTCCCTCTTTATTGGGTTGTCGGCGGGTTATTCCTTACACTTCAAACCTTGGTAGGCCGAAAGCTATATCAAACCAAAAAAACAATTGAAACACCTGCTCACCAAAAGTAAATAAAACGCCAAAAGAAGC
>NZ_JBALNF010000002.1:38481-52619 GCF_036962465.1 Neobacillus vireti
GCTTCTTTTGGCGTTTTATGGCTGTGTTAAAGGTTATTGTTAATTTTGCATGTTGATTGGAGCGGAAGTAAACATTAAAGATTAACACAGCTTATTTTATAAAAAATTTCTTTTAAAAAGGAACTCTCCATCATGACTATTGCTTTTAGTTACCTAATGAATAGGATAATTTTTTCTTAATTAGGAAACCTATCTCTAGGTGTAACTTAGTCCGAAGGAGTGCTTACTTAAATGAAAAAAAGATTGTTTGTTACAGTAACGCTTATCTTATCTTTGTATATATCCGGCTGTTCAAAGAATAATGTAGAAGATGATCTTGCAAATCAGAAGCTTGACCCCAAGAAAATGGAACCAACGAGAGTCAATTATAATACACCAAATCATGGTGGTCCAGCCATTACAAGCGTCGATACAAGCGATCCGGAAGTAGATCGGCATAGAAATCATGACAATCACTCTACGAAGACCCAAATTCAATACGAAACTTCACAGATAATCGTTGCAAATCGAGCAGCAGATAGGGTTACTGATTTATCAGAGATTGACCGGGCAAACATCATTGTCACCGATAATAATGCCTACATCGCTGTTAAAATGGCTGATTCTACTCATAATCAGTTAACAACAACGACCAGGAGTAAAATTACAAGGGCAGTAAAATCTGTTGATGGCAATATCGATAATGTTTATATTTCGAAAAATCCACAATTCTATAATCGAATGTCGAGGTTTACACGGGATATCCGACGTGGACGAACCAATTCCGATTTCATCGATGGGTTTTCTGATACGGTCCGCAGAGTATTCCCAGATGCCCGTTAATTATTATCCTTTTACCAGCTGTCTGAAGAATGTTGGTTCAGACAGCTGGTTTTTTACATCCGCACTTCATAAAAAAAGACTGGAGGCTATACCTCACAGTCTTGATGGGATCCTATGCATCTTGAAAATATTCCTTGTAAAATCCGCCCACTTTACCAGAATTATCGATAATGTAATAAAACTCTTCTGTTTCGTTTTTTACATCATAAACTTCTCCTACTGTTAAAGCATTATGAACGAGATATTTCTTTGCATCTGTATGAACGCATTTTACTTTCTTAATTGTCTCACGATCTTTCCATGATAGATGAATCATTGTTGCCACCGTCCTTTCGGTCTTTGTCCAAGTTCTAGTATAATCAATTGCTCCGGTGGTGTGCAACAATATGATGATTACTTAACCTAAAATGTAAAGTTTGAGTTCTCAAATCTCCGTTAACCTATTACAATAGTAAAAACTGAATAAAGAATCCATTTTTGGAGGAGGCATTCTTAAATTGAAAATTATGAGTAATGAGCAGTTGATTGTTTCATATCGGGATGCATTGAAATCTGGGGAAAAGGAATGGATTAAACTTTTAAAAGATGAAATAAAGCGTAGGGGTCTAAGACTGCTGAAAACCTAGCCCCAGGATAGAACCAAGAAAATAAACCGCTGAACAAATTCAGCGGTTTTTATCTCTCTGTTCATGTAATTAGAATTTTTATAGCAAATATGGCAGAACAATCGTTACCTTTGTTCCAACCCCTTCCTGACTTTCAATTGAAATTACCCCATTATATTTTTTTATTAATCGCTGGGCAATTGACAGACCTAATCCTGTACCGCCGTTTTCTCTGCTTCGAGCTTGATCCACTCGATAAAATCGATTAAATACGTTCGCTAAATGTTCAGTCGATATACCAATTCCATTGTCAACTACGGAGAGGATCATTTTTCCGCCTTCTTGCATGGCAGTAATCCAAATAGTTTTATTATTGTTCGAGTATTGAATGGCATTATTTAATAAAATAATCATGATCTGTTCCATATGCTGCTTCGAAATGGGAACCTTTGGTAACATCGGATTCACTTCTAAAAAAATATTGTAATCCGGATGGATAATCTCCAAATTCTTCACCAATTGATGAAGAGTTTCTGAAATATCCGTTTTTTCCTCATTTTTTAATCTAGGATGTTCTGCTCTTGTAATATGTAACAAGTCGTTAATTAATTTTTTTAATCTTGTTACTTCTTGCAGGGAAGCATCCAGTGATTCATCTAGGATTGCAGGATCCTTTTTCCCCCATCTGTTCAATAAAGAAAGATGTCCCTCTAATATCGACACTGGTGTCCTGAGTTCATGAGAGGCATCTTCAACGAATTGCTTTTGAAGTAAAAACGATTTTTCAATTTCATCCATCATTTCGTTAAAAACATTAGTCAGGGCTGTTAATTCATCTTTTTGTTTATACCCAATCATTCTATCTTGGAAGCCAGTTTCCTTAATTTGTTTCATTGCTTTAGCTAAATCCCTTACAGGTTTTAAAAGTTGCTTTGCAAGTAAAAAACCACTGATAGCACTAAAGATAATGGCCGCAATCCCAAATACGGTCATTACCCAAAAGAGATTCCCCATCATTCTTCGGTAGGTATTTAAATGACGAACAATTTCTATCGTCCCTGTAAAATCATTTCCCTTTAAAGGGGCTCTGGCAACAAATGCCTCATTTCCTTCAATTGAAATCTCTTGGGTAACCTTTTCCTTAGTTGGTGCAGCCTCTAAAACGGGGAAGGTACCATTCTTATCCGAAACAAGAACATGAGCATCTTCGTCATATACTCTAATTAATTGATCTTTATCATTCATTTTTCTCAAAAATACCGCACTTTTCTTCATATCTCTGCGATTAGGTTTGTTTGATTTTGCATTATAAAAGGTTGTGATATCACTCATAGTTCGATTGATTGCAATTTCTTCACGGTTCATCATCCATTTTGAAACGGTATGATATTCTAAGAAACTAAATAGAAAAAAAGTCAGAAATATAGCAGTGGAACAGCTTAAAACTAATTTAGTTTGCCAGCGAAGTCGATTAAATTGACTGCTAATCTTCTGTATCATCGCATAACATATCCTATACCGCGTACAGTATGAATATAATGTCCATCATCATTTTGATCCTCTATTTTATTTCGTAAATATCGAACATATACATCCACCACATTTGTTTCAACGCCTGTACTGTATCCCCAAACCTTATTAAGGAGTACTTCCCTCGTTAATACAATGTTAATATTACTCATAAAGGTAATTAATAAATCGTATTCCCTCTTTGTAAGACTAATAACCAATTCTCCTTTTTTAACCACACAGGATTCTAGCTCAACAACAAGGTCCCTAAATACAAGGGTCTTAAACTCAGTAGATTGCAAAGCATCAACCCTTCTAAATAACGACCTCAATCTTGCTAATAACTCTTCAATCGCAAATGGTTTAATAATATAGTCATCTGCCCCGCTGTCTAGACCAGAAACCCGGTCAAGGACACTATCACGGGCTGTAATCATAATAATAGGAATCGTCTTATTAGATTGCCTAATTCTTCGGCATACCTCCATGCCATTTAATTCAGGAAGCAGTAAATCAAGCAAAATGGCATCCCAACTCTCAGTAAGAGCTAATTGCAACCCATTACGTCCGTCTGCTGCAACGGTAGTTTCGTAGCCCTCATGCTGCATTTCTAACTCTATAAAACGCGCCAAGCTCTTTTCATCTTCAATAATTAGTAATTTGGACATACTCCCACTCTCACATTACGTTTTTCTATTATTTTAACTGATGTTTATCTCGAATAAAATCAAATACTGCATGAATAATCTCAATTGATTGGTACGAAACGAGAGAAATGGCGGTGAACGAAAAGAAGCCAACAATGATTAACCGAAACCAAAACATGTTGTATTCCTCCTTTTTGAACTGTTTTTCAGTACCTGCTATTTGATGATAATTGGAGATAAATTTTAGAAGGTAGTAACATCTTATCTGTTCTTCTGGAAACTGCCATGAGAAGAAGATTAGAATCTCCTTAGAAAACAATCAAGCACACACCTTTAAAAGGCGTGTGCTTGATTATTTGTGTTAATTAGGTGCGGCTATTGGTTTCTAACATCGGAGGAATGGATAACTCTTTAAGTTTGGCAGTGATTTTATCTGCTGCATCGATTGGATCTTCAGCAAATATATCAATAAACTCTCCAATATAGTCTTGTCTTGCATGATCGTACCGTGGGTCATAATAGTGATTAAGTAAGATTGAAATCATGTCTCGATAATTTTTTTCATGAAGGGTTTCGATTAATTTGTTCCGAATGTCTATATCCTTCACTCTTCTTAAGACCTTTTCAATTCCTAACGATATTTTTTCGTCATACCATGGTTCCTGTTCATAAGGCAGTACATACTCAGAAACAAGTTGTTTTACCCTTTGTTCAAGTGGCGAATGAATATAAATATTTAAACCTTTAAATTTTACGTCCATTAACTTTTCAGGCTGAACGGCTTTACCTATTCTTTTACTTTCTGCCTCTACAAGAAAATAGTCTGCCCCTTGGATTTCTGTAAGACCTTTAAATAAGAGAGAATCAAATGTCTTTTGATTATGACCTTCTCCAAGACCAATGGTGCCAAAGATAGAGCCGCGGTGTCCTGCCATTTCTTCTAAATCAAGAACAGGATACCCCTTTTTCTTTAAAATTTTCAAAACCTCTGTTTTTCCAACACCTGTCATCCCATGAATAACAACCGTTTTTTCTGGTATCATGGATGGTATTTGTTCAAGGATATGATGCCGATAGGCTTTATATCCCCCATCTAAGCGCCATGCATAAATGCCAGCAAACTCTAAGAAGGTTACAACGGCTTTACTGCGCATTCCCCCACGCCAGCAATGGATAATTAACTCCCCATCCGTTTGATAAGACTTAATTGTCTTTAACAGAGCAGGAAGCTTAGGAGAAACAAATTCCATCGCTTGCCACTTTGCAGCCGCTTGTCCTTCATGTTTATAAATTGTCCCTATGACTTGACGTTCTTCATCCGTGAATAATGGAATGTTGATGGCCCCAGGAATTGCCCCGTCTGCAAACTCAATTTGTGAACGAATATCAATAATGACTGGTTCCTTTAGGGTTAATAATTCTTCAACATTTATTTCCTTCATATATATTACGCCCCTAGCAAATATTATCTTATGGATAACAGATATAAAAAACAAACAAAAACTTCCACTACTGGAAGTTTCAAAATAATTTATCCATCATAAAAAGAATCTTTCTTATTTATGATTATATACTTATTATAAAGAAGTTAACCTCAGCTATCAAGAAATACAAAAATCATACAGGATTTAACACTATATTGGTAAACTAATTGATAAAAAGGCCTACTCTGAAGACAGAAGTAGACCTTTCGCCTATAATACGTTTGATTTCAGTTTAATAACAGACATTAAATCTTCCATCTCGCTCAGTCGGCCTTGTTCAAATAGCTCAACAATTCTACTGCCGACGATCACTCCGTCGCAGTATTTTGATATTTGTTGAATTTGCTCTTTGCTTGAAATACCAAACCCTGCCATAACAGGGATATCACTCACTTCTTTAACTGATTTTATAAAGCTAGTAAGTGCAGCATCGTACTCATTTCTAACCCCAGTAATTCCTTTCACCGTAACCGTATATAAAAATCCTCTTCCTTTACTTGAAATCGTTTTGATTCTTTCGGGGGGAGTTGTCATGGTTACTAAACGGATTAGTTCCACTTCTGCTTTTTCAAGTTCCGGTGCTATCATTTCTTCCTCTTCCATCGGCAGGTCAGGAATAATGCAGCCATCCACTCCGGCATTCCGGATGTCGCGGACAAACTCAGCTATACCGTATGAATAAATTGGATTTAAATAAGTCATAAGAATAATGGGGATGGATACTTTTTTTCTAGCTTTTTCGATTTCCAGAACAATTCCTTTTAGGGTGGTCCCATTAGCCAGAGCTCTAAGGCCGGCTCTTTGGATCGTTGGGCCATCTGCTACAGGATCAGAAAAGGGAACTCCAACTTCGACGGCAGTTGCACCGAATTTTTCAAGTATTGTAAGTCTTTCACCGAGCGTTCCTAAACCCCCGTCACCTGCCATTATATAGGGAACAAAGGCTTTTTTATCGTTTTCTTTTAATGCTGCAAATGCTTTTTCAATTCGATTCATGTTAGTTCCTCCCCTCAAGTCTTGCTTTTACTGCATCTACATCTTTATCCCCACGACCAGATAAACAAACGACAATATTTTGATTGTCCTTCATTTCAGCTGCAAGCTTGATAGCGTAGGCAACTGCATGAGAACTTTCAAGCGCAGGAATAATTCCTTCCAGCTTTGATAAGAGTTGAAAGGCATCCAGTGCCTCTTGATCGGTAATCGAAACATAATTGGCCCGGCCGCTGTCTTTTAGATAACTGTGTTCGGGCCCCACTCCAGGATAATCAAGCCCTGCTGAAATGGAATGTGCCTCTTGGATTTGGCCATCTTCATTCTGCAATAGATACATTAATGACCCATGAAGGACACCTGGTTTCCCTTTTGTTAAGGACGCAGCATGAAACTCCGTTTCCACTCCCTGCCCTGCGGCTTCGACCCCATATAACCTGACTTCCTTATCGTCAATAAATGGATAAAACATTCCAATTGCATTACTACCGCCTCCGATACAAGCAACAACAGCTTCAGGCAGGCAACCATTGCGGTCAAGAAATTGTTCTCTCGTCTCCTTGCCAATCACACTCTGAAAATCTCTCACCATCATTGGGAATGGATGAGGCCCCATAGCTGAACCTAGTAAGTAGTGTGTATCATCCACATTAGTCACCCAGTATCTTAAGGCTTCGTTAACAGCATCCTTTAGAGTAGCACTGCCTGAGGATACGCCAACAACCTTTGCGCCTAGCAATTCCATTCGAAAGACGTTTAAAGCTTGACGTTTGATGTCTTCTTCACCCATAAAAACGATACATTCGAGGTTTAATAATGCACATACGGTTGCTGTTGCCACACCATGCTGACCTGCTCCTGTTTCAGCAACAATTCTTCTTTTTCCCATACGAACAGCTAGCAATGCCTGGCCAATCGCGTTATTAATCTTATGGGCGCCTGTATGATTTAAGTCTTCTCTTTTTAGGTAAATATTTGCCCCACCTGCATGTTTAGATAAGTTTTCTGCAAAATATAGTGGTGTTTCTCTACCAACATACTCACTTGCTAATCTAGCAATCTCAGCTTGAAAAGCAGAATCCTTTTTTGCCTCTGCATAGGCATCATTTAATTCATTAACTGCCTTCATTAAAGTCTCTGGTACAAATCTTCCGCCAAATATTCCGAAATGGCCTTTTTCATTCGGTAATGTATAGGTGCTCATTTAGTTTTCCTCCAATTGGTAAAGTTTTCACCTTTTCAATAAATGCTTTAATTTTCCCAAGATCTTTTACTCCATTTGTTTCAACCCCAGAGCTCACATCGACCATATAAGGGTTAATAATCTGTATGGCCTCTGTGACATTTTCAAGATGCAATCCCCCGGCAAGAATGACTTTTTTTCCTTTCAAACTTAAAGTGTTAACTTGCCTCCAATCAAACGATGTTCCATTTCCGCCCCGATATTTTCCTTTTGGTCCATCGAGCAAAATATAATTGGCTGGGAATTGAACAATCCCCTCTAAAGCGTCATTATTTTCAAAGCTGATCGCTTTTACAACGGATAATGGAAGCGATTGAGAAAAGGCAGCAGACTCCTCACCATGAAGTTGAATATGGGTTAACCCTACTAAAGACGCAATCCTTTCAATCTCCTCCTTCGTTTCATTAACGAAAACACCAATCTTCATAACATGAGCTGGCAAACTAGAAACAATCTCTTTCGCTGCAGCGAGCGATACTTGTCGTTTACTCTCTGCAAAAACAAGTCCAATAGCATCAGCACCGTACTCAGCAGCTTTAATTGCTGTATGGCTGTCCGTTAGTCCGCAGATTTTCACTTTGGCGGTCATCTATTAACACCCTCCTGCAATGGGACGCGAAGATTTGCAAATGATTTCTCTATATCCTGACTGACCATTAAGGCCTCACCTACTAAAATTCCATTCGCACCTGCGTTTCGAACTCTGACAGCATCTTGCTTCGTATGGATTCCACTTTCACTTATTAAATAAGCTCCAGATTTTTTTACAATGTAGGCTAATTGTTCGGTTACTTCGAGTGATACTGTAAATGTCTTCAAATCACGATTATTGACACCAATCAACTTTGTTCCTGTTTTAAGAGCTTTTTCTAATTCAGATTCATTATGAACTTCTATCAATACCTCTAAGCCCTTTGCTGTTGCGTAGTGATAAAGTTCAAGTAAACTACACTCATCTAATGCGGCAACAATTAACAAAATGATATTTGCACCATGGGCAGCTGCTACATCAATTTGCAACGGACTAATAATAAAATCTTTACATAGAATCGGAAGATTAACTGCTTCACGAACCTCCTTCAAATCGAAGAATGACCCCTTAAAAAAAGTAGAATCAGTTAAAACAGAAATGGCGGAAGCTCCAGCTTTTTCATAAATTGCAGCCTGTGCTCCAGGTTCTACTCCATTATTAATTAACCCCTTTGACGGTGAGGCACGTTTATATTCGGAAATGATTGATAGTTCCTTGGCAGAATTCAGCTTTTCTAGAATTGATCTTTTTGGATAAGCTGTTTCATTATTGATTTCCGTCCTTCCTTGAAGCAGCTGGACCTCCTTTTTCTTTTGTTCAATGATCCGGTCAAGAATGGTTTCCACTTAAATCGCCTCTTTCTGGCCTAGTTTAGATTTTTCAATAAGAGTTGTCAGTTTTGCATATGCCGCACCTGAATCGATTATTTCCTTGGCCACGTTAATACCTTCAATAATGGAACTGGCTTTTCCAGCTGTATAAATACCGATTCCAGCATTTAATAATACTGTATCACGAGGGGCTCCTTGTTCCCCTTTTAGTACTTTTAATAAGATTTCCCCATTTTCTTTTGAATCCCCGCCTTTTATTTGGCTGTTATCGTATTGCGGGAGATTAACGTCTTCAGGTGCAAATATATGACTAGTAATTTTTCCATCCTCCAAAAGGGTATAATGATTTTCTCCCTGAAGAGAAGCTTCATCCATAAATCCAGCACCATTTATGACAACCGCTCTTTTACGGCCTAATCTTTTGAGTACTTGAGCAAATACATTTAATAAATCCCTGCGATTAACGCCTAACAATTGATAATCGAGTTCAATCGGATTTGTTAATGGTCCAATATAATTAAAGACCGTTGGAATTTTCAATTCCTTGCGTACTGTCATCACTTTCTTTAATTTTGGATGAACATGTGGAGCGAATAAAAAAGCGATTCCGATTTCATGAAGGATTTCTTCCGTTTTTTCAGAGGGTAAATTTAGATTAACTCCCAGATACTCAAGGACATCTGCACTTCCTGTTTTACTTGAGATGCTTCTATTGCCGTGCTTTGCCACTGGAATTCCTGCACCAGCTATAACAAAGGCGGAAGTTGTACTAACATTAAAGCTTGATGAACCATCGCCGCCAGTCCCACAGTTATCCAGAACATTCGGAAATTTCCGGTTAAATCGAAGGGTATTACCCTTCAAAGCCCGAACAATTCCAGCGATTTCGTCAACTGTTTCACCTTTAGACTTTAACCCCATTAAAAAGGCGGCAATTTCAGATTCAGAAACTTCCTCTCCTAAGATAAAATCAACTGCTTCTAGCATTTGCTCTTCAGAAAAGGATCGCTGCTCAGCTAACTGGAGTAGATAGTTTTTCATTTTCCCTCATCCCTTCTATTTCGATTAAAAAGTTTTTTAACATTTGCTTTCCATCCGGAGTTCCAATTGATTCCGGATGAAATTGCAGTCCATAAACAGGATATTTCTTATGCTTTATTGCCATAATTTCATGATCGTCATTGGAATTAGCAATGCACTCCAACTCTGCTGGAAGATTACTTTCTTCTAATGACAACGAATGATAACGCATTACCTCAAGTGGAGATTCAAGGTTCGCAAATAATTCAATACCTTGATGGGTGATGAACGAAGTCTTTCCATGCTTAATGTCATGCGCCCTCCGCACTTCACTGCCAAAGGCTGCGCCAATTGCTTGATGGCCAAGACATATACCTAGTAAAGGAATGGTCTTATGGAAAGTTTGAATTAATTCTATACAAATACCCGCATCCTCAGGCCTGCCAGGCCCAGGGGATAAAATAATTGCTTTTGGGTTCAATTTTAGAATTTGTTCCATACTTAACTGGTTATTCCGATAAACGACAACCTCCTCACCCAGTTCCCCTAGATATTGATAAAGATTAAAGGTAAACGAATCAAAATTATCAATTAATAAAATCATTTTTCACCCTCCAAAAAGGATCTCAACTTGTTTAATGTTTCCTCATATTCAGACTCTGGGTTTGAATCGTGAACAACACCTGCACCTGCTTGGATAATTGCTTCACCATCTTTAATGATCATGGTACGAATCGCCAAGGCGAAATCCATATTTCCGTTTACTGACACATAGCCAACTGCCCCGGAATAAAGACCGCGCTTTGATTTTTCTAACGTATTTATAATTTCCATTGCCCTAACTTTTGGGGCACCAGAAACCGTCCCTGCTGGCAGACAGGCCGCCAAGGCATCTAATGCTGTTTTTTCCGGATGGAGCTTTCCGCTGACCTCTGATACTAAGTGGATAACATGGCGGAATTTTTCTACCGACAAATACTTCTCTATTTGAACCGTTCCAAATTCACAAACTTTGCCTAAATCGTTTCTTCCAAGGTCCACAAGCATTCGATGTTCTGCCAGCTCTTTTTCATCGTTTATTAATTCCTTCCCAATCCGCTCATCCTCTTCAGCTGTTGCTCCTCTGCGCTTTGTTCCGGCAATCGGATTTGAGATGACTGTGTTTCCACGTGTTTTAATTAAGCTTTCTGGAGAAGAGCCAATCACGGTATATCCCTCAAAGTCGATATAAAACATATATGGTGTTGGATTGGTGCTTCGATGCTTCCGATAAAGTGATAAGGGCGTACCTTGAAATGATGATTTCATACGTCTTGAGAGGACTACTTGAAAAATATCGCCTGCAAGGATATGCTCTTTTGCAGTTTCAACATTTTTAATAAACGCTGCTTTTGTTGTATCTGATTCAAAACCGCTAAAAGTATAAGGTTCCTCTTCGTAATAATAATTTGGCTTTTTTAATTCTTCAATCCTTTGCTTTATTCGTTTTTCAATTATCGCTGTGCTACTACTTTCTGATAATGGAAGACCACAAATTTTTACTTTTTCTTGCAGATGATCAAAAACAATCACTTCTTCAAAAAACATAAGATGCACATCAGGCATTTCCAAGCCATTAGGATATTCCTCTCCAATTACTTCAAACTCTCTAATGATGTCGTAACCAACATATCCCACTGAGCCTCCTATAAAAGGGAAATCATATTCTTCAAATATCCCTTCTGGTAAAAGCTTCTTTAATATCTCTAAAGGATTTCCCTTCACTACCTGCTTTGTCCCGTCGCGATAGATAATTTCGTTCCTTTTCCCTCTAGAAATGAGTTCAAAGGCTGGGTCTGTACCAATAAATGAGTACCTCCCCGAGTCATTGTATTTATGAGAGCTTTCCAATAAGAATTTCTTTGTTCCGCTTATCTTTTGTAAGATCGATATGGGCGTTAATGTATCTCCTTTGATTTCCTGTATTAAACATCGATTTATTGTCTTCATGTCACAACCCCTTTTCGAAAATAAAAAAAATCGTCCTCTATACGCGCAAATAGATTGCGCATATAGAGGACGATTCTAAGACCGTGGTGCCACCTCCCTTTGGAACAGATAAAAATCTGCTCCCTCATTCAGATACAGAACAGATTCTGTCCGATATCCTATCCTTTTAACGGGGGAATCCGGGCATCCCTACTAATGTTCAAGACACCTCTCACAAGTCCATTCCACAAATTTATTCATATCGGGCTCACACCTCCCCCGACTCTCTGGAAAGAATTAATTTTTGTGTACTACTCTTGCTCAACGAGTTAATTATTTTATATATAAATACAAAAGGGCCCTCCATCCAAAAAGGACGGAAGACCCGTGGTGCCACCTTCATTAGCTAAAATTAGCTCACTTAACCGATATCGAAGCAAAAAAGCTTGAATATCTGTCTCTTGTAACGATGAGATCTTCGCCAAAGCCTACTGCCTAACAGGGTTCAGTTTGGAGGCTCGGAAGTCCATTCACTTAAACGTCTACACTGATTCGCACCAACCATCAGCTCTCTTCAAGAATCCGTAAAAGTTACTACTCTTCGTCTACACCTATATGATTTGTTTTATTGATTATTATCCTATCCAACTTCACAAAATATGTCAAGGGATTATTTTTTTAAAAATTTGAAATTTACATTTCTCGTTTTTTTATTTCATTCTTACTGTCTTTATTTACCTACTTCCATTTAAAGGATGCGTTAAACTTTGTTATTTTCAATTGAATTAGCCAATATTAACTTTAGCAAGCAAACACGTCTCTTTAAAGTGGAATGCGAAGAGCATAAATGAAGGCGGGATAGAAGATTCATGGAACATATTGAACGAATAAGCCAAAACAAAAAGGCAGCAAAGAAAAAACAATCGGCAGCAGGCCAAAAAAAGCAAAGTGAAATAGCTAAACAAAAGTGGGCGATCGTCTCGCTGTCTTCTATTCCTTTAGTGATGACTTTAGGAAATTCAATGTTGATTCCTGTACTACCTTCTATGGAAAAAGAATTATCCATCACATCCTTTCAAACCAGTATGATTATTACTGTTTATTCGATTGTTGCCATTTTTCTAATTCCGGTTGCCGGGTATATATCCGACCATATCGGAAGAAAAAAAGTGATTATCCCCAGTCTGCTTATAGCGGCCATTGGCGGGCTAATTTCCTGGTGGGCTGCATGGAAGTTAACAGATGCCTATTGGCTCATTTTAGTCGGCCGTGCCCTTCAGGGAGTAGGGGCGGCAGGGGCCATGCCCATTGTACTCCCATTAGTAGGTGACATGTTTAAAAGTGAAGATGATGTTAGCAGCTGTTTAGGACTGATTGAAACGTCTAATACGTTGGGAAAAGTTTTAAGCCCTATACTGGGAGCCTTTCTTGCCGGATTTATCTGGTTTTTACCATTTTTTTCAATCCCAGTATTTTGTGCCATTTCGGTAATCTTAATGATTTTTCTTGTTAAATGCCCTAAAAGTAATGAAGAACCCATTCCTTTCAAACAATTTTTCACAAATATTAAAAAAACCTTTACTGAAAAAGGACGTTGGCTGTATGCCATCTTTTTTATTGGCGGTATTCTTATGCTTGTCCTGTTTGGAATTTTGTTTTACCTGTCTGAAACCTTTGAAAAAGAGTATGGGATTAAGGATCTCAAAAAAGGATTCTTTTTATCACTACCACTTGGTGCACTTTGTTTAGCATCTTTTATCAGCGGAAAGATTATTAAGAAAAATAAAGTTTTAATGAAATGGATAACCTTGATCAGTATTATCGTCGCAGCTATCTCAATTGGTGCACTATGGTTTTCGATTAAGCTTTGGTATATGATCACGATGTTTTTGATTACTGGAATAGGGATTGGGTTAAGCCTACCTTGTTTAGATGCGTTAATTACTGAAGGAATCGAGAAAGAAGAACGCGGAACCATTTCCTCTATCTACAGTTCAATGCGCTTTATTGGGGTTGCAGCAGGTCCCCCACTAATTGCGGTGCTCATGGAATACGCTAACCACTGGATTTTTATTGTTTTAAGCGGTCTTAGTATCATTGCCGCAGTGGTAACAGTCTTTGCTATAAAACCAAAAGCCGAAGCCTAGAAAAGTGCTGGGAAAAACCTCAGCACTTTTTGCTTTTCAAGCAAAATGCTGGACAAAAAATATAGCACCCATGATATAATATATGTGTTCTTTAAACTGCGGGTGTGGTTTAATGGTAGAATTTCAGCTTCCCAAGCTGACGGCGGGGGTTCGATTCCCCTCACCCGCTCCAAACGGAGAAGTACCCAAGCGGTTATAAGGGGGCGCACTCGAAATGCGTTAGGACGGGTAACCGTTGCGTGAGTTCGAATCTCATCTTCTCCTCCATACCTACAGTCCAAACACTCTTAATAAGTGTTTTATTTTACTCTTACATAGTAAAAAGAGGTTCCCTTTAA
>NZ_JBALNF010000002.1:52640-112807 GCF_036962465.1 Neobacillus vireti
TTAAAGGGAACCTCTTTTTTATAGAATATTAAGGACTTAACCATTCTGGATCTCGATCGTGACAAATAGGGCAGTTGTCTGCTTTTAGTTGGAATGTGTAGAATAATTTCCCGCAATTTGTACATTCATGCATCATAAGCGGGTAGTTTTTGTGTTGTTTTTTTGTAATTTTTTGTTTAATTTCTAAGGCACCTTCCGGGCAGATATCCATACAATCACAACAGTTTACACACTTTTCATTATCAACCCGTATTAAATGATCCTCTAAAGTAAATACCTTTTGAGTACAGAAGGAAAAGCACTGTTGACAAAGTGTACATTGGTGAAGATTGATTTCCACCTGATAGAATTGATAGTCACAATAATAACGAGTTATTTTCCATTCGTTTGCTTCTAACTTCCAAGCCGCAGGTGCCAAAGATTTTGCTAACTGTCTGCTCTCTGCTTGTAAAGAAGATAAAAAGGCTCTCCTAGACAATCCCTCATCTTTACGTATCTCCCTTATTTGGATGGGGCTTTCTTCCAGCATCTGCAGGATTTTATTGGCCTCATTAATAACCTCCATCCAATTTCGGTTAAGAGGGATGCTATCTGCCTTAATTTTGTTTACCCCTCTCTGTTTGTAGATAAGCAATTCTTTTATCTTTGGAATATAGGACTCATTATAGAGCAAGGTGTCCTGTTCATATTCCCTTGATGCAACAACACCTTCTATAGCGGAAAGCGGACAGGCAATCATACACTCTCCGCATGAATTACATTTCTCTGTATCTATCCTAATTGAAGTATGAGTCATGGCTAGCGCCCCAAATTGACAGGCATCAATACAAGCCGTACAAGTGGAGAGAAGGTGTTTCTTCCTAGAACATTTTTTGGTTATTTGGGCATCTACATGCATACTTTCAAGCCAATTAACAAGGAGCGACATATTATCACCTGCTGTTTTTTTTGTTAACTGCCAGACAGCTTTGCATCCTTATGCGGTGTAATGACAAGGTTTGGATGTGTAATGGCGCCACTCGGCATCCCTTTAATTTGATTGACGCTGTCATACTTTTTTCGAAGCTCTTCAATTGGCCCGAATTCAATTGCCCGCATTGGACAAGCAGCCACACACACTGGATCATCGCCTTTTTCTTGTAGATCCATACAAAAATCACATTTATTTGATTTAAACACCTTTTTATTGTATTGAGGAGATCCGTATGGACAGGCCTTAATACATAATTGCGCCCCTTGGCATACATCCTGATCAATGGTTACGACACCGTTTTGTTTATTTTTTACAACCGCACCGGTCGGACAGCTTGGGATACAGGCAGCGTTCTGACAATGATTACATGAAATGGAGAAATAAAATGCTTTTATATTTGGAATAAGTCCACTATTGGACTGTCTTATAAAGGTTCCTTCTTCATATGAGTAAACCCTGCGGAAATTGATGCCAACTTCAAGGTTATTTTTATCTTTACAAGCCACTGTACATGCCTTACAACCGGTGCAGAGGCTTTGATTAATATAAAATCCGAGCTGTTTCAAATTCCTCACTCCTATAGTTTTTTAACTTCAATCAGGTTTGATAACTGCGGATTAGCCTTTGCTAATGCCGTCGGCCTTTGTGATGTCAGAACATTTACGGAGCCTCGTTGATCAAGTCCATTTTTATCAGGAGTATACCATGCACCTTGAGGAATTCCAGCAACTCCAGGAGTAATCCTTGGTGTGACTTTGACATCAATCACAAGTGATCCGCGGTCATTAAATACCTGTACCCGATCCCCATTTTTAATCCCTCGTTTTTCGGCATCCTTTGGATTTAACCACATCTCTTGCTTGGCTGCTTCCTCAAGCCACTCTTGATTATCATAGGTGGAGTGGCAACGCCGCTTATAATGCCAGCTTATCAGTTGAAGTGGATACTTCTTAATAAGCGGGTCTTCAGGTCCTTCCCATGAAGAAATGTACTTAGCAATTGCAGGTATTTCATCATGTTGGTTCATATCCCACAAGGCCTTTGAAAACAGCTCAATCTTTCCGGAAGGAGTTTCGAATGGATTTTTTTCAAAGTCATCGATTTGCTTTTTAAAACCTACTAATGGCTCACTATATGTAAAGTGATATACTCCTTTTTTACGAAATTCCTCAAATGCTGGGAAATTTGGGTCAAGCTCGTGTTTTGTCCTCTTGACGCTTTCCTTTACGAGATCAAGAATGGTCTTTCCTTCTGTAAACCGATCCTTTAGTCCGAGCTTTTCAGCGATATCTGCAAACACATCATATTCATTTCGACATTCATAAAGTGGATCAATGGTCTTATCCCCGAAGACCACATAATCTCCAAAACACCATGGTACACCAATATCGTACCGTTCAAAAAAGGTTGTTCCCGGTAATAATATGTCCGCATATTTTGCACTTGGGGTCATAAAGAGATCGCTGACAACAATAAACTCTACTTTACTTTCATCCTCAATCAGTTTACGTGTTTTATTGATATCGGCATGCTGATTTATCAGCATATTACCTGCCATATTAAAAATCATTTTTATATTGGTATTTAATTTATCCGTTCCTTCTAACCCATCAGCAGCAGTCATTTCTGTCCCTTTTTCTACCGCAGTAGTCCATAGAAAACATGGAATGGAAGCTTTTACTGGGTTTTCGTCAAAAAATGGATAAACAATATTACTGCGGCTCCAATAGCCAGTCCCAGCTGCCCAGCCTCCCAGTTTACCAATATTTCCTGTTAGACAGGCCAATTGTGCACCGCCGCGCATGAATTGCTCTCCAAATGCTTGTCGCTGTGCAGCCCAGCCTTGAATTAGTGCGGCAGGTTTGGTTTGAGCATAAGCACGGGCTATTTCCCGAATTTTATTAGCGGGTACACCACAAATCCTTTCGGCCCATTCAGGAGTTTTAGGGATGCCATCGTTTTTCCCAAGTAAATAGCTTTTTAGTGATTCATCTTTCGAAACACCATCAGGCATGTGATTCTCATCAAATCCAAGACAGTATTTATCAAGGAAACCCTGATCGTGAAGTTTTTCACTAACAATTACATACCCCATGGCATCCATCATCGCAGTATCTGTTGTTGGAAGAATGGGTATCCACTCATCAGCGAAAGCAATGGCGGTATCGGTATACCTAGGGTCAATTACGACTATTCTTGCCCCATTCTTCTTTGCTTGCATTAAATATTCACGATACGGTGTGGAGAAAATCATTTCAGAAGGGTTTTGCCCCCATAAAATAATATATTTAGAATGAAGCAAAGAATCAAAGCTGCTTCCCGAGTTATTTGTTCCGTAAGTATAAGGAGTGGCAACATTACCAGCACCAGAACTGTAGTCATTTCGGGAATTCAAATATCCACCAGTTAAGGCTAAAAGTTTTTTGGCAGCACTCACGCCGCCATGTAATCCCCAACATTGACCAGATGCATAGTTAACATACCTAGATTCAGGGCCATATGTATCTCCAATTCTTTTTACTTGTGCAGCAATAGACTCAATCGCCTCATCCCAAGAAATCCTCTTAAATTTACCTTCGCCTCTTTTACCCACTCGTTTCATAGGGTATTTAAGACGGTCAGGATGATAAAGCATGCTTCGATAGTTTCTTCCTCTTATACACGCCCTTAGAGGAGGATGAGAGAGGTCTCCACCCTCTTGAGTATCTGTACTAACTCGGACTACAACTCCATCTTTTACATGTGCTTTGATGATACAACGTCCTCCGCAGTTAGTAACACTACAAGTTGAAATAATCGTCTCTGAACTTTCTTCTTTAGCACTTACTGGTTTAGTTTCTTTGTTTCGTTCGACAAGCATCTTTGTTCCTATTCCACCGGCAATAACCGGGATACCAATTGCACTTGACCATTTTAAAAAGGTTCGTCTCTCCATTTTATTTTTCAACAAGTTCTTTAAGTGGTCTTCAGACATTTTCTACTGCCTCCTTTATTTCTAATAAAGACGTCAAATCAAAGTTTAAAAAGTCTTCAAGAACCATAGCAGCGCCCAGGTATAGGCGGCTAGTGGTATGATCCATAACCCGTTTACAAAATTCTGGTATCCAAATAGTTAGGTGCTCTTGGAGTAAGTCAATTTGTTTTGAAATCAGTTCCTGAATCTTTTCAATATCTAAAGCTTGCAGACTTAACTCGATTAGAAAAATCATAAACTCAAATTCCAGTAGTAAATGATCTTCCGGCTCATTATTTTCTTGAATCGATTGCAGCCCAAATTGGTGATATAGCTCTCTGACTTGGAGTGTCCATTCTTCAAATAAAAGATGTTCCTTGCTTCGATAATACGACTCCCAAGGCGGAGCCACTAATACACCCGGACCAACAAATAACCGCCAGTATTCTTCTCTTTCAATGTTCACTTTCTCATTTGAAGTTAAATGTTCAAATGCGTCAGCCAGAATTCTCCCACCTTCATGGACCTCTTTTAATTCGTCAAAATTTCTCACAAGCCCCTCATCAAATAAAAAGTTGTCCTTGGCTGGTTCTAAGAATAAAGTATGGAGAATTTGGTAAAAATTTTTTCTGGCTAATAAAAATGGATATAATTGTATATGTATTGAATCTTTCGTTGTTGTCATAGCCTTCTCTCCTCATGTATGAATTGTGACACCAACATCCTTCATTGTAAGCCCTTATAAATTAATCTTACCGTAATCTAGTATAGTTCGGTTAACTTTGTGCAATTATTCACATTAAATTCAAAATCCTTGATATTACAGTAACCAATATCACTTTTTTGGGTTATTCCTGAAAATGTGTATAATAAGAGAGTCAATAAACAGAAAAGGATGATAGAGTTGAACATTACAGGCCATGAAGTGGAAAAATTAGAGGATCCGTTTGGTTTACTATCTGGAGACCGTTACGAGTTTTTTCTAGAGCTCGAAGTCGATGAGGAAGATGAATTGTATTCTGAGAAAGGTGTCGGTTTAAAGTGTATTTTTGTACACGATGAAAGCGGAGATAAAATAACCAGCTATCACTTTTTTGAACGTGTGACCGAAAAGGTACTTGATTTTGAATTTGAGGAAGATGAAGAAGAGCTAGTATTAAATTACTGTAAAAACATTGTAGAAAACGAATAAAGCAGGGAGCAAATGCTCCCTGCTTTATCCGTTTTCTACATGAAATTTTTACTATGGTTATGAATCACTTGCAGTTCTTTCGTTGATTGCCTCATTTCACTCTTACAAATTGGGCAAAGTGGGACTTCACTGCTTTTAAAATTATCACGAACCCAGCACTTACAAGTTTCAGAGGTACATTCCCAAATCTTTGTTTCTTCTAACTTAATTTCTTCTTCATTTTTTCTGCCAAACGCCAAAACGATCACTCCTTATAGGTAGTTATGCCTGTTTTTAGCTTAAAACGAATTCCCATCTATTATTCTAGTAATACTAATACATAAAAAAGTGATGCTTTACACTTTTTGCATCACCATTTTACCTTTGTTGACCATTCTACAAAATAAAAAAGACGTATCCTACACGTTAGGTAAAAGAGCTTTCCCCACTTTCGTGCAGCTACGACCACTTAAATCAGATAATACCGAAACATTAAAACATATTTAAATTTTAACATAATTTTTACTCCCAGTCAATTTTAGAAGCTAATTCAGTATTAAAGAAAGACCAAGTACTATGAACCTGGTCCTTCTCTTTTTATTTAGGCAGTGTTAATCTTGAATGTTGATTTCCGCTCCAGGCGGCTTCGCTCCAATGAACATGCTGAAATCAACAATAACCTTTAACACAGCCTATATTTAAACTGTCAGCTGTCGCTAGGCTTCTTTTTTTACTTTGGAAGGGGCCTTTTTTCTAGGCGCTGCAGCTGCTTTTTTAGGTGTTTTTAACTCAGGTTTTGAAGCCGCCTTTAGAGCAGTTGTTGTTGTTTTATTTGGTTTCGTTCGATCAATGGACGCTTGTAAAGCTGCCATTAGGTCTGTAACATTGGATGCCACTTCTTTAGTTGATGCTGTTACGGTCTCCTGCCCTGTCCGTTTTGACTCAATTAATTCTAATAATGCTGTACGATAGTCATCCGTGTATTTTTCAGGCTCAAACTTGGTCGTTAACTGATCTATAAGTAAGATCGCTGTTTCTAATTCTCTCTCCGTTACTTTATTCTCTGCTGGAACATTAGGAACATCTCCAGCTTTACGGACCTCGTCTGGATAATGAATTGTTTCCATCACCAATGTATTTTCGTATACGCGAATAACCGCGAGCTGTTCCTTAGAACGGATAATTATTTTAGCAAGTCCTACTTTTTTGGACTCTTGTAATGCCTTACGCAGTAAGGAGTATGCCTTACTGCCACCCTCATTCGGGGACATATAGTACGTTCGATCAAAGTAAATAGGGTCAATTTCTTCAATTTTGACGAAGTCAATGATTTCTACAGCTTTTTCTTCATTTTCTTTGCGCAGCTTTTCTAACTCATCCTGATCAAGAACGACAAACTTACCTTTTGTATACTCGTAAGCTTTTACAATATCCTCAGGTTTTACTTCTTCTTCACAGACAGTACAGATTTTTTCATATTTTATAGGAGCATGACATTTATTGTGCAGGGTGCGAAGCTTTATATCCTTGTCTTCCGTTGCGGTATGGAGCTTGATGGGAATGTTTACAAGTCCAAAACTAATGCTGCCTTTCCACATCGTATGCATAGGTAGTTCTCCATTCTTTTTTTGTTTTTATTTTGTGGTAAAGTCACATCTTCATTCCTTAAAAGATTTGGAAAAGGATGAAGTGAAATAAATTGAAGCAAAATAAGCGAAAAGAAGGGACTGTACCGATGAAGCCGATGCTGCCAAGTTTAACCTTTGATCTACCCGTACGGCCAGATTGGCAGTACGAGGTCAAATATGATGGTTTTCGGGCCATGTTAACCTGGAATCAAAAGGGGATTGAACTCATTAGCAGAAATGGAAAGAATTTATTGCCTCAATTTCCAGAAATCAAAAAGTTCCTTTTGCAGTATGAAGCCCTGTTTAAACCCTATTTACCGTTACAATTAGATGGTGAGCTTGTTTATTTGGAAAACACACATAAAGCTAATTTTTCCGCGATTCAGGTTCGGGGACGACTAAAGTCCGAAAAGAAAATTGCAGAGCAAGCAGCTCGTTTCCCCTGCCGTCTAATGGTTTTTGATCTATTGTTGGTAAAAGGGAATGGGATCTATTCAGAACCCTTTTATAAAAGAAAAGATGCGTTAGAAGAATTATTCCAAGCGGCTGGTTTTAAGCTAAAAGCTGATCCGTATAACGATCAATTACTTCAATACGTAAAAGCTCATGATGATTTTAATGAATTATGGGAAAACGTGGTCCTGTATGATGGAGAAGGCATTATTGCTAAATTTAAAAATAGTTTTTGGGAGGAAGGAAAACGCACACTGCAATGGTTAAAATATAAAAATTGGAAATATGTCAGCTGCTTTGTTACCTCATATGAAAAAACAAATGGCTATTTTTATATAAGTGTTTATCAAGACAAAAAAGTATATTCGATCGGCCAAGTTCTATTTGGTTTTAAACCTGAAGAAAAGAATGCCTTAAAGCAAACGATAAAACAGAACATGATTAATGAGGATAATCAATTTATTTATGTTGAACCGGCTATCTGCCTTGAGGTTAAATATTTAGAACTGTATGACAACCAATTGCGTGAACCTCATTTTGACCGTTTTCGATTTGATTTACAACCAGCTGACTGTACCTATGACCGCTTTATGTTCGCTCAAAAGAATCTGCCACAAGATTTGGAAATAACCCATCCTGATAAACCCTTATGGGAAAAGTTCAACATTCAGAAGGCCGATTATATTCTTTACTTGCGGGAAGTTTCACCATTTATGCTGCCCTTTTTAAAGGACCGGCTCTTAACGGTTATTCGTTATCCACATGGAATGTTTGGAGAGGCTTTTTATCAAAAGAATTGTCCTGATTATGCACCAGAATATGTGCAGACAAAAGAGGCAGAAGGCATTCAATACATTTTGTGTAATAACCTTAAAACCCTTGTATGGCTGGGGAACCAACTGGCAATTGAGTTCCATATCCCTTTTCAAACCACAAATAGCATTGGACCAAGCGAAATCGTTTTTGATCTGGACCCGCCCTCAAAAGATGCCTTTCAATTAGCGGTCAAAGCCGCATTATTGATAAAAGAAGTACTTGACCAATTAAATTTGATTGGTTTTATAAAGACCTCAGGCAATAAAGGTTTGCAAATTTACCTTCCTTTGCCGGAAAATGTCTATACCTATGACGATACACGATTATTCACCAGTTTTATTGCGGAATATTTGATCTCTAAAGATGCCGATTCCTTCACGATTGAACGGATGAAAAAGAATCGGAATAACAGGTTGTATGTTGATTATGTACAGCATTCTGAAGGTAAAACAATTGTCTGCCCCTACTCGATGAGGGGAAACGAACATGCCGGTGTCGCCACCCCTCTTTACTGGGAGGAAGTGAATGACAAACTTGAATTATTCCCCTTTAATATGGAAAATGCGCTAAAGCGAATCCGCAGTCAAGGCGACCCTTTTATGGACTATTTTCAAACAAAGCAACTGCAGCCCTTTGCTCCGGTCCTTGAGTTTTTAAAAAACAGCAGCAAAAAAGGATAAGGTGGTATACCTTATCCTTTTAAAGGAATTGCTCTATTTTTTCCTGAGCAGCCGCTTGGAGCTTCTCATAGGTCACTTGTTCTGCAAAGTTTGTTTTTGATGAAATGGAAAAAGTTTTTTCATTAAGTGATAACTGAATGGAACCACTATAAAGATAGGTAGCATTTCCAATTAGATCAATGGTATAGGTGTCCTCCATTTTATGAACGATACATTGGACTTTACCACCATTATTATATACGTTGATGACCTTTTCATAGTCATTTAAATCAGTTAAGCAAGTAACCAATGAAGATGCTGACATGGCTGTACCACATGCATTTGTAAATCCTACTCCGCGTTCAAAGGTGCGGACGTAAATAGAGCCTCTTTCGAGCGCCTTTACAAAGCTGACATTTACCCCATCCGGGAATAAATCATTGGGACCATTCACTTTTTCACTAAGTTGTTTTTGGAGATCATTTTTTAGCTGCTCGGTTTCTACCATCGCGATCAAATGCGGGTTGGGTACCGCCAGAGCGGTAAACCTTAACTCATCTGAAAGCTCTTTAATTCTTTCGTTAAAAAGAGTAGGTTTATTTAGGTTTAATGGGAGTGCCTTTAGTTCAAACAGGACCGGTGAGATCTCAACCTGGTAGGTGTGAACTTGAGGAAATATGTCCTCTTGTTTTCTAACCTTTAGATTTGCTTTCATTGTTTCAATAACTGCCTGCTTAATTCCTTTCAGTTCACAGATATATCTGGCTACAAGACGAAGGCCATTTCCACACATGGATGCTTCAGAACCATCTGCATTAAAAACTCGCATTCTTCCATCCGCTTGCTCACTTTTCATGATAAACAAAATTCCATCGGCTCCGAGCTCCGAGTCTCGGTTACACAAAATCTTAGCAAGGTTCGCTCGATCTTCTTCGGTAAACGCATAGTTATTTGAGACTTCATCGATGAGGAGAAAATCATTTCCTGATCCATGACCTTTAATTATATCAATTTGCACAATTTTTACCCCCATAATTATAGCTTAAATCCATCATATCAAACATTATTATGGAAGGAAACTGTCTTGTATTATCGCTCAATAAAGTATTCATTAATTAAGAACGACATTCTAAGCAGCCTGTCCTCTTGCGAAGAATCTTCTGTAAGCGACAGTACCGGTGTATTCGGCTCTGGAAATAAAGGACTCCATTCAATCGGCATCCACCCTCTTCGCAGCCGCCCCACATTCTTAAGACCACGATCATAAACGAGTTCATCCATAAAGAATGAGGATCCTTCTACCCCGCCTATGAACCTTCCGTTACGGTCAAACAGCTCCTTTTTTGCTTTCCGAAACCCGATATTCCTTCTTTCAAATCTTCCTAAATATATCCGATTTCTATCAAATACATTAATCTTGACCACTTTCCTGCCTTTTAGCTTAAAATATCCCAGTACTTGGTCTTCTATATTATATAAAGCATAAGTTCTCGACGGCTTTAACCTCTCAATACCAGTTCCTCGAAACTTTTTTATGTGCCCAGCCAAATGACCATTGGGAAAATAAATGAACAATCTAGAGGACTGTGAGTTCCTGTAAAGTATTAAAAGATGACGGGCATTAAATATAGAAGTGGAAATATCCCTAGAAGCGCCCATATTGCGTTTAATCGTAATAGATTGTTTCATTCTAAATAGGTAGATTTGAAAACTAATCAGGCTATAAATCATAAACGGAAGCACAAATAGCATGATTTCCCTTTGCTTTAAAACAGAAAGATTACCAATTATGATAATTGTTGTCGGAACCAGAGCGGCAATACTACCATTTAAGTTCATATTAGCTGTATCCCGGTAATATTCATTTATTTTCATCCAGATAACCCCTTATCAATTCCTCTACTAAGAGTTTATTTAATAGGCTGAAAAAAAATGATAGGAGTTTTGAAAAAGTAAAAGGAGAGCCTGCTAGACTCTCCACTAACCTTCTAAATAAGAATTAATTTTATTCATTGATGCCTTTGCATCCCGGTAGCCTTGGCGATATAAATCTTCTAACCTTTGTGGTTTTCTTTCCATACGTCCCACTTTTAATGGCTCAGATGGCCGAATAATCAGCACATTACCAGCTGCTTCTTCTTTTTCTAAATAATCCAGGGTATCATTATAAACTTGATACCTTGTCCGTAATGATTGCCGTAACCCCTTGTAATTCGGGTACTTCCTGTCCACCAGGAAGTGAAACTTTGAAGGTTTCTTTGAATAACCCTTATTTCTAGTTAATATGACAATATTTTTTTTAAAGCCATCACTTTGCGCTTTTTTGATAGGAATAGGATCACTAATCCCGCCGTCTAGGAGAATTTTATCTTGGTATCGAATTTCAGGAGCGATAAATGGAAGCGAGCTTGATGCCCTTAATACGGTTAGTAAATCTTGTTCATAATCCTGCTTTTTAAAGTACACTGGCATCCCAGTTAAGCAATCAGTTGCGCCTACCACAAACTCGACTGGGCTGTTATAAAAGACATCATAATGGTAAGGTACATGTTGATTAGGGATTTCATCAAAAATAAAATCCATTCCAAAAAACTGCCTGTTTTTGAAATAATTTCTCCACGAAATATATCTTGGATCACTAGCATATTCAACTGTTACCGTCTTATTTCTGCCTTTTTGTTTTGATAAATATGACGCTGCATTACAGGCTCCTGCAGAAACCCCTATAACGTAAGGAAAAAATAATTCCTGTTCTAAAAAATATTCGAGGATCCCAGCAGTATAAACCCCACGCATCCCGCCGCCTTCTAAAACTAATCCTGTTTGGTTTAACAAATTGCCTCACCCCTTAAAAAAAATAAGGCTGTGATAAAGGTTATAGTTGATTATTAGCATGTTGATTGGAGCGGAAGGCGGCGGAGACTCCTGCGGGAGTACGGGGCCGAAGAGACCCCGCAGGCGCAGATGCGCCGAGGAGGCCCCCTGCATGCCCGCGGAAAGCGCAGCCGCCTGGAACGGAAATCAACAGTAAGATTAACACAGCCAAAAATTAAAAATACATCTCTTATTATAGAACATGGGCTACTGTATGCAAACAAATAGACTTTTACTAATTCCAGACAACACTTATGTGATAATAAGCCAAAAACCCGACAAATCTTTGCCGGGTTCTCTTTCCTGACTATTATTATTTTATTAATCTAAATATCCATGGGAATCGATATTCTTTTCCTTCATAAGCTTTAACTGCAGCGATAATGCTAAAAATAAGCGCTGCAATCCCTAACGCCCATAATAGAAAAATACCAATAAGTACAATGGTCAAGATACCTGCCACAATGGAATAAACAAAATAAGAAATAAAAAAGTTAAAATATTCTTTCCCATGAACATCGATAAAAGTGGACTCTTCTTTTTTTAATAACCAAATAATCAGTGGTGCTATTATAGGAAAAAACAAGCTCAGGACATACAAACCTGCCGCTAATAACCTTTCTTCACTCTTTACCATTTCATTTCCCCCATTAAATAATTTTTCTTTACGCTAATATTTACGCTTTGACACTATAAAGGTTTCGTGATTTTAAAATAAATCAACAAAATAAATTATCACTAGCTGACTTTCCCTGTGACACATATGTTGCTAAAATAGATAAAATACTATTAACAACATATAGAAAGGTATTACTATGGATAAAATACTTTTGAAAAATGCGACTATTTATCCGGTTACCTCTAAACCGGCAAAGTATACTGATCTCCTTATCGAAAATGGTAGGATTAAAAAAATCGGCAGGAATTTAAAGTCAGATTTAACAGTAAAAATAATCGACTGTTCGGGCGCTTATTTATTTCCTGGTTTTATTGATGTTCATACACACTTAGGTTTATATGATGAAGGGACTGGCTGGGCCGGTAATGATGCCAATGAAACAGTTGAAGCCCTCACACCGCATATCCGAGCGATAGATGGCGTATATCCATTAGATCAGGCTTTTAGCGATGCGATTAAAAGCGGAATTACAACCGTTCATGTGATGCCCGGCAGTGCAAACGTTATTGGTGGTACTACTTCCGTTATTAAAACAACTGGGAAAAACATTAAGAAAATGATAGTCAAGGATATCGCAGGCTTAAAAATTGCCCTAGGAGAAAATCCAAAGCGGATCCACAGCCATGGTAATAGTGATTCCATTACTCGAATGGGGATTATGGGAATGCTTAGGGAGGCTTTCTACAAAGCTATCCATACAGATAATCCTGAGGATCTTCGAATTGCACCGCTTGTAAGGGCTTTAAAAAGGGAAATACCTGTTAGAATCCATGCACACCGTGCCGATGATATTATTACTGCCCTGCGTTTTGCGGAAGAATTCCAGCTTGATTTGCGTATTGAACATTGTACAGAAGGACATTTGATAGCAAATGAATTAGCCGGACATGATCTAAAGGTTTCTGTAGGACCTACACTAACCAGAAGATCTAAAGTTGAATTAAAAAATAAAACGTGGAAAACGTATGAGATCTTGACTAATCACGGTCTGGAGGTATCCATTACAACAGACCACCCTTATACACCCATCCAATACTTAAATATTTGCGCGAGCCTTGCCGTCCGTGAAGGGTTACCAGAACAAAAAGCTATTGAAGGAATTACCATTCTCCCGGCAAGAAACCTAAAAATTGACGATCAAGTCGGCAGTATTGAAGAAGGTAAGGATGCAGATTTAGTTCTCTGGACCCATCATCCATTCCATTATTTAGCCAAGCCAAAATGGACGATGATTGGCGGTGAAATCGTTTATTCAGAAGGCTAAAAAAGTGTAGAAAATTGGTAAAAAATATTAGCGAAAAACCGCAAAAAACCTATTTCCTTTTTTCGATTTTTCTTGTATTATACTCTAAGTAAAATGATTTTGGACCTGTTTGATATGGGGGTTTATAAACATAATCTGGTAACAAAAAAATGATATAGGGAAGGCAAATGGTGCGCCACCAGTTTACTGGTTCTAGTGGGTTCGATTCCCACCCCGAAATTTTTTACGCAATTCTATAAAAAATTTCGAGGGTGGACCGCTTCTTTACACATGGGATCGGAATGCCCTAATGGAGGGATTTTCATGTTGAAAAAACGTGATCTTCATGACAGTCACACACTGTACGAATTAATGACGCATCCAGATGTCTTCCCTTTTGTACGTCAGAAAGCTGACTCATATGAAGAGTTTTTATTTATGACGAAACAAACAATCGAGGCAGAAGAACGGGGTGAATTAATTTCACGAACCATTCTTGATGAATGGGGCAACCCAATCGGTACCATCAATTTGTTTGACATCCAGGATAACGCTGGCTTCTTAGGGACTTGGCTGGGCAAACCCTATCATGGGAAAGGATATAATAGCCCTGCTAAAGAAGCATTTTTCAACGAACTCTTTTATGAAGCCGGGATTGACACTATTTTTATGCGAATTAGAAAAGTGAACATTCGCTCGATTAAAGCTGCTGAAAAACTGCCTTATGTTGTAAAAGCAAACGAAACTCGAGCATCTCTTTACGAACAATTAAATGCAAATGAAGTTGTTTATGACTTATATGAAATACCAAAAGACCTGTATACCTTCCATCTGTTACGTATAGGAACAGATGAAGCAGATTCTAAGTTATTAGAAGCCTAAAAAAGCAATCGGCTAGCCGATTGCTTTTCATTTTTTATAAAAATCATGATTCAAATGCATTTTGATCATAATTCAATTCACTAATCCCCATATGGAGCAAAAATTCGTCTAATTCCTCATTTGTTAACGTTTCAAAGCGGCCATCATGAAAAAAAACCTGGGTTTGATTTGGATTAATTCGGTTCATGTTAAAACTCATTCTATTCTTTGCTCCTTTCATAGATGAATAAATTCTATTATCTACAAAAGCTGCCAAATCCATTCACAAAATCAAATTGTTCAAAAGTTTTAGAACTTATTTACTCTTTACGTTCTTAATGCCTTTCCGAGGACATCAAACCCGCCGGTTACTGGTATAATGCTTCCAGTAATAAAATCTGATTTCTCATCAATTAGAAATTGGATAACACGAGCAATATCTTCACCCGTTCCCGGTCTTCCTACCGATTGCCGTTCACTGCTTAATAAGAGGGAATCTTTAATGTTTTTTTCCTTCCATTCATTTGTGATATCTCCAGGGCAAATCATATTTGCGGTTATTCCATGCTCCCTTTCTTCCATTGCCATGGTTTTAGTTAAGGATGCTAAACCAGTCTTAGCCGCAGCAAAGGCGGATCGAAAAATCCAGCCTGGTGCAGTTTCAACCCGATCGAACCCTAACGTAATAATTCTCCCCCAGTTTTGTTTCCTCATTAAAGGTATTATCAATTTTGACAAATAAAATACGGCTGTTAAATTACCTTGGATTAAATAATCCCATTCCTCGAAAGAGTAATCTGTCAGTTTTTTTCGTTCATGTATGTATGGACCAGCATTATGAACTAAGACATCTATACCCGAATAAGCTAGAATAGTCTCATTCACAATTCGTATACAGTCCTCTTTGTTGGCAACATCGCCTTGGATGGCAATATTTTTCGTCCCGTAATGATCACTTAATTGCTTTGCTAAGAAAACAGCGTCTGATTCACTTTTTCGATAGTTGATCACAAGTTGATACCCATTTTCCGCAAGCAGTTCTGCCGTTTTTTTGCCGATACCAGAAGCTCCGCCTGTAATCAATGCCGTTTTCTTGTTCACAATCATTACCTCTCTATAAAAAGATTCTCTCTTTATATATATGTTAAAAAGAAATGTTTATATATGCAAATTTTATCTCCTGTCCCGTTTTATGGGTTAGGAAGTTTTAATAACGGATGGGCGAGTAGTTGCATATGATACGGATAACAACAATAAAGGATGTGACAGGATGCAGACTGTAATTAATATCTTCAGCCTGAAAATCAACAGTGTTTCTAACAACGGGTCTGTCAACATCGGCGAAGCCCTTCATAATGCACATACAGCTAATTCTAAATCCCAAGGTCAAAATTCATCCTATGGAGATTTTGCACCGCCAACTGCGGCCATGGAGAATGTTTTTATTGATCCAGATCTGAATGATATGGGTGATATCGCAAATCCAGCGAATGTCTATAGTAATTCGAGATAAAGGACTGAAAAAAATGCCTTTTCAGATAAACATTTTTAATATCAAGACGAATTCCATAGCGAACAATGCAAATATTTCATTAGGGCCCTCTGTCCAGAATAGCCATACCGCCAACCAAAAATGGGTAGGATCCAATTTTGCCTTAGGGGATTTATCTCCTTCGAGTTCTTTTTCTTTAAATGGCTTTGGTGACACAGATATTAGTGACCAAGACCAAATTGCAAACCCTTCCGCACCAATTGCAAATCAATTTTAGTTTTTAGAGAGGTTGAACGAGAATGTTTCCTTGGAATATGTTTCCTTTTACAAAAGATATGAAAGATTCATTACAAAAAATGAAACCAGATGAAATTAACAATTACGTTCAGGAACTTATTGGAAAAATAATGCCCAACAATATGGGCGACATGATGAATCATCAAGATTTATTTCGCAACTTCCAAACTTCTGATACAAAACAAAGGTCAGCCAATGTATTAAATTCCACCGCCTTTGAAACACATGATTATGTTTTTGTAAGAATACCCATTCGTAACGAAGAATGGTTGAACCAGCTTCGTATCTACCATACTTCCAATCAGCTTATTGTTGAGCATATTCCTGACCGAGAAGATTCTAATACGATTACTCTTCCGGCTATTGTTAAAAAGAAAGGCGGCACAGCAAATTATAAAGACGGGGTTCTAGAAATAAAAATTCCTAAAAATATTGATATGCAATACTCACAAATCGACGTGACAGAAATTCTGTAACGTTGATTTTTTTTGCATGTTTCCGGTAATTACAAATAAGATTAATTAAAGGAAGCTATCCCGTTTCGGTTTGAGAATAAACCAATTCTGAATAGAGGGTTTTTATGCAATTCTTCTTTCGCTTGTTCACTTCAAATAAAACTTTTACGAAGAAAATATCGGAATTGGAAAACAAGCTTTCATCACTAGAATCAAAAATTAATGATGTCAACAACGAGGTAAAATCCATAAGTATCCCTACAGCAAAAAAAGAAAATGACAATCCTCCAATGGTTCAAATTAACCATTTGCAGGTTGATCAAATCGTGATTGAACACTTAGATTATGCTAATAATTTTGGCCAAGTAGGTATAAAGGAGTTATCAGGAAGGCTGAACATTGGTTCAACATATGAAGGAGATATTTCTGAAAAAGTAAATGAAATTGTAAAACAGAAATTAGGAAAGGAAGCAACAGTAAATATCAAGGCAAAAAAAGAAGAATAACACACACAAACTTAAACTTCTTTTTACTAGTAAAGACAGCCAAATGGCTGTCTTATCCTTTGTATAATCAATAATGATTAATTATTTTTATGGTCATCCATGTTCATGCCGTCCATTGAGTGATCAGCTGCCGCATCTTCCTTCTCACTCGGTGACCCAACTGTAAACTCCTTCTTAGGCATATTATGCATATCCCTTGCAGTTACATGTGAGACAATATAATAAGTCCCCTCTTTTTGGAACGATTTTTCTAACCGATAGACCCCATCTTCTGAGTGTTTAACAGCAATCTTCTCATGATTTGTATCTTTAGACCGCCAGACCTCAAAGGTCACTTCCGCATCATTGATTTTTTCCTTTCCTTGCGTAACTTTTGCCTCAAATGTAATAGGTTTGTTCGGTTCTCCTGGATTAGGATTCACGGACAAATTTACATCTACCATTTTTGGCATATCACCTGTGTGATTCTCTTGCTTGCTGCAGGAAACGACTAAACCTAAAAACAAGGTGACAATTAACATCAGGACTAGCTTTTTCACAGTATTTCTCCCCTAACATAGTTCGTTCTTTATGGATTTTGGACCTTCATTAGCATTGTTACATATTTACCAATATTTTTGCAAAAAATAATGTTTAACAATAGTATGAAAGGAGAAACTTATGTCAACTCCCTACAAATGCCCTAATTGTAAAACCAACCGAAGTCGTTTTAACATTATTCAACAGGTCTCTCAATCAGTTAAGCTCGATCCTCAATCAGGAGATGTTATTCACGAATATAGTAAGAATGAGCTTGAGCCATTTCATCTTCCTTATAACGGACCTGAATATCGTGTTCAATGCGGTGCCTGCGGCTTAATTGAAGATGAATTGACCTTCATCAAGTTTGGAGAACAGCGTTGAAAATTTTAAAAACACCTTTAGCAGACCTAAAGGTGTTTTTGTTTATTAGAAGTCATTTTCTTTTAGAAATGACTTAGAATCCACTTTCCATGCATCTCCTGGAGAAAAACGAATTAAGTGAATCTCTCCTTGAAAAGTTTGCCTGCCTATGCCTTTAAGGTGCCAATCGATCACAGCAGGCACGTCTAAACTTATTTCTTCAGTAAGGTCTTCAGGTGGCAGCTGCTCTAGTCTAATTATCCGAACATTTTCAACTTTGTCGAGAATTGGGATCCATTTTACTATTTGCAATGAAGTTTTTGAGACAATGGCAGAATCCTGCTGTTTAAAGCCTGCAACATAAGCGTTAATAACCTGATAGGGATCAGCTTTTGCCAGGTATTGATTTAAATGGCCTGCTGCCTTATAGATCATAAGCATATGAGACAAGTCCATTGAATTGGTGCGATGGGTTGTACTACCGTAGAAGTGAATACAAAAATGGCCTGGAAAGTTATTTTTTAATGCCCCCGCTCCATGAGGCATTCCATGCATAGATGCGGCAATTCTCTGCTTATTATGAATGACATAAATAGCCCGGCGCTTCCAGCTCCATTTTCCCCCATAAATTTTTTTCATAATATTTGTATCCTTTTCGGTTAGCGGCTGGACATCGGCATGCTGACTTCCGGCACGTCTTTGTACCTTAAACCTTTTTCCTGTTTCCAAATCTTGAACAATAAACTTTGAGTATTTGGGTAATAACTGATTCACTTTTTTCCAGTCCGGCATTTCTATGTTGTCTTTTTTCTCGTTTGCGGCTTCTACCCCATATCCATTTAGGAGGATTTGTATAACAACTAAAAATAAACATACTGTCTTCTTCACTGATGCTCCTCCTTTAATGGTTTTAGCTACATTAAAAGAGTTACCTGAAGTGGAATGAATCATTCATTCATCACCCATTTTTAGTCTAGTTAATCTTCTCTGGCTCATTTTCAAGTACAGCAAGTTGCTCTTTAATGATTCCCCAATCAACGTTTTCCCCGATAAACACCAAGTTCAACCGCATATTCATATATTCCTTCATGTAAATTGGCATCCCATATGCATATTGGAAAAGAAATGGCTGTTTCGAATAGTGAAACTTTATATATCCTTTAATCCTGTAAATGGTATCTGGTAAATTTTTTAAAAACTCTTCAAAGCCAGTATCGCTAATTGGTTTATGAAATTGATAAACGAACGTCGATAAGTTTAAGTGGATATGGCTAGATTCCTTTTGAGAAGTAACAGACAATTCTCTAAGCTTTTCAATTGGAACTTTCGAGTAGTGGGTTAGTATACACTGCGCATTTGAGTTTAACCCATGCATTTCAAATATTAATTGAGCCTGCTCATCTTCTTTTAGTTCATCTATTTTGTTTATTAGAATAAAGTCTGCATTCCTAACCTGTTCAAGGATCAATTGCTGCAGCTGGGGGCTTAACGCTTTCCTATCCTTCCACCTCGTACCATCAACGGTTGTAATAATTCCTTTTATCCATAATTGATCGGCAAACAAGGGGGAAAGGATGGAATCTAATACCTCAACTGGATGGGCCGCACCCGTTGTCTCAATATAGATTACCTCCGGCTGCTCCTTCATTAATAGTCCTTGAAGCTGTGCTTCAAGTTCGTCCTGTATGGAACAGCAAACACAGCCTCCTAATAACTCTTTTAACAAAACATCTTCTTCTACTGCATCTGAGTCTATTGAAACTTGACCAAGTTCATTCATTAAGACAGCCACTTTTCTCCCACGGCTGCGCTCGTCCTCTAACAATCGTTTTAATAATGTTGTCTTACCACTTCCTAAAAATCCTGACAATATGTATACTTCTGCCTTATTCATACTTGTTTCCCTTCTATAATAAAGTTTAACCCGACTCCAATTGGAATCGGGTTACCATTTTTATTTCATACGGCCTTTTAATACCTCAACTGCTTTTTGTAATTGAGTATCGCTGTTTTTTAACTTCTCACGCAATGCATCCATCAGCTTTAAGGTAGAATCACCCTTTAACACACCGCTAGCTGGAAGCTTCTGAGCTGTCTGAAATTTGATAACAGCTTGTTTTGTCTTCTCGTCAAAGAATCCATCTACCCTGCCTGGATCATATCCAATCGCCTTTAACATCTTCTGTGCCGTTTGTACCTCTGTCGAAGAAGAGGACAACGCCAGTTCCTTATCTGGATCAATAATCGGTAATGACGCATATTCAGGCAGCCCCACTTCTACATCGGGAACAATACCCTTTTTATGAATCCAATTGCCATTTGGTGTTAACCACTTTGCAATCGTGTACTTTAAATTGGAGCCGTCTTTAAAATCAGCTGCTGTTTGAACGGTACCTTTTCCAAAGGACTTTTCACCAACCAATGGAACACCTGCGGATTCTTTTACAGCTGCAGCAAATATTTCAGATGCACTAGCACTTCCTTTATCAATTAAAACAACGAGCGGCAAATCAGGATTGCCTTCATTTTGGGAAGCAATTTCCTTAATTTTACCGTTACGATCTTGTTCTTTAACAATAATTTTCCCTTTAGGAACAAACATGCTAGTTATACTTACGGCTTGATCCAATAATCCCCCGGGATTTTGGCGTAAGTCTAGAACCAGCCCTTTCATCCCTTTTTTCTGTAGATCGTTTAAAGTAGTGACTAATTCTTTAGATGTGTTGCTAGAAAAACTAGTTATTTGAACCTTGGCGATCGAAGCATCAACCATTTCCCCATACACTGTTTCGATCGGAATCGTATCACGCACAATCGGCACATTCATTGGTGCACCCAAACCTGGCCTTTGAATCGAAAGTGTCACCTTTGTTCCTTTTTTTCCTCTTATCAGTGTTACAGCCTCTGTCGAATTCATGCCCTGAAGGCTCTTTCCGTTTACCGAAATGACCATATCATTGGGTTTTAAACCTGCTTTTTCGGCAGGGGATCCTTTAATAGGAGAAACAATGATAATATGGCCATCCTTTTCCTGTATTTCTGCCCCAATCCCCTCAAATGAAGAGGAGATGCTGCTATGAAAACTTTTTGCTTCTTCATTGCTCATATAGTCAGAATAAGGATCATCAAGTGATTTGACCATGCCGTCAATTGCACCATTAATCAACTTCTTCTGATTAACATTCTTGTAATAACCATTCGTTATGGTATCAAACGCCTCATAAAATTTATTAAATTCAGTTCTCTCCGGCGCAACCGTTACTACTTTATCTTTTCCAAACGCTAGAGCGAAGGTTGTAATCCCAGCCGACAGGAAAACAAGGAAAAATAGCAGCATAATAAAATGAAACTTTTTCAAGCGTATATAACCTGATTTATTTTCGGTCACTTGCTCTTGTTCTACTTTTTGTTCTTCAGCCTTCAGTTGATCTCCATTATTTTCTTCCAAAGCCTTCACCACTTTCATTCACCATAAAAATATAAAATGTAAACCAGCAATAAAACGGGGTAATCTTACCTTTTTTAGAAGCCTATTTTAAAATAGTAAACCCTTAGTGATTAGAATAACATCTTTTATATAAAATTAACAAAGAAAAGTTAATGAATATAAATTTTTCGAAGAAAAACGGCATTACCTGGTGGTAATGCCGTTCATTTTAGGCTAAATCACAGCCTTGGTCCTCCACTGCTTTTCACATTATATTTTAACCCTCTTCAAGCGAAGCGAGTTGGTTACAACAGATACCGAGCTGAAGGCCATTGCTGCACCTGCAACCCATGGAGCAAGTAATCCGATTGCTGCAATCGGAATACCTCCAGAATTGTAAATAAGTGCCCAAAACAGATTTTGCCGGATATTTTGCATCGTTTTTTTACTTAAAGAAATGGCATTGGAGACCAAAGTTAGTTCTCCGCCAAGAATGGTAATATCAGCTGCTTCAATGGCGACATCTGTTCCGGTACCAATCGCAATCCCTATATTGGCCACTGCGAGAGCAGGGGCATCATTAATCCCATCACCTACCATTGCTACCTTTAACCCTTTAGACTGTAAATCCTTTACATGGATGGCTTTTTCTTCAGGCAGGACCTCGGCAATAACGTTTTGGATTCCAACTTGATTGGCAATTGCCTTAGCTGTCCGATCATTATCACCGGTAAGCATATATACGTTGATGCCTAAATCCGTTAATTGCTGAACGGCCTGAGCGGCGGTTTCTTTTACTGTATCCGCAACCGCCACCATTCCCATGATCGTATCATTAATGGCAATAAACATTGCCGTTTTTCCTTCTGATTCAAAACGCAGTAAGTCTTCTTCCGAATTTTGGTAATAAATGCTTTTTAAATTCATAAGTTTCCGCGTTCCCACATAAACCTCATCATCGCCAATTTTCGCCTCAATTCCATACCCTGGTATCGCATTAAAACGCTTTACAGGCAAGGTGCTTGAACGTTTTTCCCTTCCATACTTTACAATTGCCTCCGCTAGGGGATGTTCAGAAGACTTTTCCGCAGAAACAAGATACTGAAGGACCTTTTTCTCATCTTGGTAGGCAATAAAATCGGTAACCACAGGTTCTCCCTTTGTAATGGTACCTGTTTTATCAAATACCACTGCATTGATTTTGTGGGCGGTCTCAAGATGTTCCCCACCCTTAAAAAGAATTCCCATTTCCGCAGCTTTTTCCGTTCCTACCATGATGGAGGTTGGGGTTGCAAGACCAAGAGAACACGGACAAGCAATAACGAGAACCGCAATCGCAGTTTCTAGCGCAGAAGGAAAATCATTTGGTCTAATAAGTAAATACCAAATAATGAACGTTAAAACGGATATGGCTACTACTACAGGGACAAAATAGCCTGATATCGTATCTGCAAGCCGTTGAATTGGCGCTTTACTGCCTTGTGCTTCCTCGACAATTCTAATAATCCCAGCAAGAGCAGTATCCTTTCCTACCTTTGTTGCCAGCATGGTAAGTGTCCCATTTTTATTTATGGTCGACCCAATGAGTATGTCACCAACCGTTTTCTCTACAGGGATAGATTCACCCGTAATCATCGACTCATCAATTGAAGATTGCCCTTGGATTACTTGCCCATCAACGGGAATTTTCTCTCCAGGCTTTACGATTAATTGATCGCCTGCTTTTACCTCATCTATTGGAATCTGAGTTTCTTTCCCATCTTTTATCACCGTTGCTTCCTTGGCCTGAAGGTTTAACAGTTTTGAAATAGCAACAGTTGTCCTTCCTTTTGCGATTGTTTCAAATAACTTACCAAGTAGAATTAACGTAATAAGAACTGCGCTCGTTTCAAAATAGAGATGTGGCATATAGAAAGGGTTTCGAATCGTCTTTATCCCTTCTCCCAAACTATAGAAATAAGCCGCAGAGGTACCCAAGGAAACAAGGACATCCATATTTGCACTTTTGTTTTTAAGCGCTTTAAAGGCAGCAATATAAAAGGGACCACCAATATAGAACTGAATCGGTGTGGCTAAAAGAAATTGAAACCAAGGATTCATTAATAAATGCGGCATTGGCAGGCCCAAATCGATTGGGATATGGCCCAGCATTGTATACAAAAGCGGAATAGATAATATTACAGAAAGGAGGAACTTTTGTTTCTTTTGTTTGATTTCCTCTTCTTTATGCTGTTGTTTTGATTCCCTTTTCCCTTTCTCCTTCGCTTCATAACCAAGTTTATTAATTCTATCTTTAATGCCCTCTATCGTAACTTCCCCCGGGTTATATTCAACACGTGCTGATTCAGCTGCTAAATTTACGGTCGCTAGTTTAATGCCGTCCATTTTGTTTAGCACTTTCTCAATCCTTGTTGAGCATGCTGCACAAGTCATCCCATAGATATTAAATTCGGATTTCTCAAACCGAACGCCATAGCCCAGATTTTCAATTTTGACGATAATATCATGACTCGTTACCTTGTTTTTCTCATATGAAATGACGGCTCTTTCCAACGGTAAATTAACATTGGCTTCAACGCCATCCATTTTATTTAGCACTTTTTCAATTCGGGTGGAACATGCTGCACAGGTCATACCCGTAATATCTATTTTGAGCTGCTCTTTCACTTCTTTCACCTCTTTTATACAATACCCCAGCACCCTATTTAACACAACATGTGTATGAATTTTGTCACTTATTTGCCTTTTTTCCTTATCATATTTTAAATTTCGATGATATTTTCACAATCTATTCATTTGTATATTAAATTCTCCATTTTATTATGGAGTTCCTTTATAGACAAGAAAAAACCTCTTCCATTTTGGAAGAGGCGTAAACCTTTATTATTCCTTGATTGCAGCTTCTAATGCCACTTCAATCATATCATTAAAGGTTAATTGTCTTTCTTCTGCTGTTGTTTCTTCTCCTGTTAAGATATGGTCACTAACAGTAAGAACAGAAAGCGCCCTGCGATTAAACTTTGCAGCTAACGTATATAGAGCCGTTGTCTCCATCTCAATCGCAAGAATTTGATATTTAGCCCATTTTTCAAGGTCAGCATTATCATTATAAAATGAATCAGCTGTGAAAATATTTCCTACTTTTAGATTAAGTCCTTTTGCAAGTCCTGCATCATAAGCCTTTCTAAGCAAGTCGAAATTTGCTGTAGGAGCAAAATCAACATGTCCAAAAGTGAGACGATTGATATTAGAGTCGGTTGAACTAGTCATCGCTAAAATGACATCCCGAACTTTTACGTCCTTTTGGATCGCACCACAAGTGCCGACCCGAATTAAATTTTGAACATTGTAGCTTTGCATTAATTCGTTGACATAAATCGAAATAGAAGGAACACCCATTCCTGTTCCTTGCACAGAAATTCTTTTCCCTTTATAGGTACCAGTAAAACCAAACATATTCCGAACTTCATTGTAACATTTTGCATCTTCTAAAAATGTTTCCGCTATATATTTTGCCCGAAGAGGATCGCCAGGAAGTAAAACTGTTTCTGCAATTTCATTCTCTTTTGCCCCAATATGTACACTCATAAATAAACCTCCTAAAAAAGTAAGTACAGTAATAAGTTTGTACCATAGACACTATATCATAAACGTATTTTATTGAAAACGAGGACATGATTTTTTAAAAATGTGGGAAGCTATTTTTAAGGTCAAAGGAGGGGTAATGATGGGAAAAAAACACCGAGCACGTATACGTGGGAAAAAGAAGAACAATCACATCCCACCTGAAGCCATTGTGGCAGAGCATGATGCACATGCTAAAGAATTCAGTGCTGCAGAACGTAAAAACTAATCGACCAACTTCCAAAAAAATTAAAAACCTAAGGTCACTCCTTAGGTTTTATGTATTTATCTAATATTAATTCGGTTTACTGGTACCCATCCTCCAGGTTTTAATTGATAGTAAAATTGGCCGCTGCGGCCTTCATCGATTAAAATAATATCGCCTGTCGCCATAAACCTTCCTTTATAATTATTTGGAATTCTGTCAGTCACATTAAAACGGCTAAAGGCTTCATCTAAACATTGCTTGCGGCAGTTAGCGGTAATGATTGTCCGATGAACCTCTTTATAACCTCTATGTTCACGATACTTTGGAGTTTGAAAGATCGTCACATCGTAAAGAATACTTGTCTTTTTCGTCAACATTTTGATCATCTTATTCCTCCAATTATTTGATTATCTTACTTAAAATAATTGGCGATAAGGGATGGTTTATCCTCCCTTGAAAATCAACTATTTTTGTCGATTTTCATTTATCTTTCAAAAAAAAACAATAGAGTCCCAAGACTCTATTGTGCATCTTCATTATGAATACCTTTGGATGGCGTTTTGAATTTTCTGCTGTAATGATGGTATATCTCCGTTCGTTACCGTTAATCTTACATTGGTCTCATCTGTTCCCAATGCCTCAGAGAACAATCCTGATAATCCTCGAGCACGCCGATCAACTTGGAACATAATGTCAAGAGTACCATTACCAGCGGGGAAGAAAACTACTTCTAATTCATCCAATCTTCCACGAAACCGGCCAGAAGTAGGAATAAACTCAAATTCCTGAACAAAGGGTAATCGCCCGCGGAGTCGGCGTGGTGCTTCCTCACAATCAGCTTCACGGATACTGAATCCCATCTGTTCAACTGAGTGGAAAACAGCCGACATTAACGGATTTGGTATCACTTTTATATAGTCCTTATCACTTGGGTCAACAGCACCTTTAATATCAAGCCCAGTGGTTACCCATACTTTTGACCGGCCAATCGAAAGCGGCGTATCATACGGAAGCTGAAAAGAGAAAGGAATATCCTTTTTCTCTTTGGCTCGTATCGTGAAAGGTGTTGTTAAGCGAAAACGGTCTATGGTTGCTGTTACTGAGTATTTACGGTCATCCGACTCTCTTAAGTAAGTGGTATTCAAGGCAAGATAAATCTCATCAATCTGTTGATCAATCTTCCCTCCTTTAATAACGACCACACCCTGAACTGTTTCTCCCGGCATGTACGTATCCTTTTCAAGCTTCGTGTCCACCTCAGCAGCTCCAATGCCTACACTAGCAAATACTTTGTTAAAAAATGACATCATTTCTCCCCCTAGTAACTCAACTTTCCTATATCTTCTCTGATTTGTGAACAATCGTCATATGCTGATTCAATTTGTAAGAGTCTTCTAATAATGTGTTTTGCCCAAGATGAAACATCTAATTCCTCTTCCCAGCTTTTTTCTTTTTTGTGCGATTCAAAGGAAAAATTAGAATATAGCAAAAACAACAGGAAATGGCCAAGTCCATAAAAATCGGCTTGGAAATTAACCCCTCTTCGCAAATCTATCTGTTTTGTTACTATTTTATCTACTTTTTCCTGTCCTATATATCTCCCTAACCCGAGGTCAATAAGCCTGACCTTCGACCCATCGAAGATTACATTTGGAATCCGTATATCCCGATGGATAATGTCTCTACTATGCAAATATTCGATTAAGGTTAGCAATTCTTCAACAATTTTAAAGGCACCCAATTCTGTTATTGTCCAGCCCTCAGAAAAAATAAGCTGTTCGAAATTTTTACCCTCTATATACTCCATTGTATAAAAAGGTTTTTCCTTGTCTGATCCCTCTTCGAAAAAATGAGGGAATCCTGGATGGTTAATAGACTTTAATAATTCCTTTTCCAGTTCAAATCCTTTTTTGCCTGACTTTGTCATTCTCTTGTGAATCCTTAATGCTTTTAAAACCTTCATTTGCTGGGTGAAGAGATCCATTACTAAATAACTGTGCCCATAGCTGCCCATGCCTAGATGTTTTATCACCTTAAATTTTCCAGCGATCACTTCTTCCGAGGGTAAGGGTTTTTCCAACAAATTCGCCAAGAACAAAACGGACCGCTTTAGCATCCAAATACCTTTTTAGCTGCTAAAAAAACTAGATAAAAAACTGCCGCTTTTATATTTTTTCTTTTTGTAATGGTGGTGTCCATAGTGACTATGCTTATGGTGATTCATTTTTTTCCATGCATCACTAGAAGATGAATATTTGTGATGATGGGTAAGTTTACTGTTAAAAAGAGACTTAAGGATTTTCTTTAACATTAAAACCCCTCCTTAGATTCGTATTCATATATACGAGGCAGACAGATAAAGGTTTCAGCAAAGCAAAAAAAATAATCCATACCTCATAGTCGTAACGGTCCATATGTAATACAAACAAAAAGCGAGCAGCATGCTCGTCTTTTGCCATTCTATCATTAATGAGGAAGACTCCTTTAAGAGATTGTTAGTCATCCTCTACTTCTTCATCAATAATACTCTTTTCGATAAGATATTCGAAGGTTATATCTGCGAGTTCTTCTAATTCATCTTCGCTAGGAACGTAACCCCGCTTCACCAGCTCATGAAAGAAAAATTCGGCAATTTCCTCCGTATCAATAAACACTTCGATTTCTCTCATAGCATCGCCCCCCCTTTTTAGAGAATGTATGATGGTCACTGCTTTTTCATGCTAGTTACTTTTAAAAGGGATAATCATATAAAAAATTTCACTAAAATTTTTTTGTCTTATTTTTGATGGACAAGCATAGGATGTAAAAAAAGACTTAATGAGGTGGTTGAATGTCAAATTTCCAATTGAAGTTAGAGGCATTTATTGAAGATGTTAATAAGGAGGATGGATACACCCTCCGACTAGTTGACAAGTTGACTAATTCCATGTTTTCGTTTATTAAATGGGCTGGAATTCCCTTTGTTCTCTATTTATTGCTCGAGATCTCAAGATGGTAGTTAAACATGGCTTTTCCCATCGTTATTTACCAGACTTTCTAATTTCCTAAGTATTACCCGCATCACTTGATAGTATTCTTGGTCTTGAAACATTTCGTATAAAATTCGGTAATCATTAAAGATGTCCAATAGATTGTCAATTAATTCCTTTTTTTCTTTTTTTCGTTCTATTTCCTCATATTCTGCCTTTCGGACCATGCTCTGAACTTTAGGATTTTTATCCGTTTTTTCTTGTTTATTGACTAAGTATAGGAGACCCAGCTTTTGGATGAAGGTATCTGCATTCTCAGCATCTGCGACAAGGGTTAATTCCTCTTCGCCTGCTTCGAGCCATTCTCCATCGCTCACCCGAGATAGTTCGTAAATGACATCTTCCCAGGCATCTTCTTTGTAACGCCAAATTTCTGTTCTAAAACCGACTACCTTAAACAAATCTGCACCATATCCACTCACTTGAACTAAATCGCCAAAAAAGAATTTATACTCGATATCAATCTGTTCCTGTTCTACAACAGTACCGTCATATTCAGAGAGTAACTGCAGGGCTTCTTCTATATAAAGGCCCTCACTCTTATTTACTTCATAAACATAATTACCGTCTAATAATTTGATATCGGTAACCTTTCCAACCGTACCATAAATGGTGATCACGACAGTATCACCGATCTTATACTTTGGTTTCTTTCGCTTTGCCATATCCTCCCATCCCCTCAAATGGATTAGTCGTGTATGATGATTACAATATTATATGCACGGTTAAAAATATCGCGCATGACAATTTTTGAAATGAAAAAATCGCCTCCTCGAGGCGATCAATTAGCGCTTATTTAACTCTCAGAATGAATATAATCTTCCCAGGCTTCATCAAAAACCGTCATTGATTTCAAATATTGCCCGTTCATTTCGAGATAGGAACTTATTTCATGATAGTCAGCAGAAGTTTTTGGAAAACTATGATCCAAAAACGCATTGTTTGCAAAAACACTAATATCATCCTTTGGGGCAGGATGTCTATATTTCATTAAAAAATGATAAAATGATTTTCTCATACTTTCGAACGCCTTTCTTGTCCAATTCGGAAACAAGTCATTTTCCTTATGAATTACTATAACGGATACAAGTAGTGTCGTCCAGTTGGACTTACTGAAAGTGGAATAACAAAAAACAGCCTCTTAAGGGCTGCTCTTTTGCTAACTCGAAAAATCAAAATAATTCTTTTTTAATAATCTTGGTTTGTTCATTAACTCTTCGTAAGAAATTACTTTTCCAATTTTCCTGCAATCAATTAAGAATAATTGATCCTCTATTTCTTTTACAATCCTCTCGCTCTGGTAGATCATATTACAATCACAGCAATGCTCAGTAGGTGTTTCTGTTATTTCAATTGCTCCTGAGCCGTCCGGTAATTCCCAGAAAACAGAGTCATGAGCAGCTTTCACATTAGAACTATTACACCATTCACATTCCACTTTCATCACACACTCCTCCTAGTCCTCATTGGTCTGATTGTCTAATTTGAATTTTGACTAGTGTTATTATCCTTTTCTTTCTCTGTCAAGGCTTTGAATTTTTTTTCCTTTAATTCATCCCGTTTACTCCGTTTATCTTTTAACGACGAATGAGCAGGATCCTGATGGTATTGCTTTCGGCGATTGAGTCTATTTAAACCTTCCGGAACTAAATTAAAGTGCTGATCATTCATAATCCCGGCGATCCCAGCATGGGATTTTTTCTCTTCCATGTCTGGATACACTTTCGCAAAATATTCCTCGGCCTTGCCGGGAACGTAGTTTTCAGGCTCCGGATAAGAGGTAATCACGCCTTCAAAATTTCGGAGAACGACCTTTTCTGGACTTTGCGAAATTAAATAGTTCGGCTGCAAAGCAATTTTCCCGCCTCCGCCTGGAGCATCGACAACAAAGGTTGGCACAGCATATCCGCTCGTATGCCCCCGCAATCCCTCGATAATTTCTAATCCTTTAGAAACTGGAGCACGGAAATGCCCAATTCCCTCTGATAGATCACACTGATAGATATAGTAAGGTCGGACACGGATTTTTACCAAGTCATGCATGAGTCTCTTCATAATTGGGACACTATCATTAATTCCTGCAAGAATGACAGATTGGTTTCCAACAGGCACACCAGCATTTGCCAGCATTTCACACGCTTTTTTTGAGTCTTCTGTAATTTCAATCGAGGTATTAAAATGAGTATTCAACCAAATTGGGTGATATTTTTTTAAAATATTGCAAAGGTTTTCGGTAATCCGCTGCGGAAAAACCACTGGTGCCCTCGTTCCAATTCGGATAATTTCCACATGATCAATTTCACGTAAATTTTTCAAGATATATTCTAAAATATTATCATTAATCAACAATCCATCCCCGCCGGAAATTAATACATCGCGCACCTCAGGTGTGTGTCTGATGTAGGAAATTGCGGAATCAAGCTGTTTCTTAGGTACACCCATGCCAATTTGACCTGAAAAACGCCTTCTCGTACAATAACGGCAGTACATGGAGCATTGATTGGTGACGAGAAAAAGCACCCTGTCAGGATAGCGGTGTGTTAGTCCCGGTACCGGGGAATCCTCATCCTCATGTAAGGGATCTTCTAGGTCATATTTGGTTTTGTAGATTTCTTTTGAAATTGGTACCGATTGCATCCGAATCGGACAGCTTGGTTCATCTGGATTCATTAATGAGGCGTAATATGGTGTGATATTTAAAGGAATGGTCTTAGTGGAAATTCTTACCCCCTCTTCTTCATCAGGAGTTAAGTGGATGACCTTTTTTAAATCTTCAACTGTACGAATCGTATTGGTTAACTGCCATAGCCAGTCATTCCACTGTTCCTCGGTCACGTCTTTCCAAAGCTCTATATCTTGCCAATGTCTGTTTGGTTTATATAAAAATGGTTTCATATTAGTTCCCCCTAACTTGCTTTATTAAATAATATGCAAGAATTGTGCCAACTCTACAGTCCGTAAAAAAAGCTGATTCTTGGTTGAGCATCCTTTAAGATTCAAAAAAACCGCCGAAAATTCGGCGGTTAGTAAGGGATCTTTTTTAATTTATATTGAAGAGTTTGCCTTGGAATTTCTAAGAGCTTGGCAGCTTGATTGATATTTCCCCTAGATAGTTCGAGAGCACTTATGATAAGCTTTTTCTCCATATTGACCAAATTCTTTCTTAATGAGAGATTTTCGGGAGAATGGTTATCTCCTTGAACACAGGCAGAATTCGGTTTCAGGATAACCGGCAAATCATCGAACCTTAGGAGATTTCCCTCACATACATTCATCATGTATTCAAGCGTATGTTTAAGTTCCCGGACGTTACCAGGCCATTGATAACCTGTTAGGAAGATCTCTAGATTCTTTTCAACACCTTGAATGGTCTTACTTAAAAGTCTATTAAACTCTTGTATAAAAAAATCGGTTAAATACAAGATATCCTCTCTCCTTTCCCTTAATGGCAGGAGAGAAAAGGTAAACACGTTTAAGCGGTAATAAAGATCATGGCGAATCATCTTTTCTTGGAGGGCCATTTGCGGGTGGACATTCATGGCTGCTATAATTCGGACATTGACGGCAATATTTTGTGAACTGCCAACCCTGCGGATCAATCCGTCTTCTAATACCCGTAACAGTTTCGCCTGAAGCTCTACCGGCATTGTATGAAGTTCATCTAGAAAAAGGGTGCCGCCGTCGGCCAATTCAAACAGTCCTTTACGGTCAACCGCCCCTGTATAACTACCTTTTGCAGTTCCAAAAAGAATGCTTTCAAGCAGCGTTTCTGGTATAGCTGCGCAATTCTGAGCCACAAACGGACCTTCCGAACGATGGGATTCATGGTGAATACCCTGGACCATCAATTCTTTTCCAGTTCCAGACTCTCCGTAGACAAGAATCGGTGCATCTGATTTTGCCAGTTTCCTAGCCTCTTCCTTGGTATTGAGGAAATCTGGGTTAATTGTTCTTATATCATTTAGGGTATACTTTACCTGTTTTGCACGCTTTTTAGAGGTACTTTTAAAAAGACCTTTTTGTAAGTCTAACAGCCTTTCAGCAAGCAGCTTCATTCTAGAAAAATCTTTGGCAATTTCCACTGCACCAACGATGTCTCCTTTAACAAAAATGGGCAGCGTGGTATTAATGGTGTCAATCCTCACTCCGTGAATATTTACGTATACTTGAGTTTGATTAAAAATGGGCTTTCCTGTTTTTATTACCTGTAAAAGGGTGCTCGAGTCTTCTGTCAAGGAAGGAAATACATCCATTAAATGCTTTCCCAACACTTCATCTACATCCATCCCATCATGTTTGGCAGCTACTTCATTATAAAAGATCGTCAGTCCTCCGGTATCGACAACATGGATTCCTTCATCAATACTTTTGAGAATGGCAGTCAGAACCTCTTGTGTTAATGCCATTAATTGTCCTATGTTATTCACCTGCCTTTATATAGAATAAAGGGTGCTGAAAAATTGGCACCTAAGCCAAAATTTTAGCAGTTTGCCAGATTTTTTACCCACATATTCATATTCTCTAGTTTGTCGTAGATGTAGCAATTATTCATGAATCTGCCTCTGTATGAATACCCCAGTTGGAATAATGCAGCATTCATCCCAAACGATAAAGCCCTAGCAATGGAATAAGCACAAAAAATACCATTATTCATTAATTCATTTTCTAGTTCCTTAAGGATTAGTTTCATAAGCCCATATTTCCGATGCTCTGTTAACGTTGCACAATCCGTTAGTTCAGCATTTTTGTAATAAGCGTTTATCTCAGCAGAAGCAGCACTGACTATTTTCCCTTGATACGTAAAAATATAGTAGATTGTCCCATCCTTCATGGTCTTTTTTACATAATCAGGGTTATGCAATGGTGTTGGATAGATCTGAAATACTTGTTTATATAAGGACGAAAGCTCATCAGCACTGTTCTCATCTGCCTTTTTTAATTTATATTCCTTTGGAGGGATTGTTTTATCTTTAGTAGAGCTTAATTGGTAAATACTTTGAATCATTCCATCCTCGGTAATCCAATGGTCACTCCTTCTGCGTTCAGGTGAATAAAATTTAGAAAAGAAGTAGGCGTCTGAGCCAAGAAAATATCGGTCCACTATGGCTTCCGGCTGAAGTCCCGCTTCGATAAACGTTTTAAAGTCTTCACAACGGCCTTTAATAATGAGTTTTTCCGTTTGATGCTGTGTAACAAGCTCTGTTACTCTCTCCAATAAAAGTTTTGTATTTCCACGATAATCATCAACCCTGATTCGTTTGTTAAAAGGATCTACATATAATTCACAAAAATAGTTAGCTTCATTCACGAAGATAGTAGATGCGGTTTGGTTCATAAAGTCACTCCTTAGGCAACTGTCTATAAAATCGGAGCTTCATTATTTATTGAAAACGAAATTCAAGTCTGACTGGGAAATAGCCAGACTAGAAACTTATATTTTCCAAATAATTGCCGGATTTGGTCATTTTCATAATATGATTTTAGCAATCTGGAACCGAACCAATTAGTAAGTTTCCTCTATTTGACACCATCTTAATATGGTTAAGGCTATGATTTTACTTGCTGCAAACAAATCATCCAGGAGGATATGTTCATTAGCATCATGTGCCAGTTCCGTTATACCGGGACCAAAGACGACAACAGGAGTATTACCAACAGTCGATAGGATTCCTCCGTCTGTACCCCAAGGACTTGCTTCAATAACAGGCTGCTCTCCTTTTATTTCTATAAAGCTGTTCGTTAATTCATTGATTAACGGATGATTAGTCTCAAGCGTTCCTGGCTGCCATCTGCCGCCAAACCATTCAAGCTTGAGAGGGTGTTTCTTCAGCCATTCATCTTGGTCACACAGCTTTTCTAAGCACTTTTCCATTTCCAGCTGTGCGGATTGGATGCTTTCTTCAGGAGATACACCCATCCTTCCTTCTATCAGGGCGGTATCAGGGACAGATGAAGGCCACTCTCCACTCATCATTTTGCCAATATTAATGGGGATAGGGATAGGAATTTTATTAAAAAGAGGATCAGTTACTCTAGCATTTCGATCTTTCTCTAATTGTTGCAAACTTTGAATCACTTGAAGAGATTTCTCAATAGCGCTTACGCCTTCATATCTTGTTCCTCCATGTGCCGCTTTACCCGTTATCGTAATACGGAACCACATAGAACCTTGCTGTTTAGGAAATATTTTCATATTGGTTGGTTCTGGTATGAGTGCTCCATCTGCCTGATATCCTCTTAAAACCGCCGCAAGTGTACCCGCTCCACCACTTTCTTCTTCAATAACACTCTGAAAAATAACATCTCCTTTTAGCTTTATACCAGAGGCAATAATCGCTTCCATTGCCATTAATAGGGCAACATTCCCCCCTTTCATATCGGTTGCCCCTCTTCCATAAAGCTTGCCGCACTCAATCGCCCCACTAAATGGATCATCTGCCCAGTTCGACTCATCTCCAACCGGGACCACATCTATATGACCGTTTAAAATAATCGACCTTCCTCCACCAACTCCTTTTAATACAGCGACCAAATTCGGATTTCCTTCAAAACTGTGGCGGTCGCAGCAGTAGGCTGGGTGGCTTTTTAATTCATCACCGCCAATTTCCCATATATCTAGCGTTAATCCAAGCTGGCGACATTTCTCAATGACAATAGCTTGTGTACTGCTCTCATTTCCCCGTGTACTATTTTCTCGGACCAGCAGTTGCAAAAGCCGTGCTGCTCGAGCCTGATTTTCCTTCAGCCATTGCTTTACAAGGTGTTCATATTTTTCCATTGGGTTTCCCCCTTAAGCCAGATTTCCCGATTAGTATGGTATGGTGCGAATACTTTCACAAACGTTAAATTCACAGCCTGTTTTACTGGCCACAAAATCAAGATCATATGGGGCAAATAATTCTGTCAAAAGCAATCCTTCTTTAGATACCTTAAAGACAGCTAATTCTGTAATAATCAAATCCACGCAGCGAGAGGAAGTTAAGGGTAGTGTACATGTTTTAACAATTTTGGGGAGTCCGTGTTTATCACAATGATTCATCACTACGATCACCTTTTTGGCCTTGTGGGCGAGTTCCATTGCTCCCCCCATGCCCGGGACTTTTTTCCCCGGAACAATCCAATTCGCCAAATCACCATATTGACTTACCTGAAGGGAACCTAAGATAGTTATATCCACCCTGCCCCTGCGGATCATTCCAAAGGCAACAGCACTATCGCAATAGGAACCACCCTTTATTAAGGTGACCGGAAAGCCGCCGGCATTACACAAATTCTCATCTTCTTCTCCTTTAAGGGGACTGGGTCCCATTCCAGTAATCCCATTCTCCGCATGAAACATCACACGTGTTTCTTCAGACAGGTGGTTGGGAACAAGCGAGGGGATTCCAATCCCGAGATTAACCACCATTCCAGTGAGAATTTCCTCTGCTGCCCGTTTAGCCATTTGGTTTCTCATATCTACTCCCATGCCCATCGCCAATTCACCCCTTGCGAAGAAATGATATAGTCAACAAATACCCCAGGAGTTATAATTTCATCTGGGTCAAGACTACCCATTGGGACAATTTCCTCAACTTCAGCAATGGTGATTTCCCCAGCCATTGCCACAAGCGGATTCGTATTACGGGCGCTTTTGTCATAAATTAAATTGCCATAGAAATCTGCCTTTTTGGCATAGACAATCGAAACTTCGGCTGTTAAAGCAGTTTCCACAAGATATTCGTTTCCATGAAGCTGATATCGGGGTTTGTCTCTAGATACGATTTCATTGTCCATCCCAATATCAGATAAAATAGCTGGCAGTCCCACCCCTCCAGCACGGATTCGTTCAGCTAATATTCCTTGTGGGGAGAACTCAACCTCCAGCTTTCCATCATGCATGAGCTTGCCTGCAATGGGATTGGAACCAATATGTGAGGCAATAACTTTTCTGGCGCGTCCACGGCTAACTATTTTACCTATACCAATATGGGGAAATCCTGTATCATTGCCAATTAAGGTAAGATCCTGAATACCCTTATCCAAAATCGCATCAATTATGGTTGGGGGCGTACCAACCCCTCCAAAACCGCCGAACATTAAGGTCATTCCATCGTAAAAACAATTCATGACAGCTCCTACAGTAGTTATTTTTCCAAATGGGTTTTCCATCTAATGTCCACCCCCCATTCCTGTACTAATTTCGTTAGAAAAAGCTGTAAAAGTGGTTTTTACCAGTAAGATCAATTCTTCTATCTCCCGTTTAGTAATGGTTAAGGGAGGGGAAATAATTATGGCATCTCCATTTACTCCATCTAATCCAGCACCTGCGGGGTAGACAATTAATCCTTTCTCTTTAGCAAGTTCTATTATTTTTGCTGTAACAGTGGACGTCCTCGGAAATGGGGTTTTCGTTTTTTGGTCTGTGACCAGTTCAATTCCCAGCAATAAGCCTTTTCCTCGAACGTCTCCAATAAATGAGAATTGTGACTTTAACTTTTCAAGCTGATTTTTCAAATAGATCCCCTTCGAATCTACTTCTTTCAAAATCTCGTTTTTTTCTAAGTACTCCAGTACTGCCAAAGACACCGCACATGACTGTGGGTTGGCACTCAAGGTATGTCCGCTCATTACTGACTTTGAACCAGCTAGTATCGGCTCCATGACTTTGTCACTTGCTACGGCAGCAGCTATAGGAGCAAATCCTGCCCCCATTCCTTTTCCAAATGCAACAATATCAGGTACGATTCCCCAGTGTTCACAGGCTAACATCGTTCCTGTCCTCCCAAACCCAGTCATCACCTCATCTGCGATAAACAGGATGCCATGATCGTCGCAGATTTTTTTTATCTGTTTAAAATAGTCCTTCGGCGGAGCAATCGCACCTCCCGCTGCACCAATTACCGGTTCAGCTATGAAGGCTGCGATTTGTTCAGCACCTATTCGCTTAATGGAGGTTTCTAATTCTTGGGCGCACAAATAATTACAAGAGGGGGCTTCCAGATTGTAAGGACAACGGTAGCAATAGGGTGGATGAATGGCAGGAAAATCTTCTAAGAGAGGAACAAACCGTGCCCGCCTTCCTCGATGGCCAGACATCGAGAGCGCTCCCATTGTAATACCATGATAACTAACCCATCTTGAAATAATTTTTGTCTTTGTTTGAATCCCTTGTTCTTGCCAGTATTGGATAGCCATTTTCATAGCAGTCTCGGTTGCTTCGGAACCACTATTCACAAAAAAACTCCAATTCAGCTCACCCGGTATCATTTTTGCGATTTTTTCGGCAAGTTTTTCGGCAGCTTCACTTGTAAATTGTGAACGATAAACAAAAGAGACTTTTTTGGCCTGTTCGAGCATCGCTTCCATGATTTCCGTTACCCCATGACCGATGTTCGCAGTTACAGCACCTGAAGCAGCATCCAGGTATTTTTTCCCTTCCATATCAAATAAATAAACCCCTTTGCCATAATCAATGACCGGGTATAGCTCATCTAACATCGGTTTGATTAGAAATGATTTTTCCACCATGGACACCACTTTCTTTCTCAAAATAAGTAGTAGCTATATTCCATTGTATGAAGTGATTTTTCATTCTATCATCTTAATTCATAAGGTCTGCTAAAGAAATATTGCACTTTTACGAAAAAGTTTAAACCTAAAAAAAGAAAGCTGACCCTCTGGGGTCAGCCATTTCGTTTTTATTAAAAAGTCCAGCTTGCGCCAATAATGATTAACAAAATAAATAGTACAACAATTAACGCAAATCCGCCAAAGCCGAAGCCAAAGCCTCCGCATCCACCTACTGGGTATGCAGGATAACCACAGCCGCCATCAAAACCATAACCGTAACCATGATACATTAACATTCACTCCTCAACAAATATTTCTCTTTTCATAAGTACACTATGAACTAGATGCTTGACCTGTATGTGCATTCGCCTATATGATGAGAGACAATGATAATTTTGTGGGTGATAGGATGAAATCAATATTAAAGAATTTTATTAATGGTATTTTAACGATTGTTCCAATTATTCTGGTCATTTATGTTATTTACAAAACCTTTCTATTTTTAGACAGTATCCTTGGCAACACATTAAGACCCTTTTTCAAAGATGATTACATACCTGGATTTGGTCTTTTAACTACTGTCATCCTAATTACGGTTTTAGGCTGGATGTCCACTAAATATATAACCGGGAAAATCATTAAATTTATTGATTACCTGCTTGAAAAAATTCCTGTTGTTAAGACGATTTATTCGGTTATAAAAGATACCGTTCAATCCTTCCTTGGTGATAAGAAATCTTTTTCCAAAGTGGCTTTGGTGGTAATCCCCGGAACAGAAATGAGAAGTATTGGGTTTATTACCTCAGAGGAATTGGAGGATTTTTATTCTCCCCTAAAGGAACATGTAGCCGTCTATATTCCGCAAACTTTTCAAGTGGCCGGATTTACTTTTTTAATTCCTAAGGATCAAGTAGAGATTATTGATGTAAAGGCAGAGGATGCGATGAAGTTTGTCCTCTCTGGTGGAATGACATCGACCTCTAAACAGAAGTCATCGGAGATGTAATATCTATTCAACAAAAAGGCGTCCTAAATGGACGCCCTAATTATTTGTCATTAAATAGGTTGATAAATTCCCCGTAGCCTGATTCCTCAAGCTTCTCTTTTGGGATGAACCTTAATGCCGCTGAGTTAATACAATAGCGCAAACCTGTTGGCTGTGGTCCATCATCAAAGACATGACCTAAATGGGAATTAGCTGATTTACTTCGGACTTCTGTCCGAATCATAAAATGACTATAATCTTCTTTTTCAATTACTTCTTCAGCTTCAATTGGTTTCGTAAAGCTTGGCCACCCGCAGCCGGCATCAAACTTATCAAGCGAACTAAATAATGGCTTACCAGAAACGATGTCTACATAGATACCTTCCCTTGTTTCATTCCAATATTCGTTTCGAAAAGGCGGTTCTGTTCCATTTTTTTGCGTTACCTCATATTGCATAGGTGTTAATTGTTTTTTTAATTCTTTATTTTCTATGTTTGTTCCCCCAATGTCTTTCAATAAACCCCGCACGACCGGATCCGACATGATATGACTCATAATGAGTTCTATTTTTCTTATAATAGTGCTGATGGTATTCTTCAGCAGGATAAAAAGTTTTTGCTGGCAATATAGGCGTCACAATTGGCTTTGAGAAGCGCCCGCTCTCATCAAGTGCTTGTTTAGATTTTTCAGCAAGCTCTTTTTGGATTTCATTATGATAAAAGATGGCTGTCTTGTAGGATTGGCCGCGATCATAAAATTGACCGCCCGGATCGGTTGGATCAATTTGCTGCCAATATAATTCCAATAATTTTTCATACGGAAAAATATCCGGATCAAAGGTAATTTGAACGGCTTCATAATGTCCAGTCGTATCGGAACAAACCTGTTGATAGGTTGGATTTTCAATTGTTCCCCCTGTATATCCAGACAAAACACTTATAATCCCCGGCTGTTCATCAAATGGCTTGACCATACACCAAAAACAGCCACCGGCAAAAGTTGCTAACTGATGAGTATTATTCACATTCCCACCCCTTCATTAATTTATATAAAAGTATACAGAAAGTTTTTTTAAAAATAAACTTATTGAAACACCTCTCGCTTGTCTAATCCTTTCTACTATCAATAGAAAAGGATTAGACACCTACCTATATCAGCTTGAATAAATTATGGTGTAATCCATAAGTTAGGAGTTAATAATATGTCCGAGAAAAGGAATCAAACTGATTATCTCCAAAAAGCAGCGATGTATGATTTGTTAGCCGAGGTCTATAAATATACCAACCCCAACTTACACATGCATTTCTATTTAAAACATTATAAATATATGAATAAAGCAATGAACTTGATCAGATCCCCTGCTCAAGACTATCCAGGAAATGCTCAAGTCCGATTCTTGCATACATCTACTGATTCCCCTAACGTTGATGTATATATAAATGGGAGTCGTATCATTAAAGATTTGGCCTTTAAACACATCAGCCAGAACCTGCCGTTAAAAGCCGGCAAATACCATGTCGACATTTATCCTGCTGGAAATATGGTCGATAGTGTGTTAAATAAAAATATTTTAATTGAGGAAGGAAACTCTTATACGTTAACCATCATTGATTCCGTTAAGAAGATGCGTCTGCTGGTGTTTTTAAACCAACAGGAGGTACCTGTAAATGAATCAAAGGTTCGTTTTATTCATTTATCTCCTGACTCATCCGCACTAGATATTGCTGTTAAAGATCGTGATGTTATTTTCCCGATGGTTTCATACAAACAAGCTACTGAGTATTTAGGATTAACCCCAATGACAGTCGATTTAGAAGTAAGGACAGCGGGGAGCAAAAAAATCCTGCTTCCATTACCGAAAGTAAGTTTTAAACCGAATGAAAGCTACACGATTATCTTCTTAGGGCTGTCAACTGGTGTACCCGAATTTCAATTTATTAGCATTGAGGATTAAAAAATAGGTGCCTGCAACCGGCACCTATTTTACTGGGACTAATATCGTAAAAGCAATATCGTCCTTCTTTAAATTAAATTTGTCTACCTTAATTTTTAGATCGCTTTTTTGTTTTAATTGCTGCATATGAATGTAAATCAAATGATTATTGGGCTGGATTTCAACACCTTTTGGCAGTTTATAGTTCTCACTTATAAAGTTTAAAACGTACGAAATGGGGAGATGCAATTTTCCGACTGACATCGACTTTTGCTTTAAAATTAAATCGCCATTCTTTTGTGCCGATGGTTCAAAAGTCAACTTCAATTTTAACTTTTCACTAAAAAAAGGCAATGTACCATATAATTCTACCTCATCCCCCAACAGAACCTTATATTCTATAGGGGAGTCAGCGGCTTCTTCTTTCAAATAATGGTTAATCAATCTGTTTAAGTCATACTTGTTTGATCTAACATGAAAAGATACATAGTCTTCATTCGAAGTGGTTGTTTTTACGAGTTCCTTCTCCTTAATTGGAGCTGTGACTAACGAAAAAAGAATAATTGCAATTAATAAATTAATTCCTAACAAAATAAGGAATCCCAGTTTCCATTTATTTTTCATCTAATTCTCCTCATTGCTGACCGTGTAAGCCTTTTTCTCCAAATCAGGTATAACCTGATTTGCCAATGCCTCATTAAGTCTCTCTGCTATTAATTCATATCCTTTATCATTTGGATGGAAATTATCTGTATACAAAACATCTTCATCTGCATTTAAAAAGAGGTCTTCGATTGACACAAAATAAGAATGGGAATATTGGTTAACTACACTTTCACCGATTTGATTCCATTCAGCTACAATTTGATCCATTTCTTTTATATCCGAAAACCACTTAGAGAATGGATTATATACTCCAACTAACACGATGGATACATTTGGGTTTTCTTTGTAAATCACGTCGAAAATTTGCGTTAAATGGCTGCGATAGAATTCTTTTTCCTTACTAAAATCCGATACCTGCAAGTCTGAGATGTTGTCTTTGACAATCTTCATGATATCATTCCCACCGATGGTGAGAATCACCAAATCGGCCTGACGCAGAATGGGCTTCATTTCCAGAGATTGGAGCCTTTTGAGCAGCTGTGTTGTTCGATTTCCTTTGACACCATAATTGTAAAAATCAACTTCCTGAATTCTTTTATCTTTTTCGAGCATCGATTTAAGATATGGCAAATAACCGCCTTGTTCTGTACTATCCCCGATACCTTGAGTGAGAGAATCACCTGCAGATAATACTTTCACCTTTTGTGGAATAAAATCAGCAGGGATGGGTTCAAAAACTTGTGAAGCAACTTTCTTTTCCTGATGAAGAACCATTGAAGCAGACTGACTGCAAGAGCTCAAGAACATCATTGCAAAAATTAGAAGGGGGAAAACCTTTTTCACCTTCATTCACCTGCCTCCTAAGTAACTTATTCCCGGATCATTCTGTTAACTGCCAGATTAAAGTAACCTACATAATTAGTGGTAATTTTACCCTACCGTCACCGTCACTTTAATGTTCTTTTATTATAACACGACTATAAATATTCCAAACAAATATGAACGATATCCCGTTCTGTAAAAAAATAGACCTTATTAAGGTCTATTGTAATGTTTTAATATCGTTAATGATCTCCTCATACGGGACATTTTTATATCCATTGTATGTTTTTTTAATATTCCCTTCTTTATCAACCAAGTAAAGAAAAGTTTGGTGTATCACTTGATTTCCGTCTACTGGTTTCTTAACAATTGTCTTGAAGCTGTCAGATGCAAATTTTTCTATAAACTCTTGTGAATATCCGGTTAAGAACGTCCAATTTTTAAAATCCACTCCAAATTGTTTCGCATAGTTCGTTAAAACATCTGGAGTATCTACTGTTGGGTCAACACTAAAGGAAACTAATTTAACATCTTTCAAATTTTCTTCTTTTAATTTCTTTTGGAGCTTAACCATGTTTGCAGTCATTGGAGGACATACATCTGCACAACTAGTAAAAATAAAAGCAGAAACCCAAACCTTTCCTTTTAGATCCTTTAAGCCTATTTGTTTGTTTTGCTGACTTGTAGCCGTGAAGTCCTTAATGGGCCAATTAACGGCATTTTCAATTTTCTTTCCGCATGCCGATAATAATAACGTAAAAACCAGTACAAATAAGAACAAAAATCGTCTCTTCATTCAATCACCTGCAACCTTTTTCTTTTCTAATTAAGAATAGTTTAACAGAGTTATAAAGTTGTTGAAAGCATTCAGCAATTCCCATTGCAGGTTTTTTGACGCTTCTGAATGACTTATGAGAGGAAAAAGAAATAGGTGAAACTTCATCTTCCTATTGTTTGAAAATTGTGATATTATGAATGAGCATTCACTCGGTTAATGATCAACTGAATTTATCGTTTCATAAAGGTGGGGTATGTAAAATGAATCAGATTGGGCCAATCCTAATTCTAGAAGGGGCTAATTTTAGTAAAGTACCTTATTCCAGAAGTTTATATTTAAACTGTTCTGAAAAAGTGCTGATTGATACTGGGGCAGAGGCTAGGATTCTCGAAAATCTCAACCTTGAACATGGCGTTCAATTAATTATTAATACCCATTATCATCCTGATCATACACTTCATAATCACCTCTTCCAAAATACAACAAAATTAATTAACCCAATTGAGTTTGAAACATCGCTTACGGTTGAAGGGGTTGCTAGTGTTAATGGCGTTTTTCAAGAGTGGGGCCAAGAAGGTGTTGAAAAATGGAAGGCTACTCTTCCCCAAAAATGGGTGAAAAATCTTGGGGAAATTTCTGGCGCATACGATTATGAGGCCATATACCAATTCGGCGATATAAAAGTGCAATTTTTACACACGCCTGGTCATACTAGCGGGCTTTCATGTCCATACTTTCCTGAGTTAGGAATAGTTTTCACAGGTGATTATGATATGACTTCGTTTGGACCTTGGTACAACGGGACTGATGGAGATATTGATGATTTTATTTCATCTGGCAAACGACTGTTGACACTTGATGCTGATACCTACATAACTGGACATCAGAAAGGAATATTCTCCAAGCAAAAATTCTGCCAGGCAATGGAACGTTTTCTGGAGAAGATTGAACAGCGGGATGAATTGGTTACACGGTATGTCCAGCAAGGAATGAACTTTGATGAATTAACCAATGTTGGCATATTCTACCCAAAGAAAAGTTTGGAAAACACCATACTCAAAACGTGGGAAAGAAGTGGGATTCGGAAGCATTTAAACAGGTTAGGTTATATAGTCATGGGAATGGATTGTCAATTAGTCAAGATAAAATAATGGATGATGTCTGGTAGACTCATCCATTTTTGTTCCACTTATTCAAAGTAAGACAATAAGGAAAATGCATCCTTTCCTTTGGGGGTACAAACAAATGACCAGTATTCTGCGCTAATACATTTTATTTTCCCGCCTTGCCTAATTAATATATCACCCGCTTCATTTAGGTGACTCGGCTTCTGCTATTGGATTCACAGGCTGGCCTGAAATAGTTTGAATAACTTGATTAGTTATTATTGGTGACTCCACAGCATTCATAGGCGATTGTTCCGCCCATGTTCTAGCTTGAATCTTTTCTGTTATCTCATGTTTTGCATTAAAATGGGCATTTGTGTTAGAAGTTGTATATCCAATTATTAAAATACTAATATAAATGATTGCCAAAAGTTGAACCACTATACCCACAAGTCTATTACTATTATTTTTTGGGAACTTTCTTATCCTAGAGTATCTAATGTTAATCACACTCCTGCTTACATGGGAGGCTGACATAGTAAAACTAAAAAACAATTATGTAAAATAAAATTTCTAAACAAAATGACTCCAGTATAATACCGGAGTCATCGGTTTATTGCTCTTAAATACCAGCCCCGTAATTATTAATTTCCCATATCCATCGACTGATGTTCATTCACATCAACGGCCTTTAGCGTAAGACTCTTTGTTAGCCGATCTTTTTGTCCATCTTTTATTGCACTCCCGTGTTCTTTCGTAATGGTTCCGTCTTTAACGGCATTATCGACGATTTGACTATCAACATCCTTTAATTGTTGTAAGAATTGGGCTTGTGTCATCCCCTTATCTTTAGCAATCTGAACTAACGTTTTACCTTTATTCATTTCATTAATGATATTAATTGGTAGTACATTTAATACTTTTGCCGCTTCACTAATCACGTTCATTTGCGTTAAACGGCTTCTGCGGATGGTAACCCCTGTTGTACCTGCCATATTCTTGGATTTTGGCGGTGAATACTGAGCCATTATTGTTTTGGCATCTACTGAAGTGGCTTTGGATTTACTCTTTGCATACGCAGTATTATTATGCCAAACAGCCACTCCTGTACCTGTAACCAAAAGCAATGCAATAAAAGCAGAAAGCATGACTTTTTTGTTTTTCATTCATGTACCTCCTTATTGCAATTTAGTTCATACACATTTTCCGTAGAACAACCTTTGTTTAGGCTGCGGCTATAGGATTGGTTAGAGTCGCAGCCCTGTCATGATGATCATTTTTAATTCCTTTTAAGGTGTTAAGATATTAATTGAATTTGACCATGCAGAGTTTCCAATCTGATTTAAAGCTCGAACTCTTACATAGTAGGTATTTTTCTTAATGAACCCTGTTCTCGTATATATTGTTAAATTACCGCCAGTATTGTAGGTTGAAACGTTTGTCGTAAAAGTTGGATCAGTGGAAAATTGAACATCGTAACTGCTAATCGTTCCGGCTGGGGCAGTCCAATTTACCCTAATAGTGTCAGTAGTCTTTCCACTTGTAGCAGTAGCGCTTACTCCCGTTGGTGATGCAGGAACATTCGAAATCGTAACTTTGACAGTATTTGAATAATTCGATGGTGTATTACCATTTACTGCGTTTACACGATAATAATAAGTCCCGCCAGCTTGTACTTTCGTGTCAGAATAGGTAATTGTTGTTCCTCTACCTGTTTTTAATCCACGTGTATCGATCACCATAAAGTTCACTCCATCATTTGAACGTTCAATGGTGAATCCTGTCTCGTTCAATGATTGATCTGTCCATGACAGACCTACAATTGGACCGAATTGTACTGTTGCTTTAAGATTAGTTGGGGCAACAGGTGCAGATGCAGGTGTCGTAATCGTCACACTAGATGTGTTTGAGTAATCTGATGCTAGTGTTCCATTGACAGCCTTAACTCGATATGTGTAAGTAGTCCCTACTGTTAAATTTGTGTCCGTAAACGTGGAAAGAGTTGAGGTTCCAACAAAGCTAAAGTTTATTGAATCGGTTGAACGTTCAACAATAAACCCTGTTGCATTCGTCGCATTGTCTGTCCATGTTAAGTTTACGTTTGTCCCAGATTGTACAGCAGTTAATTTGCTAGGTGCCAGTGGAAGTCCAGGAGCAATCACCGAATTGGAAGGTGTTCCACCAGTCAGATAGGAAATCGGATCAAGCTGATCGGCAGCCGTTGCCGCATTAAATGCATCAATTCTATAAGAATAGGTAGTATTTAGGTCTGCAGTTGTATCGATGTAATTTGTAGTATTCGCTAATACAGATCCTATTTTTGTAAACGCTCCGACTATTCCTTTGTTAACTGGTGCCCGCATAATATTGAACCCTATTTCATTTGAGGAATTACCTAATTTAGTCAAATCATAGTTACCATTATTAAGGGTAACTTGTGTTGGGTCCGTCCATGTTAGGTTTACTAATCCCCCGTTATTCCTTGTTAAGGTTAGCGTAGATGCACTTGGCTTGGTATTCGTAAAGTTAAAACTCATCGTCCGCATCATATCGTTTTCTTCATGTCCTAATAAATGACAGTGCCATACGTATTCCCAAGCAAAATTCGTCATCTTGTTTATGACAGTAACTGGATTTCCTGTCAGTGGGTCGACGTTCATAAACTGGCCAGTAGATCCTAAAGGCATGGTTGGATCAAGCGGGCGAATACTATCAGGTACTCCAAATGGCAACTTTGGTGAAACTGGCCTTAATGCAACGATACAGTCTTCCAATGGATTCATTCTAACGGTATCTTTCCAGCCTAGTTCGTTTGCATCTGGGAACCTAATGGAGCCATCCCAGCCAACTCGATTGATGAGCTGGACATCAAATAAATGGAAGTGTATAGCATGTGTATCGACACCATTATGAGTAATCTTCCAAAGCTGTGTTCCATCACCGGTTGGGGAACCAATAGGTGTCATCGAATCCTGAAGGTTCTCTGAGGTCGGATCAACATATCCCAACATAATGGTAGTTTGATTCTGGAAGTTTGTATTTGGCATTTCCACCCCGAGTGTTGCATTCATCCGCCCAAAAGTTTGTTCAAACTCTTCTGCGATCGCCTTCGGCTTTAGATCCATCGTCACAGAGGTGGTCGTTCCTGGTGGTGTAAAAGTTGATGTGTTGTCTTGAATATTAACCCATTTGCGATTAGGATCGTCGGGCTGATTTGGAAAAATAAGACTATTTTGACCAGTAGCAAAAGCATTTGGGATGGCAGCATTTAATTTATTCAAGGTGTCTTGAGTTGTGTCGACTGCATTTGGGTCCGCTGCAACCTTTATCTGCATAATCGTACGTGTATTGGGTCCAAAGCCTGGCTGTGTTGTAGGTGCTCCACCAGTATTTTCACCCGTCGCTGACTGGTCTGGATCCCCTGTATAATAATCGTAACGAGGGTCAAATGCAGGAACAGGAGCAGGTGCGTCATTATAAAGAATTAAAGTCTGACCAGCATATTTGCTGAAGTCGACCACTACGTCTGCCCGTTCGGCAGGTGCCAATAATAAAGTTTTATCCTTTACATTTAAGACTGTAATACTCCTTCGGCCATATTCATAATTGATCGGTTGATTTTTAAGGACTGCTGGCTTCGGTAAAAATCCACTGTCATTTCCAATTTGAATCATTTCTGGTCCCGCTGTAGTAGGATCCGGAACTCCACCATCACGACCATCTGACGGCCATGTCGATGGATACGCCGTATTACGGACAGCATCTACCATTTTAACTTCACCGGCATTTGCATCGTTTAACGTACCATCAGTTTTCCACATTTCTCCATTTGACTTAGCTTGATAGAATTGTAGATTCCACATTCTATCATTTGATGCATTCAAAACCCTGAACCGATATGCTTTAGGATCAACTGTTAAAGTAGGATAGACTGTTCCATTAATGACAGGCGTATCCATAAATGCTTCAGGAGTGGTCGATACATTCGGTGTTCCAGGATTCATTGGAGCTTGGCCTTGTTCACCATCTAACGGATTCGTAACTGGGCCATTTTTTAGGCCTGTATTTGGTGGCCAGAACCAAGGACCATAATCCCATCGCCCCATTGGATTGGAACCGGACAAATCATAAGGATTTTGGTTTGGCATATAAACGTGTGGGAACCATAGACTACCCTGTCCGCCCCATTTATTCGTATCCCAGGTAGGGTCTGTAGCTTTCAACTGTGTATCAGATGGGACAAAGGTTTTATCTTCAATGATTAATGGTATCTCATTATTACCACTTGGAATAACACCTTGATCAATTAGATTTTGCTCCACCTGATCTCGAATAAGGTATCCCGCAGCCTCTCCGGCATAAACGTTTAACCGAGTAAGCCCATAACTGTGATCGTGAAAAAACATTAGCCTGGCACTTTGCTGATTAGTATAAAAGAATGTTTGGGAACCATCGCCTGGATCAGGCATATCTGGTACATTTCGGACGCTAACTCCTTTTGGATATGGAGTATCCTCTCCCGCTGGAGTAATCCATTGGTGAGGAGTACCATCGCTAATCCATGGGGTTATACCACCATGTAAATGAAGGGTGGCACGGTTTTGAGTATATTTATGTACTCCATCCGGGCCCATACCAGCCCCCATAAGGCTATCATCTACTGGCAGGAATAAATCTCCACCACTTCCTGTAGGCAATTTGTTTGTAAATTTTATTCGGACGGGCCGATCTTTCTTAGCAATAATTACCGGTCCAAGATAATTCGGCTTGCTAACAGCAGGATCTGTTGTATTTGTTTGCATATAGCCCCTCAGCTTTGTTGGCTGCAAGTCACTATGCATTTGTTCTTCATACTCTACTAACGAAATTTCATAATAATCTGACCCTGGATATGTCGTTGTATCCGGAACAGCAACTGGAAGATATTGTCCAAGATTGTTTTTATTAGCTTCACCCAACCCTGGTAAAGTATCAACGAATTTTCTTATTCCCGTACCTGCAATGTGGTTCCCGTTAGAATCATATTCCGGCAGTTGGCTATTTGCATAATTCGGTGTTGTCCAATAATCTGGAGTACCTCCTGGGACACCAGTTGCCGCAAGTGCCTTCAAAGAAGAACTCCCTCCAAACGGCGTTACCCCAACGGCTAACAAACCTGCAAGCATACCCAATTTAAATTTGCGACCCGCTACTTTCGCTTTTTTAAACCTAATCATATCGCATCAGCATCTCTCCCTAAAATTTTTTAATGAGCTATATCTTTTCTATTTAACTAATTGCTCATTAACTATTATTTGTTCCGTGCCTGCTCTCCGAAAGTTTTAAAAGTAAGGTTCGCTGAAATACCCTGTTCTTTTTAAAGAACCCTTTGATGATAGTATATTTGAATTGTAGACTCTAATAAAATTCCAAAAACAGCCATTTCCCCTTAATTAAGAGCCATTTTAAGTACTATCCTAATATTTTCTCTTGTTATCTCAAAATTACTTCTTTATTAAGAAAATTTACGTTCTTTTTTATGCACAAAAAAATAAAATCCTTTTGAACCTATATTAAACTCATTGAAACAGTAGAAATGTTATTTATGTTAAAAGCTATTATTTTATGTTTTTTACCATTAATCATTTTATTGATATAATAATTGTGTTAAAAAAAGTTTTACTGAACAAGAGTACTGAATTTTAATTCATAGGAGAAGATGTATGATAGAAAAAAGCTGATGGAAGTTTTAAAGAATGAAGCGATTGATGAACTCTTAAGAAAATTTGATTTTAAGGATTAGCCCACTAATTTAAATTTTCAAGCTTGATTTGATAATAAGAAGACCCCCATTCAGGTTTAGTCGAATGAGGGTCTCTGATTAACAGATTCTTGGAAACATCGTTCCTGATAATCTAGTTAACAAACGTTTGGAGCCAATAGATGTTTCTAGAAACAATTTTCCTTTTCCTTTATTAATAATACTGCCGATTACTACAGCATCTCTTCCTTCAGTGAACTCATGTAAAATGTCAATTACTTTATCTTTTTCTCGACCGTCCACGATCAGAATAGTTTTGCCTTCATTAGCAAGGTACATTGGATCGAATCCAAGTAAATCACATACTCCATGAACTTCTTTTTTCACTGGAATCTTGCCTTCATCAATTTGCAATATCAAATGGAAATCCTCGGCTATTTCAACTAATGTAGTTGCAAGCCCGCCTCTAGTTGGATCCCTCATGATCCGCACTCCATTACACTGCCTAAGCACACTCTCTAGCATTCGATTCAATGATGCACAATCGCTATTAATAGGTGCTGATATACCAAGCTCCTCTCTCGCAGCTAACACAGTTACGCCATGATCTCCAATTGTACCTGATACAATGATCGCATCGCCTTCCTCAAATTCTAGACTGCAATCAATACCCGGTTCATAGATTCCAATTCCTGTTGTATTGATATATACCCCATCGGCACTACCACGTTCTACCACTTTCGTATCACCTGCTACAATGCTAACACCGGTCTTTTTTGCTTCAGCCGCCATGTCCGAAACGATTTGCTTTAAATCCTTAATTGGAAAGCCTTCTTCAATCACAAAGCCACAAGTTAAAAAAGCTGGGATGGACCCGCTAACAGCAAGATCATTGACAGTACCGGCAATTGCTAGTTTACCAATTGATCCACCAGGAAAGAAAATTGGTTTAATGACAAACGAGTCGGTGGTGACTGCAATTTTATGTGTCGACATCGTAATCGCAGCAGCATCAAATAAAGCAGCATTCCCATCTCCAAAGGCTTCCATAAATACCTCTTTGATTAATCGATGGCTTAACTCCCCGCCATCACCATGGGCTAAACTAATATATTCCTCCATTAAAAACTCTCCCTCATGTATTGATAATAGGCTGCACAACTGCCTTCTGCCGAGACCATACAGGGGCCAATTGGATTAATTGGATGACAGGCTTTACCGAAAAGTGGACATTGGTTTGGAGAAATTATTCCCCTAATTACCTCACCACAGCGGCATTTAGTTTGACGAGTCTCGCTGACTTCAACTGTAAACCTTTTCTTTGCATTAAACTTGTCATATTCTGGTTTTAAATCCAGCCCACTTTTTGGAATTACACCCATTCCTCGCCATGCTTCGTCACATACGTTTAAGTACTTATTAAGCCACTGATGGATTACCGGATTTCCACTTTTACTCACAACGGCAGGATAATTATTTTCAATGGCAACTCTTCCTGTAAGGGATAAGTCTATCAATTTATATATGCCAGTCAACATTTCGGCAGTTTCAAAGCCTGTAATAACTCCGGAAATATGATATTCATCTACTAAGTACTGATAAGAGTCTTCCCCTAAAACAATTGAAACATGGCCGGGAAGCAAAAAACCGTCTAATTTCACTTCAGCTGTATCCAATAAATAACGAAGTACAGGCTCGACCATTTTAGTTGTCATCCAAATCGAGAAATTTTCTAGCCCAAGGTTCTCTGCTTCTCCTACCATGAGCGTTAATATTGGGATTGTTGTTTCAAAGCCAACTCCTAGGAATATTACTTCTTTTCCTGGATTAGCTTGGGCTACCTTCACGGCATCAACAGGTGAGTATAGAACACGGATATCTTTACCAGAAATCTTCGAATCCTGTAGGTTTTTTTTTGAACCAGGAACTCGCATCATATCTCCAAATGTGCAAATAATCCTGTTCTGCCCTTCTGCCAAGGAAATCATTGCGTCAATGGAACCCTGATCTGTTACACAAACCGGACAGCCTGGCCCGGAAATAAGATTTACTACATCCTTCAGGCATTGCTTTACACCTGTTCGAGCTAACGCCATGGTATGTGATCCGCAAACCTCCATAAAAACAGGTTTACGGCCAAACCTTTGCTGAAATTCTTTTGCTTTTTCAATAACTGCTTCCACTAAAGGCTTACATATTTCCGCGTTATTGGACTGATGCAGAGTTTCGAGCATTGATTAGCTTCCTCCATTCCACCATACTCTGTCTTGCATATTCTTCATTCACAATACTCATAGCCTGACCGGCATGTACAATGACATATTCCCCGAGGTTAACCTCCGGAACAAAGATGATCCCTATGGTTGTTTCGGAACCCATCACATCAACCACGGCGCTATATTCCATCTTTTTCACTACTTTTGCTGGCACTCCAACACACATTCGCTAGCCCTCCTTTTTGCTGCTGCAACAACTAATTGCCCATAGGATAATCCACCATCATTACATGGAACCGTTTCAGGAAAGTATACGGGAATGTCACGTGTACCTAATTCCTTCGTAATTCTTTCTCTCAAAAAACGATTATGAATACTCCCCCCTGATAAAACTACTGTCCTATTTGTTAAAGGATTATTTAGTATTACAACTAACAATGTATTAATAATTGCTTGAACAACTGTTTCATGAAATCTTCCGCTTATATGATGAACACCTTTTCCTGCAATGACATCTAACGCAATTTCTTTTAGCGTATTAGAAAAATCGATGATTAAAGTTTCTTGTTTTATTATTTCAATGCTATATGGTTCATTATCCGATAACACGTCTGCTAATTCTGCTAACTGAATGGCAGCTTCACCATCATAACTAGAAATTTTTGTGACGCCACATAATGCACTTACTGCATCAAACAGCCTGCCGCAAGTTCCCGCATAAACGGTATTAATCTTTTTTTCAATCATAATCTTTAATAAATCGATTTCGGCTTTTTTATCAGTAAAAATATTTTTTGCTAGAGTTATGCCTTCCTCACCATGAAGAGAAATGAGCATGGCTACGGCATTTCTCCATGGTTCACGAATGCACTTTTCCCCTCCGGGAAGGGGAGTATAACGTAAATGGGCCAAGCGTTTGAACTCTTGGGTATCACCATATAGGATTTCGAATCCCCAAACATTTCCATCTAATCCATATCCGGTTCCATCAAGAATGATTCCATAGGCTTTGCCGTTTACTTGATGTTCCGCTAAGCAGGCCGCCATATGGGCGTGATGGTGTTGAACTTTAATAACTTCTGTAAAGTTAAATTCTTTTACTAGTTTTTGAACCTGATAGTCTGGATGGGCATCAATGACTGCTGCTGTCTGTGGAATATCAATCCATTTTAAGAGATGATTTAGTTCTTGCTTGTAGTGATTGATTGTTTCGACATTTTCCAAATCACCAATATGTGGTCCTACAAATATCTGTTCATTCCGGCCAATCGTAAAGGTGGACTTTTGCTGCCCCCCGAAAGCGACGATTCCTGTCACATCTTCACTGGCAGTATGTGGGTCTGGTACATAGCCCCTAGATCTACGTAAAAAATCAAGCTTCCCATTATTTAGTTGAACAACAGAATCATCAACAGGATGAAGAATTTCACGATTATGCATAAGGTAATAGTCTGCTATTTCAGCTAAGTAATCGAACGCTTCTTCATCCTTATATAGGATAGGCATGCCCGATGGGTTAGCACTGGTCATAACAAGACAAGAAAGCTCCGAATCAGAAAGCAGCAAATGGTGTAGTGGTGTATATGGAAGCATCACTCCGATTGTATTCATACCTGGTGCTACGCTATCAGCAAGTGAATAATGCTGGTGTTTCTTTAAAATGACAATCGGAGATTCTGGACTTCTCAGCACCTCTCCTTCACCTTCATTAACTTCTGCTATTTCTCGTATTATTGACAGGGAAGCAGCCATCACTGCCAAAGGACGTAACTGACGTTTTTTCCTTTTTCTTAATTCAGCCACTGCTCTCTCGTTATTGGCATTACAGCATAAATGAAAGCCGCCTATTCCCTTTACCGCTAGTATCTCCCCTCTTTTTAACAATTCAATTGCAGCCGTTATTGGGTTATCACAATCTATTTCCCTCTTATTCTTGCTTAATAAACACACCCTGGGTCCGCATTTTGGACAAGCGATAGGCTGAGCGTGATGGCGCCGATTGGCAGGATCTTCATATTCCCTTCGGCAATCAGCGCACATTGGAAAGCTCTTCATAGATGTATATGGCCGGTCATATGGCAGTTCTTCGATTATGGTGTAGCGTGGTCCACACTGGGTGCAATTAATAAATGGATACTGATAGCGAAAATCATTTGGGTCGTTCATTTCGTTTAAGCATTCATCGCAGACGGCAGAATCAACAGGGATCACAAGCATGGAGGTCCCTAACCGTTCGCTCGGTATTATCGAAAAATTAGTAAAAGCTTGAGGATCTGTCTCTTCTACTACTATTTCATTTATTTTCGATAGATTAGGTGCTTTATTCTTAAGATCCCTTAAAAATGATTCAACATCGAAAGCATGTCCTTCTAAGCGAATTTTGACGCCATCCATATTATTCTGAACGGTCCCTGTTAGCTTATATTTATCAGCGAGCATGAAAACAAATGGCCGAAAGCCAACCCCCTGAACCCTGCCCCGTACAGCGATTTTTACCGCTTTACACATTTGGCAAATGCCTCTTCAGTCCATGTGAACCATTCACGGAGGCCTTCTTTTGTTCGGGCAGACAGTGGAAATAGATGGGACTCTGGGTTAATTTCCATTAAATCCTTCCTTGCTTCTTCGACACTAAAATCAAGGTACGGTAATAAATCAATTTTATTTAACAGGACTAGCTCCGTGCGCATGAACATTTGTGGATACTTTGGAATTTTATCATTTCCTTCTGGAACACTTAATACAGCTACCTTATGGTGCTGCCCTAAATCATAGCCGGATGGGCACACAAGATTACCAACATTTTCGATAAAGAGAAGGTCAACTTCCTCAAGATCAATTTCTCCTAATGCTGCGGCAATCATTCTAGCATCCAGATGGCACCCCCCGTGCGTGTTAATTTGAACTGCCTTTGCACCCATGGCACGAATTCGTTCTGCATCCTTTTCAGTCGCTAAATCTCCTTCTATTACTGCAATACGGTATTGACCAGATAAAGCCCTGACTGTTTCTTCTAACAGGGTTGTCTTACCAGCTCCAGGAGAACTCATAAGATTAATCACCAAAGTTTTTGTGTTTAGAAAAAGTTCGCGATTGAACTCTGCAGCTTTATTGTTATTCGTTAAAACATCCGTTCTTAATGTTACTTTCAATATCGGCAACTCCCTTCGTATGAAAGAACCTGAAATGTTTCACCTGCAAGTACTTGCCCGGATGGAATCATGCAGCTTGGGCATAAAGCTATTTTCTGCTCAGGTCTATACTCCTCACCACATAGAATACATTTGGCTCTTGCCTCTTCAAGATGAATGATTAGTTTGGCTTCTTTTGTGAATAGATGCTGATTTTGGTCACGATAAATCTCAAAGGCCAACTGCAATGCATCCGGCATCGCATTTGCAATTTCTCCAACAATCAACTCAACCCTATTTATTCTTTTTATTTGCTTCTTAGCTGCATCCTCATTAACTAGTTCAAGGATATCTCCCATTAATGCCATCTCATGCATAACTCCCACCCAGTTTCTGTTCCTTTTGCAACCCGATAAAATAAGTGCCATCCCCCTTTTTTATCGGATACGACTTAAGCTCTAACTCACCGGATAATGTCTTAAAATTGTATTCTTTTTGACAATTCAAACATTTGCCGCGTGAATATAGTGCTGTAACTATAATAATATTCGAACATACAGGGCAAACTCCATCATATGCCAGCATGTTCGTTCCATTCCGAACCACTATAACGGGGTTACCGACGATATATTTCATTTCCAGGTCGTCGGAACCATCCCCTTCCTTTATTACGGGATACCAAGTAATACCCATTACTCGATCTGCTGCTTTTTCTATCTTTTCCATGTCCTCACCGATGAACGGCTCATAGACCGATTTAACTGTATGAAAAAGGCTGCCTGCCATTTCCCTAATAAAATCAGCCCTTCTCATGGCTCGTATCTCCAGCGTTCTACCTGAGACATCACCGCTTCAAAAAGTTCTCCAAGCTTGCTTTGATTGACCGCTGTTAAACCAACTCCTAATTCGAGTGAGGTTGGCTGCATGCCTAACATAACAATTTGCTTTGGAAAACGATCCCGCATTTTCGCAGCTAGTAAAACCTCTTGGAAACCAAGCTGATGGATGGACATTTTGATCCCAAAATAAGCAGGGATTTCATCCCCTTCAAGCGCAATAACGGTCCCGCCTTCTCTGCCAGCATTAATTGCGTCAATAATAATTAAGTTTTCAGCATCCTCCACTGGTCCAAGTAACCGCATTCCATCTGTTAATCCCTCAATAATTTCTATATTTTCATCTTCCTTTAATGCCTGTTCAAGTAATGGTAAAAGATGAATGCCAACACCCTCATCAGAGAAGAGGGTGTTGCCAATACCAATAATCGTAATCTTTTGCTCATTTATTCTATTTTTCATTCTCTTCACCAACTGATTTATTCGTTGTTGTTTTATAGCCTGTAATCATTGATGAAATAGATCCATTGCGTTCTAAATAATCATCGCGGATGGCCATATAAACATGAATGAGGGTAAATAGCATGAACCCCCATGCCGCAAGGTGATGCCATGAACGCAGCGTATAGCTGTCACCGCCAAATATATACGGAACCCAGACAAATAGCTTTGCCCAAAAAGATTCTTGCTGGGGCTCAAAATACATATAAAACCCTGTTAAGATCACAATCCATGAACCAAGACCAATAAAAATCCAGTAACTTAATTGTGCTAGCGGGTTATGGCCAATATAGTGAGGCTTTTTATTTTTCAAAAACAAATAAAACTTTATTGTTTCAATGACTTCCTTCCAAAATACCCATCGAAATGGATTTGAACTGGCAAATTTATTACCCATTGCCACCCAATACAAACGGAATAGTAAATTTGCCACAAAGATGAACGCAGCGAAAAAGTGGATATAACGCATCCAGCCCATAAGATTCGAATAATAGGCTTCGCCCGGAATGCCTGCAGAGGCAAATGGTTTTCCAATATATAACCCAGTTATCATTAAAGCAATGATGGCAAACATATTTAACCAATGAAAAATCCGCACTGGTAATTCCCAAACATAAGCTCTTACTTCATTTTTTATCTGTTTATAAACGAATGGTCTTTCTGGATGAAACGTATTCTCACTGTTTTTCACCGGAAGATCTGGGAACGGACCAGGCGTTTGAGTCGGTAATTTTGGCGCTGCCATGTTCTCAACTCCTAACCTAAACGAATTTCAGTCGTTTTATTAGTTTCTAAATCGGTTAAGTGAACGGCACAGGCAAGACAAGGATCAAATGAATGAATAATCCTCATGATTTCGAGCGGCTGTTCTTTATTTAACATTGGTGTTCCTTTTAATGCAGCCTCGTAAGCTCCAAGTTTATTTTTATGATCTCGTGGTGATGCATTCCACGTTGATGGAACCACAGCCTGATAGTTATGCGTTTTTCCATCTTTTATATCAATCCAGTGGCCTAGTGCCCCGCGTGGAGCTTCCATCCAGCCCACACCTTGAGCCCGTTCAGGCCATGAGCTTGGATCCCATTTTGTACGATCGAACGTCGTTTGATTTCCACTTTTAACATTTTTCAATAATTCGTCCATGTCATTACGTAACCAGTTTGAAATTAATACTGTTTCTAAGCCGCGAGCGACCGTTCTTCCTAATGCTGATTGCAGGGCTGTAATAGGTAAATTCAATTTTTTTAATGTCTCATCAACGATTGTAATAATTTCTTCTTTACCGGCTGCATAACCAACCATCATCCTTGCGAGCGGTCCAGTTTCCATAGGATGCTCCTTCCAGCGAGGTGATTTTAACCAGCTATATTGTTTTTCAGTATCCAATGTTTTAAAAGGGGCTTTTGGACCAGTATAGTTAAAGGTTGTCTCCCCTTCAAATGGGTGCTTCCCCTGACCACCTTCACTTCCGTCATATGTGTACCAAGAATGGTCTATAAATTCTTGGACATGTTTAGGGTCCTTTAAATCAATGTCAAGTACTTCATTTAGATTGCCGTTTAAAACCACTCCCCGCGGCATCCGGTAAAGTTTGGTGTCATATAAATCTCCAGTCGAAAAGTCGCCATAGCAAAGGTAATTATTTAAGCCTCCTCCATATGTCCAATCTTTATAATATGAGCCAATTGCCAATAGGTCAGGTATATATACTTGATTAACGAATTCTTTGGCTTGGTCAATTAATTGCGATACATGCATTAATCTTTCTGCATGCACACCGTTATCACTATCAATATCAAGCGGCGTAGCCATGCCCCCTACTACATAATGAGGATGTGGGTTCTTTCCGCCAAAGATGGTATGAATTTTGACAATTTCCTTTTGCCAATCTAATGCTTCTAAATAGTGGGCGACTGCAAGCAAGTTCACTTCCGGTGGCAGTTTATAGGCTTTATGCCCCCAATAACCATTAGCAAATAACCCTAATTGTCCGCTAGCAACCAATTTTTTTATTTTATTCTGAACATCTGTAAAATAGCCTGGAGATGATTTAGGCCAAGTAGAGATGGATTGAGCAATTCTTGATGTTTCTGACGGGTTGGCGCTAATTGCACTAACTACATCCACCCAATCAAGTGCATGTAAATGATAAAAATGGACAACATGGTCATGAACAAACAGGGCTTCATTCATGATATCCCGAATTAAATGAGCGTTTCTAGGAATCTTTATCTTCAGGGCATCTTCTACGGAACGAATAGAAGCCAACGCGTGTACAGTCGTACAAACGCCGCATATCCGTTGGACATATGCCCAAACATCACGAGGATCTCTATCTTTAACAATTAATTCAAGGCCGCGGACTGCTGTTCCAGAGCTGAACGCCTCTTTGATGATGCCCTTTTCATCTATATCTACTTCGACACGCAGGTGACCTTCAATTCTTGTTATTGGATCAACTACAATACGTTCACTCATGTTCCACACCTCGTTTTTCGTCACTCTTCTTCTTCACTACCGTACCGGCTGAATGAACAGCTATCCCAGCGGCAACTACCCCAATGGCTGTTAAGCCAACTGAATCTGGATTAATCGTTGTTTGGGTTCCTGGTATTTTTGCTCTCCTTGTATAGAGAGGACCATTATCCCAAAAATCTTTTTCTGAGCAACCGATGCATGGATTGCCGGATTGAATGGGATAGCTAACCCCCCCATTCCAGCGCATTTCAGCACATGAATTATAGGTGGTTGGCCCTTTGCAACCTACTTTATATAAGCAATATCCTTGTTTAGCCCCCTCGTCATCAAATGATTCAACAAATAAACCAGCATCGAAATTGGCTCGACGATTGCATTTATCATGAATACGATGACGGTAAAATGCCTTCGGACGGCCAAAATGATCTAACTCGGGAAGTTTATCGAATGTAATGATATGGGCAATAACCCCAGTCATGACCTCAGCAATAGGCGGGCAGCCCGGTACAAGGATGATTGGCGTATCTTTTACAAAACTAGTAACAGGCTTTGCCCCAGTTGGATTAGGATGAGCGGCAGCAATTCCGCCCCACGATGAACAAGACCCATAGGCGATAATGGCCTTTGCACCTTTGGCCATTTCAAGAAATGTCTCTTTCGCTGACTGACCCCCTACAGTTAAAAATGAGTCATCTGCAGGGATACTTCCTTCTACTGCGAGAACATATTCCCCTTGATAGTCTTTTAACACCTGTTTCATTGATTTTTCCACTTGAAAGCCAGAAGGTGCAGAAAGAACCTCAGAGTACTCAAGGGAAATCATATCAAGTAAAACGTTTTCAATTTTTGGTTGTGATGATCGGATAAACGATTCAGAGCAACCAGTACAATCCTGGAATTGCAGCCATACTACGGGAACTCTTGATTTTGTTTCCATGGCCTTAACCACTTGATCGGACTGTGTAAACTCTAAACCTAGTGCAGCTGCTATGGCTGTGCACATCTTTAGAAAGTCTCGTCTACTAAAACCATGGTCTATTGCGGCATCATATACTGTTTTCTGTCTCTCCATCCGCTAACTCCTCCACTTATTAGAGAATAAGTATAAACTGTTTTTCAGGAAAATTTTATTATATTGATAGACCATGCGTCCTGAATTTTCTAAAAATGACACAAAGATTCCTTAAGTATATTTTTACTATAAAAAAACTTCGCAAGTTGATAATGCAGTAATCATAATGCGGAAATATCC
>NZ_JBALNF010000002.1:112818-127718 GCF_036962465.1 Neobacillus vireti
AAAAAAAAAAAAAAAATAAAAGACCCTAAAGGATTTTTCCTTTAAGGTCTTTTCTAAATTATGCTTCGATAACTTCTTCTTTTTCTTCCTCACGTTCTTCATTTTGCTGTTGTTTTAATTTTTTTCGGTAAACGAATTTTGATAAATTAATACTCACCTCATAAAGAAGTAACAATGGTATCGTTACGACAAAATCAGACATAAAATCCGGAGGTGTAATAACAACGGCAATAATAATTAAAACAAAATAGGCATACTTACGGATTTTTGCTAACACAAACGGATTAATAATACCTAGAGAGGTTAAAAACATAACTACAACAGGTAATTCGAACAAAACTCCAAATGGAAGAGTCATATTCAAGATAAAGCTAAAATACCTCTCAGCAGTAAAGTTTGTAACAAACATATCTTGACCAATGTTCACTAAAAAGTTGAGCACCATTGGAAAAATGACAAAATACCCAAACGAAAGCCCTAAAACAAATAATATAAACAGTGCCGGAACATAGGTAACGGTTATTTTTCGTTCATTTGGTCTAAGGGCCGGCCTAACAAATAACCAAATTTGTAGGGCTAGAACTGGAATCGTACCGGCAACAGCTACGACACCGGCGAGCATGAAATAAATCCACATGATATCACTTGGCCCAAGTACGAGAAGTTTCGTACTTCCCACAAACCATTTGTAAATATCGTCAACATAGATAAAACCAACAATAAAAAAGACGATAAATGCCAGAGCCGATATAATTATCCGTTTACGCAGTTCCTCTAAATGATCAACCAAATTTAATTCTTTATCTTCCATGTACTTCCCCTGCCAATTTCAAAGGTTAAAAATTTCAAGTGTTTAAATCTTTCACTTTAAAGATTAACACGTTTTCACGCATTCATATAGGATTAAAATTCGAGAAGAAAAAGGTGCAAGATAGAATCTTACACCTTATTTAGTCAAATTTTTCTTTTCTTCGTTAAGATCTTCCATTACATCATCAGTTAGTTCACGAGTAGATTTTTTAAATTCCTTTAATGTTTGTCCAAACGCCTTACCGATTTCAGGGAGTTTCTTTGGCCCAAAGATAATTAATGCTAGCGTTAAAATCAAAATTAATCCGGGTACTCCGATATTAGAAAACATGGATTTACATCCCCTTTAAATGATGTTTTATATTTCTACTATGATTATAGTATTGAAATATCCTTTTGAGGTAATTATCCACAATAATTCATAGTAATTTCACAAAATCTGATAAAAATTTGATTAAAGTGACATTTACCCTTTTAACAAATTAATTGTAAATCCCTATAGACAATTTAACAATTACAATCGGTTAAGTCAATCTACATTCCGTTTATTTTTAATTATGAATATTAAAACTACTCATTTATACTTTCAAAAATTAAGGCTCCTTACTACCAGTATAATTCCATAATAAAAAAGCATCACTATGATGCTTTTTATTATTGCCCCATTTTTCTATCGTATATTCTAAATTCATAATCGTAAGGATTTTCTTCATTTTTAATCCCTTTTTCAACCAATGTGAGGAACCATTCCTCTTGATTAAATGGAGGAAAAAAGGTATCGCCTGCAAAGGTTTCGTCAATATAAGTAATGTATAGTCTATTTGCAAATGTTAACGTCTCTCGAAAAATTTCGGCCCCGCCAATGACAAAAATTTCTTTGTTTTGTTTTTGACTATACGATACAAACTCATCAATGGAGGAAAAAACGGTACAGCCTTCACATTGATAATGAGGCTGCCTGGTTATGACGATATTTTCTCGGCCTGGTAGGACGCGTCCAATCGATTCATGTGTTTTTCTCCCCATAGCAATCGGATGTCCCATTGTTGTTCTTTTAAAAAACTTTAAATCTTCAGGTAAATGCCAAGGTAGTTGATTATCTTTACCAATAGCATTTGTTTGATCCAGAGCGACAATAAATGAAATCATACACTGACGGCTCCTTTAATGTGCGGATGCGGGTCGTAACCTTCTAAAGCAAAGTCTTCAAATTCAAAAGAGTAGATGTCCTTTACATTAGGATTAATCTTAAGAATAGGCAATGGACGCGGCTCTCTTTCCATCTGCAATTTCACCTGCTCCAAATGGTTTTGATAGATATGGACATCTCCAAATGTATGAATAAATTCTCCTGGCTTTAAGTCACAGACCTGGGCAATCATCAGCGTTAACAGTGCATAAGAAGCAATATTAAACGGCACACCAAGAAATACATCAGCTGAACGCTGATATAACTGACAGGAAAGCTTTCCATCTGCCACGTAGAATTGGAACATACAATGACAAGGGGGCAGAGCCATATTATCAATTTCAGCTACATTCCAGGCATTGACAAGCAATCTTCTAGAATTGGGATTGGTTTTAATTTGCTCGATTAATTCACTGATTTGGTCAACGGTTTTCCCATCAGCCCCATTCCATGAGCGCCATTGATGACCATAGACGGGCCCTAACTCACCATTTTCATCAGCCCACTCATTCCAGATTCTTACCCCGTTATCTTGTAGAAAGCGCACGTTCGTATCACCTTTTAAAAACCATAATAATTCATAAACAATCGATCTTAGGTGCAGCTTCTTTGTCGTTAAAAGTGGGAAACCCTCCTCTAAGTTAAATCTCATTTGATAACCAAATGTACTGATTGTCCCAGTCCCGGTACGGTCGCCTTTTATATGACCGTTATTAAGGACATGCTCGCATAATTGCAGATATTGTTTCAACTAAAGACACTCCCTGTTATTCATATTTCTCCATTGTATCATGATAAAAAAAAGCTGCCAATCATGATGGCAGCTCGTAAATGAACATAAACTAAACTTCCAAACCAAAATTTCGACAAAGGGCTGCTAAGCCGCCTGCGAAACCACTACCTACTGCATTGAATTTCCAATCCCCATTATGGCGATACAGTTCGCAAAAAACAACGGCTGTCTCAACCGAAAAATCCTCTCCAAGGTCAAATCTCAGGACTTCATTACCCGTGTCCTCATCCATCAAGCGGACAAAGGCATTAGCAACCTGACCAAAGTTCTGATTTCTTGCCTCAGCTTCATGAATCGTGACTGTAATTGCAATACGCTGAATATGAGAGGGAACTTTGCTGAAATCTATTTTGATTTGCTCATCATCACCCTCCCCTTCACCAGTGCGGTTATCACCCGTATGTTCCACCGCACCTGAAGGGTGAATCAACTGATTGTAAAAAATAAAATCACTTTCCTGTTGGACTCTGCTATTAGCATCAGTAAGAAATGCAGATGCATCCAAATCAAAGTCGTTACCACCATGATACCGGTTTGTATCCCAGCCAAGGCCGACAATAACCTTTGTTAAGCCAGGATTTGTTTTTGTCAGGTCAATTCTTTGTCCTTTTGATAAGTTAATACCCAAATAAATCACCTCGAGCCAAGCTTTTCAAATAAAAAGGAATAAATTTTTTTATCATTGTTTAGCTGTATTACATTCAGGTCCATTCACTATTCTTGTTAGCTGTAAGAACGAACAACCTCACTTAGGCTTGCAGCATTCGTTCCGCTGCCAATAGCAGCAAACTTCCACTCATTGCCATGGCGATAAATTTCACCTGTGACAAGGCAAGTAAGCCCGCTATAATTATCTGTTAAATTGTAGTGAAGCAACTCTTGGTTTGAAGTAGGATTAACAACTCGAATAAACGCATTTTGAATCATTCCAAAGTGCTGTTTTCTTTTTATACAATCATAAATATTAACTACAAAGACGAGTTTTTGAATGTTTGATGGGACACGGCTTAGGTCAATCATAATTTGTTCGTCATCCCCGTCTCCGTCTCCTGTTAAGTTATCCCCCGAGTGCTGGACACTGCCATCATTACTTTTTAAGTTTCCGAAATAAATAACATCTTTATTGTTTTGTAATTTGTCATTTGCCCCAAGCATAATAACCGATGCATCACAGTCTACATTAGCTGAGCCACTGCCGCCGCCGAATAAGCCGCCGAACAACTTGCCGCCGCTGCTTTGTACAGGATCCCAGCCTAAACCTACAAGAATCTTAGTTAAGCCCGGATTTCCTTTTGTTAAATCAACTCGTTGACCTTTTTGTAAATTAATCGCCATTTCAATCACTCCATTAACATATTTGTATATAATTTAGGGATTGTTTCATTTTTTTGAAGTTCTCTTGCAGCTGCTCTAAACGTTTAGTCCCTTCTAAACGAAGGCGTTTATTCTCCTCTTCAATCGCTCTTGTTTCCTGCATACCTTTGATGATAATATTCCAGGATTCTTCAATCGTCTCGATTTTAATACTCGGGCCACCAGCAAGTCTGGCGATATCGGTACTTTGCTGAGAGATATTCTGTGCGTTTCTTAATAGCATCTCATTGGTCCTTCGGTCAAGTTCGCTCATCGAATCGGCTACAAGCTTTTGCCTTTTTGCTGCCACAGCTTGTATTAAACCATTTTTAAAAATAGGAATCGTTGTCACAAAGGCTGAGTTAATTTTTCCAATTAGCTTGGTGTTCCCTCTTTGCAATAAGCGAATCTGTGGTGCAGTTTGAAGCGAAACCATTTTAGCCATTTCAAGATCATAAATACGCTGCTCCAGGAGTTCAATCGCATTTTTTAACGAATCTAACTGCATAGAAGCAAGCTGATCCCCTTGAGTAACACGAGCCTCAAGCTGTGGAAGGGTGTTATTCTTCAGCTCCTCAGCCTTTAATTCACCGGCAACAATATATTTTTCCAAGGTTAAATAGTATTGATAATTTTGTTCATACATTTGTTCTAGCATATTGGTCGCATCGACCATTTCATGCTGATATTTAGAGATTTCCACATACACTTTGTCTATTTCCGAGCCCATTGTCTGATACTTGCCAAACAGCTTTTCAACCATTTTTTCGCCTTTTTTAAAAAGCTTACCGAATAATCCCCCAGAAGTCTTTTGAAAATCCTTGGCATCAAATTTATCCATTATTCGGCCTAGATGTTTCAATAGTTCACCGGAATCTTCTACTTTTGTCGTCCGCATATTGCTTAAAATTTGATCTGAAAAACGAGATATTTGCACCGCTGGCTCTTTACCAAATTCTAATATTTGTATTTGGTCACGTTCATCAATAGTACGAGCCAAATTTTGAATTTCAGGTTCTTTGCGTAAAGCTAGTTTAATATCTGATACTTTCGTTTCGGTTAGAACATCATCAGCTGCTGCAGGTGTTAAACCGTTTGATGGATTTGGTGATAAATTCACTTGTTAATCTCCCCTTAAATTTTTTAAGATTCCCTGAAAAAGCCCTTTTTTAAAAAGCGATGGTTCCTTAAACTCCAAGTCAAACACCACTTCATCTAGCCAGTGCTTATCAAATAATCGTTCATCGACATAGTTTTCGATATCATTATGGCCTGGAGGATTATACAAAATGAGATCAATCCCAAATTGATTTAGCAGCAAAAGAAGCGCTGCATCCGACCTTGATAGCAATCCTGTCGTTTCGGTATTGTATATAATTAATTTAGGGACAGCTTGGGAATAATCAAATCTCTCCATTAACTGAATGATATTCTTGGGCATAAACATCGCCTGTGTAAACAGATATATTTTTACTTCTTCGCTAGATTCAGCTGTCAGCGGTTTTAAACCTGGTGTTTCACAGATTCTTCTAATGGCATAGGCGATTCCTTTTTGCAGCCCTGAAGCTAAGAACGAATAGGGCCAATAATGCGACTGCATCACCTTGTCTGCACTCAGCAAACCATCTTTACCAAGAGCGTTTCGATAGTGGTAGCGAAAATCACTAGTACTTGGTATCGTAAGAGGCAGCCTTTTAATCAGCATACTATGTTCTAATTGGCTAATAGCTTGAAGCCGATCCCAATATTCTTTGCGGTTTTTACTTACCCCTTGAACTTTAGCAAATATTGAGGGGATCTTCACTTCACCGTTTCGTACCTCAAAATCCGGTCGAATCATGGCTATTTCTTTCGCAAGGATAAACAGTTCGTCATAGGTCGTTCTTAACGTAAGGGAAGAAGGTGTGTAATCCCGTAACTGCCAGGGCTTATAAAGACCTGATCCCTCTTGATTGAGAATTGACTCAATTTCTTTAGATGCACGGTAAGCCACAGTTGTTTTCCTGCTGCGCCTTTCCTTGGGAAATGGCTCTGCTGGCTGTTGATTAGGATAATGATAAGTAAAAATTTCTTCCGTGATAAGACCTGATAATATATCGTGGCCTTCCGGATGAAAGATAACAAGGTCACAGCCAAGCTTAATTAAATAATATAAAAAATATTGATGACTCTTTTTAAAATCTCCATACCACAAGAATTTGGGCATAGCCCTTTGCGGATCAGCCTGCTCTAACAAAGGTTTTAAATGGTTCAGCGACCATTTCACAATGTCGACGAGCACCCTCCTGAGTTCATGATTCTTCAACCCATTAGTTTCATGATTTGCAAATAATTCTAAGGTGACAATCATTGCTTCTCTTAGTTTTCTGTGAATCACCGGCACGTTTGATTTTAACAAAAGCTGTTCACCATCAAGAAACGCAGTAAAACGATTAATAGATAGCTTTTGTTCATTATTAATATTAATGACCCTTTGAATGGCTTGAAAGTGGGCATTATCTATGGTTTTATCCAACGAGTCCTCACTTAACAGTCCAAGGTTCCATGTATGATTATGGACATAATCATACAGCTGGTTATAATATTCATCCGTGTCTATTGGTAAGCCCAAAAACTTTCCAATTACTTGTCCAATTTGTATCGTTCCATTTTCGATTGAATAATTCGGCCGTTCTGGCAGTATTTTTTTCAGCATGTCCTGCCAATTTTCAAATGAAAGGGATACAGCCTGGACGTTTAACTGATTTAATGTTGGATACATTCATAATCCCTTCCCTCTAAAAGCGAAGCTGGTGTGGTCGTTTAGAAAATTATGTAAGGTTTCCATTTCATCATATCACAGTTATTTCATTGGTTCATTTGTTTATACGAAAGAGAGCTAAATTTGTTTCATTTTGAGCTCTGATCTCCCTTTTTCACGTTTTCACCTGTCCCTACATATTAATGGAGTACTCATACTAAGTAGGTGACACAAGTGAGATTCTTATATAAACGACCGAGACTGGACCAGGTATCTGATGAATTAGACACTTTAATGGAAGTGATGGTTTCAGACCTATTTATCTATTTAGATTTATTTGTCTTCAGCTTTATCTTTACAATGTTCTTATCTCCAGTCATCCCGTCATTAACCATAGCCATTTTGTTTTTTCTAGCAAGCTACAGTTTCTTTGGCTGCCTTTACTATTTTGTTATTGGTAAAATTACAATAAAAAAATAGGATTGGTGTATCTTAATTGATGGAAATCTTGTATAATCTCTTCCCCGGCTCTAACGCCGCAATTTGTTGTAAGAATCGAGGTACTACCACCTGTAACATGTGCAAGTTTATGGGCAAGTTCTCCATGGTTTGGGACAAATCGATATTGACAGTTCTTTAAAAAATCCCAATCAAGGAGGGAATCACCTGCTCCAGCAACCGATTTTTCACCTTCAAGTTGACAAATATAATCTAGCGCGTTTCCTTTACTAATGGCTTGAGGGATAAAGTAAAGTTTTCTTCCTTGCACCGAAATCCTCCAACCCGATTTGGCAGCCAAATCCTCAATCAATTTTCTTTCACTATTTGACGGAAGGCTGTTTAATAAAAAATAGAAAAACCATCCCTCAGCCTGTTTCCTTCTCCCGTCTAAACAGACACCTTCCCTGTGCAAAATGGATAGCAGTTCAGTTTGTGTGACAGATTCTCGTTTAAGACGGTTAAGGATTTGGTTTGACCACTCCTCCATCATAGTCCCTTGATGGAGAATATTGGCACCGTTTGCAGTAATCGCATATTTAATCCGAATATCTTGTTCAAAAATAATAAATCGTTTAAACTGCTCCGTTGTCCTGGTTGTGACGGGTACAAACAAACTTTGATTGGCAAGTTCCTTTAATTGGATATAGGAAGTTTCTGTCATAAAAGCAACCGAATCTCCATCCTTTTGTTCAACTGGTACTAATATCAAACCTTCAGGGACTCCCAACTCATCAAGTGCCCGTTTTGAATAGATTAATGTTCGGTCGAGGTCAGATGCAAAAATCATTTTAGCATCCCTTCGACCTTTTTGATTAGACCACAGCACAAATACTTCATATCTGGATAGGCCTGGACTTCCACTCCCTTTTCTTCTGCAAGCATTAGGATATGCTTGACAAACGGGCTAGAAGGATCACGCACTAAGATTTTCCATGGTACTCTGCGAAGTAGAACCCTCGTTGTTTCTCCAACTCCGGGTTTAATATAGTGGGTATTCTCTATAGAGAATTCAGCCTGTATTTTTTTCACATCTTCCATCCCCAAAAACCCTGTTTCTATTTGCATAGACAAAAGCTTGGCAGCTGACTCTTCCGCTTCATGGCCAATGGCAGAGAATTCTTCGGATATCAGTTCGATAAACCGGTTAGAAACATCTTCTGCAAGCAGGTTTTGATAAAATTTAGCCCCGTGAAAATCATCCTTACCAATGAATGCATCATTTAATACCGTCCTGCTGACTAGCCCGGATACGGTAGAATTTAAACAAGCACTCGGAATTAGGAAGTCCTCTCTGGTACCAAAAAGTGTGGTGCAGCAGCCAGGATCGGCAATAACGGCAAGTGTGTCATCCAGCCTCAAGCCATATTTTTCTCCATATTCCCGGCAGGCCCTCGTTAATTCTAACGAGATAGCCCCTTTCCCTGTCCAGCCGTCTACGAATTGAATTTCCCCATTTGGATGCTCTTGTTGAATATAATGAAGGGCATTTTCATCAATTCCCTTATCACGGATGATTGAAATGCTATAGTGAGGTAAGCTGATCCCGTATTTTAACTTTAGGTATCGCTTAATTAAGATTCCAACCGGGGTACCAGCCCGGGCAAGCGAAACGAGAATGGTATTTGACCCTTTTAATTGATAGATTTGCTCTGAAACTATCCCAACACACAAGGCTACTTTTTGTTTATATCGTTGTAAGGTGTTCCAGAAAACCTTTACATACTCTTCAGGAGGCTGGTATTCTATGGGCAGTGACTCGCTATAGTGACCTCCTGATTGGATCTTTGTTTCCCTGTTTACCACGGTATCCTCTAAAACTATGTTACTTAAATCTTTTAACAAAAATAGAACATCGTCCACATGATAGGTTCCGATTTTGGCAGGTTTGCTGAGTATTTTTTTCATCCTAATCACCTCTGCCTTCCTGAGAAAAAGACAATTTTAATGGTTTGAAAAGCTAATTCTCCTAATTCTTCAATCATGGGCTCAAGCTTCTCTTTAGAAACTTCCCTTTCAAAAAATAGAAATAATTCATCATAATGATTCGGAGGGATATTATAAACAAAATTTGGGATATTCTCGTTCTCCGGATTGGGAAAGTTGACTCCGAATTTAGCCCCATAACCTTCCTCATTCTTAATATAAATTGGACTTCTAGTTGTAGATTGATAATAAACACCTCTGCCCATCTCTGCAGCGAGTCTCATTGGCAAATACATGAATTCCCCCGTACCTAGGCATAAGGTTCGAACCCCGCTTCTTTTTTGCCTTAAGAATTCGGAAGCTTTAGAAATTCTTTGATGGACTAGAAAATTTTCTAAGCTTTTTAAACCAAAACGACCTGTTTCGTTAAGATAAGGAAGTCCAATCAGTTGGTATCTAGAAGAAAAACGGGAAGATGTAAAATAAGACCCAAGGTGTACTACTTCAATAGACCCCCCTCTTCTGAATGTACCAGCTTTATTAGAACGATTGTCTAACTCTTTTAATTGATGAATCTTGACATGACCAGATAGTAAGCTGACCACATTTATTTTAATTCCTAATTCTTGTTCCACCCTTAAAAACTTTTCCTGATATTCCTGGGAACGCCAATCTAAAATACTTACTAATGTATAAACAGGTCTCGAAAATTTTTCATGAATGGATTTGATAATATTTAAGGCTGTGTTACCGGTCGTTATTTCATCATCAACAAGAATGATCTCGCGCTGATGATCAATCATTTCTAATGGAATATAACAGCGATGGGATGTTGCATGGGAGTGTTCCTCTTCAAACGTAATGACAGGCCTCTCCCCGCTAATCTCCTCTCTGGTTGTATGAAAAAACTCAGCTCCTTCGAAACAATCAAAAAATGCATGTCCAAGGGCAGTAGCTGTTTCTGCAAAACCAATGATGACCGGTTTATGCTTTTCTGAAATAAAGGGACTGTTATGAAAAGTACCACCCGTAAGGAATAGAGATAGCAGTCTTTCTTTTTCCAGGCAATTTATCCCCTTAACCATTTCTAAATATCTCGCACCAAGCAGAGCCGCTATTAGCAGTCCCTTATTGGGTTCGGTCGGTAAATGTTTGCCAAGCACCTTACTTATAAATAAAAACGAGCGCTTCTTATTGATTCTGGCTGCCATAGTAAAGAGTTCGTCTATGGGAATATGATATGGATTTTCAAGACTATTTATTTCCACTTTTATTGAATCAAGGATGTTAAACGTATACTTCTTTTCTGATAAGGTCAATACTTGTGAATTCTTCATGTAACACCCCATAAACCTGTGATTTTAATAATATTTTTTGCGCCCAAAAATAATGAGGTTTAACTTCATTCATTTTATTGGCAAATTCACTTTTCATAACCCCATTATTTTCATCGAAAGCTTTTATTATATTGCTAGCATCAATATATTCTTCATAGGAAACGACATTAAGTGCCTGAACAACCTTTATATGTGACGGATGAATGATGGTTTTTCCGGTTAACCCATTACTAATATCCATTAAGATTTCGCGGATAAGTCCATCCATATTTTCATCTATTAACTTGGCTCTCCATTTGAGGCCTTCCTCTCCATATCGTTCACGAAACGGTGTCTGCCTTAACTGGGGCTTTAACATTCTTTTTTTTGCAGAAAAATATTCCCAGACAGGTCCGGATACAACATATGGACTATCAAATCGTTGAAAAACATTAATAATATCAGAAATGCAATCTCTTAAAACAGCAATATCATAAACCGTCGTATCCATATTTCTGCGAATACCATATAAACCACAGAAATCCGTTGCCCCTATCCGAACATTCAGAATATAATCTCTATATTGATCAAGCAAGTGCTTGATCTTCAATAATTCTTCCATTCTTGTCTCCTTTTGTATCACACTAGCTGATTCAAGAATGGGCATTACATAAAAAGGATGTGTCTCGGTATGTATGGTACGAACCATTTCCAAAATACCCCTGCCATTTTCGGCACTGAATTTAGGAATTACCACACCTGTCAAAAGGTTCAATGCATCTCCTAATTCATCCTTGAGTCGTTTCAATTGATCGAGCTGGCGAATCCGAATAAACATGAGCGGTAAATCCTCAGCATTTAAAAACCCTTTATTACATTCCGCATATAACTTTAATAATTCCCGAACTAGTAAATTTTCTGCTAGTTCAACTTCATTATCGCCAATTGCATCTTCCAAATCAATGACAAGCGAGGTTAACCCTTCATGTTTATTTGAAAGAATTTCCTGATGGATATTTGGCCGGGTAGCTGGCATATAGAGTGTTGCTCCTAAACCATAGGACAACAAATCACGGTTTGTAAATTTTGTAATTGCCCCAGGTCTCCGAAAAAAAAACCGCTCAATTTCATCTTCGTAAAAGTATGTAAAAAATTCCATAACCATTTTCTCCTCCGTGAATGGTAAAAAAGAGAGGGAAACAGACTTTCGTCAGCTCCCCACCCTTTGACAATCATTATGAATTATTTTCCTTGCTGCCTTCCTTTTTCTTATTGTTATAGTGAACGATAAAAGTAGCACCAAAGGTCAGTAATAAGATAATAAAGAAGGTAATATGTCCCATTTCAATATGAACTACTGCAAGAAGCATTTTGACCGCTATTATTAGAATTAATATATAAGCGGTTGTTTCAAGTTCTGGCACACGGTCAATTAATGTTAAGAAAACACCTGCTACTCCCCGCATCATTAATACGCCGAGCATACCGCCAATTAATAAAACCCAAACCTCTTCACTAACACCAAAAGCCGCTAATACGCTGTCAACAGAAAAGGCTATATCCATTAATTCAACTGCCGCCACAGTTCCCCAGAATGTTCCGAATAAGCGAATTAACAGGCCTTTTTGATTCATACCTTGCTCATCGTTCTCTTCTTCCTCAGAACCTTTTCGTTTATCCAAAAAGTACTTAATGGATAACCAGGCCAGGTACCCTGCACCTAATATTTTTACCCACCAAAGTTTGATTAAAAACACTCCGATGCCGATTGCTACAAACCGGAAGGCATAGGCCCCTAATAAACCGTAAAACAGTGCTTTCTTCCGTTTTTCAGGTGGAAGATGTTTTACCATAACCGCTAAAACTAAGGCATTATCAGCAGAAAGCAAACCCTCTAAAATAACTAGTGTTCCAATTAATCCCCAGCTGACGGGATTCGTTAACACCTCTCCCCACATTTCCCAGTTAAAAAACTGTGAGTATGTATCTAATATATGTTGTAAAACTGACATTAAAAAAATTCCCCCTAGTTAGTAAACCTGTTTTTTTAAAAAGACCCAGCTAACTGGGTCTTTTTTGAGAATTAGCCGATGGATAAGCCAAAGTCTTTTGCTAATGCGGCTAATCCGCCTTGATACCCGCTGCCAATCGCACTAAATTTCCATTCACCGTTGTGACGGTATATTTCTCCTACCACAATAGCTGTTTCTATCGAAAAATCTTCCCCTAAATCATATCTAATTAATTCTTCTCCTGTGGTTTCATTAAAGATACGGGCATAGGAATTGCTAACCTGACCAAAGTTTTGATTTCGACTATCCGCATCATGAATAGTAATGGTAAAAGCGATTCTTTGAATATTCGCAGGAACAGCAGTAAGATTAATTTTCACTTGTTCATCATCGCCATCGCCATCGCCTGTCCGGTTATCTCCGGTATGTACAACGGCACCGCCTGCGCCTTCACGATTATTATAGAAAATAAAATCTGTTTCATTTGTTACTTTACCATTCTCCCCTAAAAGGAATACGGAAGAATCCAGATCAAAATCATTTCCGCCATCATATTTATTAGTGTCCCATCCTAATCCAACCACAACGCTGGTTAAACCAGGATTGGTTTTTGTTAAATCAACCTTTTGCCCCTTTGATAAACTAACTGCCATTTTTACATTCCTCCAATTTTGGTAATAATCTATTTACGAGTTTCTCTTAAAAAGGTTTCATTTATAATAAAAACATTTTTACTAAGGACTAACTCATCCATTTTGGCGGTGTATTTTTATCCCAATAAATAGAGCCAAGTTCATGATGTGAATGAAATTGATCATGATAAGTATGATAATGAAAATTAAACCAGTATCCTGCTTGCGGAGGATTATCGCGTCTTACATGGAAACGAATAATATCTTTCCCAGAAACACTATCTTTTATATTAAAAATTTTTTCAGAAAGTCCTGCGCCCGGCTGCTCAGTAATTGTAAGTTTCTTGACATCATCCTCGGGAAATTGTGAAGCTGTTTGAGCAATTGCCTTTTCAATATTCGGTAAAATTACTTCTCGGAACTCATTTTCGATGACCGGCTTAATTCTAGTCCCAAATTTTTGATAGGATTGTATTTCTGCCTGTTTAATCAGCTCCTGCATAAACGCTTCTCTATTAAACTCTGTTTCTATTACATAACTATTTGCTTGGACAATACTTCTATCCGGAGCTTGGGTTTCAAAAACGTCCCTATCGTTAATTTTTTCGGCATTTGCTTGATTGATTAGTTGTGATGGGGTTACCAGACCAAATGTTAAAATGGAAATGGTAACAAAAAGTGATTTACGCAGCCACTTGTTCATTTTTCGGTTCACACCTTTATATTAAAAGATTTCTGAAGTTAAGTTCCTTACAAATAATTATACTTCTTTTTTGGGTCAAATGGAAAAAAACTGAAAGAAAAGGCTTTCAATTTTTTTCGATCACACCAAAATGAAACTTAGCGGTTTTTCGGCGGATTACTTCAAATCCATATTTTTCAAAGCGAACACTCTTGTAATGGTCTTTTAATACCACGCTTAATTTCGCTACTCTGATAGCTTCGTTAATCAGCTCATCAGTCAAATCATCATGAATAGCAAAATGGCCTAAAGCTTTAATCCCATCCGATTCAAGAATCGTTTCTTCAAACATTGGATCAAAATAGACACAATCAATAGATGAATCAGCTTGGCTTTTTAAATATTCGTAAGCATCCTTATGAAGAACACGCACGCGTTTCATGGCCTTATTCATGGCAGGAAGACCAGAGTCCCAGGTCTCGAGTCCCTTTTGAACCATGAAAGCCAAATATTTCTGACCCTCTATACCGGTTACCATCCCTTCCCTGCCGACGAGGAAACTTGCAACAATTGCATCTGAAGCGATACCTAGGGTACAGTCAAGAACCGTCATCCCTCTTGCCAGTTTTGCAGCATTGGCAAATGGGTCAAATCCCCCTTTTATCAACCGCTTAATCCGAAACATCGCTGAATTAGGATGGAAGAAAAATGGCTGAACACTGTTTTTCTCAAAAAGCTCTAATCGTTCTTTTCCCACCACAATACAGCCGCTTTTAGCCTGTTGTTGGATAAGGTTTAATGATTTCTTATTTCGCGGAAGATAAGGAATCTGCAAATTCTCCGCAATTTCTAGTGCGTGTTTTATCATCCCCGGGGTTGTTCTCCCTGCTGTTGTTATAAACATATTACCCTCTCTTCTTCTAAAATAACGGCTGTGTTAATCTTGAAT
>NZ_JBALNF010000002.1:127803-204439 GCF_036962465.1 Neobacillus vireti
CCGGGGAGCCTCCTCGGCGCACTTGCGCCTGCGGGGTCTCCCCTGCCCCGTACTCCCGCAGGAGTCTTCGCCGCCTTCCGCTCCAATCAACATGCTAAAAATCAAATATAACCTTTACACAGCCAAAATAAAAAAAGGATGTCTACCGACATCCCGTTTAGCAATGAGCTTCAAATGCCCCCAATAGATTTTGCATGACTGCTTCCATCGGCATGCCTTCAATATCATGTCTAGGAATAAAATGTACCACTTGTTTATCTTTTAGTAATGCCATAGATGGTGATGAAGGTTCGATTCCCTCAAAGTACTCACGCATTTTAGCAGTTGCTTCTTTATCCTGTCCTGCAAAAACGGTAACTAAATGTTCTGGTTTTTTCTCGCTATTTAACACAGCTTGGGTTGCTGCAGGCCGAGCTAAGCCAGCGGCACAGCCGCATACAGAATTGACGACAACCAGTGTTGTACCGTTAGTATTTTCTATAAAACCTTCTACCTCTTCCGCTGTTTTTAATTCCTCAAAGCCTGCTCTCGTTAATTCTTCCCGCATAGGTAATACCATTTGTTTCATATATTCTTCATAAGCATTTGACATTTACATTCACTCCATTTCTTCTCCATATAGAATACTATAATCATGGCTAATTTACAAAATTACTGGTCTGACTTTCGTGCCTCCGTCATCTGTCTCCAGACAGAGCCTTTCGCTTCTTCTCCGCCCTCAATTCTTTCAATTGCCATTTTGATTTGCAAGCTGACTTCAAATTCTGGGTCATTTTCGGCTTTTTTTAGGGCGGGAAGAGAATTTTCATCTCCAGCCTCATAGAGAAACATGGCTGCTCTCCAACGCACAAGCTTGCTTTTATCTGTCAATGCGTTTGCCATTTCCTCAGCTGCCTCTGGGAATCCCAAATCGGATAAGCAATCACCTGCTGTTCTGCGCACGGTTACAGTTTTATCTTTTAATGCAGTATAGAGTAACGGCAGGACTTCCCGCTCCTTGATCATACCAAGATATACAGTTGCCAGTCTCCGTATGGAGGGTTTCTCATCTTGTAATGCTTTTTTTAGCATAGGTAAATCATCGAGTTCAGGGTCATCCATTTGTTCTAACAGCTGATAGCGTAACTGCCAGTCGGGATTGTTTAAATCCTCAATCGTTACCTTTCTACGGGTTTGCATTCCTTTCAAGCCAGTTGGTGCTTCGGCACTTTGCGCTTTGGAAACAAGTGCTTCTAATCGACTCTTTGGATAGGCGGCAATCAATTCCTCAACTACCTCTTGACCAATCTGATCAAAATCTCCATAACGGACGCCTTGATTTTGCCATTTACGCAAAAGAATATAATTATCTTCAGGCAGCTGCGCCCGTTCTCTTGCTTGTAAAAAATAATCTGGCATTCCAAATCTTCGTTCCGTCGAACTATCAGTCAATTTGACCTGAAGAGGAATGTCTTTAAACATTTGAATTTCTACCTTAATTTCTCCAAAATGTTCGTCCAGCTTATTTAAATTAACAGTCTCCGCTGTTTTTTCACCAAACGCCTGGCGGACTTGAGGTAATAAATCCTTCCAATCATATTTGGCATTACGCTCCACTGCCAGAAAATCAGCAACATGGTATACCCCTTTAATCCCCTCAATTTGGAGGATAGCTTGAATAATTAGGGGTGCCTCTGCCATTGTTTCTTTTTTATAATTATGGCTTTTGCCCATTGGAAGTTCTTGATCTAATATGATTTTCATTGTATTTGGACTTGGTGTTGGTTCAATCGCCTTAATATTCAATACAATCACCTAATTCCTCTGTTTTCTTTTTTCAAGTTTAACATAATGTCAATATTCTATTCATTTGATTTGCTTTCATAAAAAAGGAGTACGTCACCAAGACGTACCCTTCTACTCTTGTTCGGCTATTTCGGCCAAATACGACCAGCGTTCAATTAAATACTCAAGCTTTTCGTTTAATTCTTTTTCTTGTTTCATTAATTCCTGAGCTTTTGTGAAATCACTGCCTGTCTTAGCCATTTCAGCACCCACTTCTTCGAGTTTTGCCTCTGTATGGGCAATCACATCGTCAATTTCCTCCCATTCTTTTTTCTCCTTAAACGTTAACCGCTTCTTTTTTTCCTTTTCTGGAGCTTTAGAGGTAGGAATTGGCTTGGTTGCTGTTTTCTGTCCTTGAAGTGCATTTTCTTTTTCAAGATATTCGCTGTAATTTCCATAAAACGAGTCAATTTTCCCTTCCCCACGAAGAACGAGCAGCTGTTCTGCCACTTTGTCGAGAAAATAACGATCATGGGAAACTGTAATCACAACCCCTGGGAAATCTTCGAGATAGTCCTCTAGAACCGTTAGAGTTTGTGTATCTAAATCATTAGTAGGCTCGTCCAGCAAAAGGACATTAGGTGCCATCATTAATAGCTTTAACAGGTAAAGACGCCGTTTTTCTCCACCGGATAATTTCCGAATCGGAGTCCCGTGAGTAAAAGGAGGAAAAAGAAACCGTTCAAGCATTTGTGCAGCGGAAATGGTCTTACCATCTGAAGTCTCTACAACCTCAGCTGTCTCTTTAATATATTCTATCATCCGCTTATTTTCATCCATATCCTCGCTTTCCTGGGTATAATAGCTGAGCTTCACCGTTTGCCCGATAATAAAATCTCCCTCATCCAGCGGCAGCTTCTGAGCTAATATATTTAATAAGGTTGATTTACCGGCACCATTTTTACCAATGATACCAATCCGGTCTCCCGGCTTTACCAATAAATCAAAATGATTTAAAATGACTTTTTGCTCATAGCGCTTCGATGCATCCTTTAGCTCAAAAACCTGCTTGCCAAGACGGCTTCCATTTAATGATATATCCAATTTTTCACCAGAAGGCTTTCCGCTTGAAAGCTTATCATCAAGTTCTTCAAAACGCTGAATTCTTGCTTTTTGTTTTGTTGATCTCGCCTGAGCACCTCTTCTAATCCATTCCAACTCTCTGCGAAATAGGTTTTTATTTTTTTCATAGGTTGCTGCTTCGTTTTCCTCACGAATTGCTTTAGCTTCCAAAAAGGCAGCATAGTTACCTTTATAACTGTAGAGATTGCCGCCATCTAATTCAAACATTCGGTTGGCAACCCGGTCTAAAAAGTATCGGTCATGCGTAACAAGCAAGATCGAACCATTATACCTGCTTAAGTAATCTTCCAACCACTTAACAGAATCAAAATCCAAATGGTTAGTGGGTTCATCGAGAATTAATAAATCCGGCTCAGCAATTAATACTTGCGCAAGAGCGACACGTTTTTTTTGTCCTCCGGAAAGTTCGCCAATTTTCCTCGTAAAATCCTCAATTCCTAATTTCATTAAAATGGACTTAGCATTTGTGCTGGCATCCCAGGCATCTAATGCATCCATTTGCCTTTGTAATTGAAATAGCTCTTCTTGTACCTTTGGGTCATTTGGCAAGCTATTTAATTTTAATAGAGTTTGTTCGTATCCGCGCATCAATTTTAGGATCGGTGCATCGCCTCGGAAGACTTGTTCCAGTACTGTACTATCTGAATCTAATTCGGGTTGCTGGTCTAAAAATGAGATGGAATAATCTTTAGGAGAAACTAACTTTCCGTCGTCAGGTGCATCTAATCCTGCAATGATTTTTAATAAGGAGGATTTACCCGTCCCATTAATGCCAATTAATCCGACCCGCTCCTTCTCACTAATTGTAAAAGTAATATGGTCAAAGAGCTGTTTCTCTCCATATGTTTTTGAAACATTTTCTACTGTGAACATCTTCATAAATCTTGTCCATCCCATTCTTGATAAAATTGTTCTAAAAAGTTAAGCATCATTTGCTGACGCTTCTCTGCCATTTTTCTAGCTGTGTCTGTATTTAATAAATCCTTTAATTTCAATAATTTTTCATAAAAATGATGAATACTAGTGGATTTTCCTTTTCGATACTCTTCCAGGGTCATTTCTTCCCTTACTTTAACAGTTGGGTCATAGATGGACTGGCCTTTTTTACCTCCATAAGCGAATGCTCTCGCAATCCCAATCGCCCCGATGGCATCTAAACGGTCAGCATCTTGTACAATTTTTGCTTCCATTGTTTTAAGCTCCGTTTTCTGGCCTCCTTTATATGATATGGAGTTGATGATTTCTTCGATGTGACCTTTAGCTTCATCGGTAATCATTATTTTATTAAAAAAGGAATCCAGTTTAGCTCTGCCCAGTTCACTGGTTTTGTTTAATTTTTCGTCAGGTATATCATGGAGGAGCGCAGCCATTTCAATAATAAACGGGTCTCCTGTTTTTTCATGCTTGCAGATATGTAAGGCATTCCGCCGGACACGATCGACATGATACCAATCATGTCCAGTAGCATCTTCACCCAGTTCCTTTCGGACAAACATTTCCGCTTGTTCAATTAATAAGACCTTCAATATCAAGCACCTGCCTTCACCTTTGTTATTTTAACATGAATGGCAAACAAAAAATAACCCCGATGTTTCGAGGTTATTTTTTGTTTGCCTGACGGCCGCTTTTTTTCTGACTTTGTGATTTATTGTTGCCAATTTGAAACTCACTGCCTAATTCAACATCATTGCTAATATCCTGCTTTTCAATTTGTTCTCTTGTCTGGTTTGCATTTTGTCTTCCTTGCTTACTCAAGTGAACACCCCCTATCATGATGACTGACAATTATAGTATGTCCAATTTAGGGAGTCGTTATTTTAATCCATTAAACCAACTAATCCCAATGGTGTTTTCCCCAGCATGAACGCCAATGACAGCACCTAGTGGACAGCTAATAATCTTAACTTCCGGATAATCCGACTGAAGTTCAAGCTGCCAAGTTTTGGCTTGTTCGTCATGTAAACCATACAATAGGTATACCTCTTTAAACTGGTTTTGCTCATAAGCTAATCGAAAATAATCGAAAATTTTTTCTTTCGCCCTTTTCTCACCTCTCACTTTTTCTTTCACACGGAGTGCACCAGCTTCAATTGAAATAATCGGTTTAACCTGGAGCATGCTTCCTAGAAAAAATTGCAGTCCAGTCATTCTCCCGCCTCGGTGCAGCTGCTCTAAACTTCCTACAAGTACATAAGTCTCGCAGGTGTCTCGCAGGTGTTCAAGTTTTTCTATCATCGAGTCAATACTATGACCAGTCCCTATAAGTTCCATCCCCTTTTTGATTAACACGGACATTGGATAAGTAAGGATGTGCGAATCAAAAATAGTTACCGGAATATCGACAAGGGAGGCAGCCTGCTTACTCGAAGAGACCGTTCCGCTAAGCTTTCCCGAAACGAGAATGGTTACTATTTCATCATATTCATTTGATAATTGTTCATATAAGGATTGAAAAGAACCAATCGATGGTTGTGAGGTTAACGGTGGGCTTTTTAATTCCTTTAATCGGCCAAATAACTCGTTTGAGGTTAAGTCTACTCCATCAGAATATTCTACCCCATCCAATAAAACAGTTAATGGGATCGTATATAAATCTGGATGGTTTTGTAACTCATCATCTAAATAGGCTGTACTATCGGTTACCCATGCGGTCTTAACCAAAGTCATCTCCCCTTATGATTAGTATGAGGTCATAATATCACATTACTTTAACTGTACCTTTTAATCGGAATATTGTAAATATTATAACAGCAAAATAACCAGCTCCCGTATTGCTGGTTATTTTTATAATGAATGATCTAATTGTCAAATCGCATAAGTGTGGTAATCATAAAATTAATCATCTCAACTAAATCTTCCATATGGTCCTCGGTAATCAAACGTCCAAATTCCACTACAAGAATCGTTATTATTTTTTTGTCTCCGTCTAAAGGGTGAGATTGACTAATAAGTGATATGTCTCGAGATTCTCCCCATATATCGAGAAGGATGTTTTTTAGTAAAACATAATCAGGAGCTTGTTCATGTTCAAGTAAAAATTCAAGTCTAACATAGCATCCAGCATGTTCTTCGGTTTGAACGGAAGGTAAAAGCTCGGCTGCTAGATTGATCAATGGGGAGTTCAATTCCACTTTAGCCAAACTTATCCCATCCTGTAATCGAAAAGATAAATTAAAGAGGCGGGACATTTGGGCTAAATTGATTACATCATTTCGGTCAGTGATGATAAGGTCACCCTTTATGTCTAGATCATATAGGGCCCCTTCTATCACTACCTTCATATTATCAAAGGCTGTTGGGTCAAACATTTTGTTCTCGACTCCTTTAGAAAAGCCCTAGAGCATTCCCTTTATCATCCACATCCATATTTAATGCTGCGGGCTTTTTAGGAAGTCCCGGCATAGTCATGACATCACCAGTTAATGCCACGATAAAGCCTGCTCCAATAGAAGGCTTTAGTTCCCTTATTGTTACAATAAAATCAGTTGGCCTGCCGAGCTTGGAAGGATCATCCGAAAGTGAATATTGTGACTTAGCCATGCAAACAGGTAAATGGGCCCAGCCGAATCTTTCAAACTCAACTAATTGTTTTTTCGCTTTTGGTGAAAATTCTACGTCCTTCCCGCCGTAAACAGTTTTGACAATGGTTCTAATTTTTTGTTCGATTGAATCAGAAAGTTCATATAGCGGGTGAAAATGATTTTCTTCTTTTTCCATGACTTTTAAGAGTGTTTGTGCTAAGTCAACACCGCCTTCTCCGCCTTTTTCCCATACTTCAGTTAAGGCACAAGGCACATTATTCCCATCACACCAGTCAAGCAATGCTTGAACCTCTAAACTTGTATCCGTAATAAATTTATTGATGGCAACCACGAGCGGAAGACCAAAACTTTTAATTGTTTCGATGTGTTTCTGTAAATTTCCAAAGCCGCGCGTTAGGGCTGAGATATTTTCGCTTGCTAAATCTTTTTTTTCTACACCACCATGCATTTTCAAAGCACGAATAGTCGCTACTATCACAACCGCTTCAGGTTTAATTCTGGCACTCCTTGTTTTAATATGTAAAAATTTCTCTGCTCCTAAATCCGCCCCAAAGCCTCCTTCGGTGATAACATAATCTGCTAACTTTTGAGCTGCTTTTGTGGCAATAACACTATTGCACCCATGTGCGATATTGGCAAAGGGTCCCCCGTGAATAAGTGCTGGCGTATACTCAATGGTTTGGACAAGATTTGGTTTAACAGCGTCTTTTAACAATAACGCTAATGCCCCTTCAACAGCTAGATCTCCTACTGTAATAGGTTCTTTATTAACATTATAGGCAACAACCATTCGTGATAGCCGTAATTTCAAATCCTTTAAGTCCGCTGCTAAACATAGAACCGCCATAATTTCAGAGGCAACCGTAATATCGAAACCATCTTCGCGGGGAACGCCTTGCAGAGGTCCGCCAAGTCCAATAATCACTTTTCTTAAGGCGCGATCATTTAAGTCTAATGCCCGTTTCCAAACGATTCTGCGCTGATCTATATTTAACTGATTACCTTGCTGCAGATGGTTATCGATTAATGCAGCCAGTGCATTGTTTGCTGTCGTAATGGCGTGAATGTCTCCAGTAAAATGGAGATTAATGTCCTCCATCGGAAGAACTTGAGAATAACCGCCGCCAGTTGCCCCGCCTTTTATTCCCATCGTTGGTCCAAGCGAGGGCTCACGCATTGCAATCATTACCCTTTTACCAAGTCTAGTAAAGGCATCACCAAGACCGACTGTAACAGTAGATTTCCCTTCACCAGCCGGAGTTGGATTAATGGATGTGACAAGTATAATTTTTCCATCTTTATTTGTTTTGATTTTATTTAGTGCCTCATTAGAAATTTTTGCTTTATATTTCCCATAAAGCTCTAAATCATTTTCTATTAGCCCAATTTTCTCTCCAATCTCGACAATCGGTTTCATTTTGGATGCTTGTGCAATTTCAATGTCTGACTTCACTGAAGATTTCATCGTCACGTATATCCCCCGCATTAAGTATGTATTTTTCATTGCACTACCATTGTACCAAATAAGTTTTTTTTATTCCGATGATTATTATATCGAAATTAGTACCTTTCCTGAATTTATAATAATGTTTATAATGTAATTATCGAATTTTTTTAATATTCAAAGACTCTATCGGCGCAGGTTATTAATAAATATACCTTAAATATGTGTGGATTTTAGAAAGGGGACGGTCACTTGCCTATTAACATACCAAAGCAATTGCCTGCAAGAGAGATACTTGAGCAGGAAAATATTTTTATTATGGATGATGAGAGGGCAATCAGCCAAGATATCAGGCCTTTAAATATCTTAATATTAAATCTTATGCCTGAAAAAGAAAAAGCTGAAACGCAATTATTGAGATTATTAGGAAACTCACCTTTACAAGTGAATGTTAATTTTTTAAAAACCAATTCCTATGAATCAACTCATACTAGTAAACAGCATTTGCAGCAGTTTTACACCACTTTTCCAGAAATTAATAATTTAAAGTTTGACGGAATGATTATTACTGGAGCACCGGTAGAGTTATTAGAATTCGAACAAGTAAAATATTGGTCTGAACTAAAGGAGATCATGGATTGGGCCGATCAACATGTCACCTCTACCTTACACATTTGTTGGGGGGCACAGGCAGCACTTTACTATTATTATGGAATTGGTAAATTTGAGTTAGACCGCAAATGTTCCGGTATTTATCCTCATCAAATTTTTGAACAAAATGATATATTATTGAGAGGATTTGACGATCAATTTTATGCACCACATTCACGTTATACCGATGTTGCAATTGATTCGATTATGAAAAATCCGGAATTAAAATTATTGGCTGCATCAGAAGCTGCGGGGGCGTTATTGATTTCTTCGAGAAATCGTAAGCATGTCATGGTAACCGGTCATTTGGAATATGACTCCGATTCATTAGCACAGGAATATGAAAGGGACTTAAAGAAAGGCCTTGAGATTCATATGCCAGAAAATTATTTTCCTAACAATGACCCAACACAACCACCAATCAATCGCTGGCGATCACATGGTCACTTGTTCTTCTCTAATTGGCTGAATTATTATGTATACCAAGAAACTCCTTTTTCTTGGAGTTAAAAACACCGGCCACCCGGTGTTTTTTTTATCATTAATTAGGGTTTATAAATTAAGCCAATGACCAATAATACGTGGGAAAGGAGTGTTCCTATGGAAATTATTACTGCCGTCCATCGAAATCATTCAGGTGTGATTATTAATTTTGTTACTTCCGAAGGCCGTGTCATATCGTATCGAAAAGCCTTAATGGATGTAGAACAAGGTCTAATTCGAGGCATTCAGACATTTAAGGATACAAATGGAAGATTGTCTCTCATGCCGGAATTTGAACTATCCTTTGATCGTTACCCCAATTTATTTTGAAAGCACCTAGCTTGATATCGCTAGGTGCTTTCGATTTGCTTCTTAACATGATAAATCCATTCTATTCATGTTCATTTAGTTTCTGAATTTCCTTTAACGCCTCAATTCTATTCTCGTCATCTTCAAAGAACTGAACAAGATCACCAATACGATCAATAGAGTCCCAGCTTAAATGATGTTCGATCCCTTCAACATCATGATAAATGTTTTCATCCTTTACCCCAATAATTTTGAGGAATTGTTCAAGTAGTTCATGTCTAAAAACTAGGCGTTTACCAATCTTATTACCCTTGGGGGTTAAGCTAAGTCCTCTGTATTTTTCATAAACTAAATATTCATCTTTATCAAGCTTTTGCACCATTTTAGTAACTGAGGAGGGATGGACAGACAGCGCTTCGGCAATATCCGATACCCGAGCGTATCCTTTTTCTTCAATCAAAATATATATTTGTTCAATATAATCTTCCATACTAGGTGTTGGCATCCCTTAACCTCCAAAAAAATACTCTTCTAAAAGTTTACTATATTAAAAAATGAGTGACAAGGTTCTTTATAGCGGCAGTAATTATTTTACGGCAGTTTCCTCGAATAAAAATTTTATCCTTTTTTCCTGTTCATCAAGGAATAGCTTGGCATTAAAGGTTTTTTCTTTATTCGTAAATCCTTCGATTAGATCTGTTTTTTCACCGGACAGCAACAGTTTTACATTTTTCTGAGTAATATTTTTGCCAAGGATTTTTTTAGAAATCGTAAAATTACACTGATTTTTTTTATAATTACTGCAGCCATAAAAGGTGCCTTTATCTACGATATCTCCATCACATTTCTTACAAGGCCCTAATTTAGTTGCAGTTCTTCTTTTTCCTTTTTGTTTTCCCGGAGTGAAGTTTTGCGTGAGTTCATCAGAAAAAGCCCAGTTCGCTGATTGGTTCCTGCTAGATGAAATTAAATGGAGGACCATTTTTTTCGTTTGTTCCATAAAATGCTTTGGTACGGCAGATCCTTCCGATATTTCCTTTAGTTTTTGCTCCCACTTTGCTGTCATTTCTGGTGAAGCGAGAATTTCTTGACCAATCGCTTCGATTAATATTTTAGCTTTGGCAGTTGCATAAACTACATTCTTTTTCACTTCAATATATAAACGGTCCTTTAGCATGGTGATAATCCCGGCTCTTGTCGCTTCCGTCCCTAAGCCTTCCGTTTTCGTAAGGATTTTCTCAAGTTCTTTATCATCTATATGTTTTCCAGCAGTTTTCATCAAGGTAATGAGCTGACCTTCTGTATAACGTTTTGGCGGCTGTGTTTGACTTTCTTTAACATCCACCTTAACAGTTTTCCCCTGCTCCCCTGCAGTCAGCGCAGGCAATTCAGGCTCTTCATCTCGTTCCTTGTGGTTTAAAACTTTTCGCCACCCCTCTTCAAGCTGTACCTTTCCTTTAGAGATAAACGACGCCCTGCCATCGACAAGTGTGGTAACCGTAGTATATTCCGAAATAGACTTATTATAATGAGCAGCAATCAAACTTGTAACAATTAAATCATAAATTTTTCGTTCATCTGAACTAAGTCTATCTAAATATGGAATTTGTTCTGTCGGTATGATTGCATAGTGGTCGGTTACCTTTTTTTCATTTACATATCGTTTGTTATCTGCAATTGATGCAATCGGCAGAGGGAAATAACTTTGATAATCTTTTATATGACTTAATCGATTTAATATATCAGGGAAAGTATTTGCCTCTTCTTTCGTAACATATCGCGAATCGGAGCGTGGATAGGATACATACCCTTTTTGATAAAGTTTCTGCAGAATATCTAACGTGTTTTTTGGTGAGAATTTATACCGTTTATTGGCTTCAGCCTGTAAAGCTGAAAGATTATATAAGAGCGGTGGTAAAAATTCCTTTCTTTCGGAAAGTACTTCCGCGACTTCAGCTAGCTTGTCGCGGCAAAAGGCAGCTACTTTTTCTGCCATCTCCTTATTCTTCACGCGCGACTCCCCATCGTTCTGCCATTTCCCATTGTATTTCTTTCCATTTATAGAAAATTGAGCGATGACCTCCCAAAACGGCTCTGACTTAAAACTTTCAATCTCTATTTCTCGTTTCACAATAAGAGCTAAGGTTGGAGTTTGGACCCTGCCAACAGAAAATACATCTGAGAATCCTTTTTGCTGAAGCAGCAAGCTATAAAGCCTTGAGCCATTCATCCCGACAATCCAATCCGCACATGCACGAGTATAGGCCTCAAAGTATAAGCTTTTTGTCTCCTGTTCATCCAATAATTTATTAAACCCTTCTCTGATAGCATTTGCTGTTAATGAGGAGATCCAAAGTCGTTTCATTGGTTTTTTGCAGTTTGTCATGCGCAGGATATTTCGGATAATTAATTCACCTTCACGCCCGGCATCACCAGCATGAATAATCTCCGTTACATTTGGATCAGATACTAGTTTTTTTATAACCGCAAATTGCTTTGCCTTATCTTTTGTTACCTCATATTGAAATTGATCAGGTATGATCGGCAGCGTGTCCAAAGACCATTTTTTCCAACCAGGTTCATACTTCTCAGGGGCGACGAGTTGACATAGATGTCCAATTGCCCAGGTAACAAATGCACCATTAGGAAATGTTTCATTCGGAAATATTTCAATAAATCCGCTTTGTTTTTTATGTTTAAATATTGAGGCTAAGGTTGAACCTTGATCGGGTTTTTCAGCAATAATTAATTTCATCTTAATTTGCTCCTTTTTAAAGCATCCCTGATTCATTTTCCCACTACAAATCTATTTTTGTAAAGGTAAAAAATAAGGCTGAATTGAATCAGTCCCAAAAAAGCAAATTTTCTTTGTGTATTTATAAAAGTCTGAAAAATCAAAAAGAACCCGCCGAATCATGGCAGGTTTCATACAGTCGCTTCTAGTGTACTATTTAATTGGCTTAAAAGAATCCTGTTCTTGAACATACCAATTTTCTTCTGGAACTATATTAGAGACAGTTAAAATGAATGAGGGAATACGCTCCACATCAAAAACAATAGCTCCAATTTTCTTAGTAAACATGATAAAGGCACTCCCATGGGAAAATCCAGCTAAAGTCTTTCCAATATGCAGCAAAGACATGAGTATAGCTTGCTTTTCATCCGCTTCTATTAAAACTTGTGGTGAAAATCTTAAAATCCATTCTTCTCCATCAATAGAAAATCGGTACATGGGCTCCCCCTACCTCATATGACAAAGTTATTATTAAAACATATGAGGAAGAGCCTATGTTTTATTCATCAAAGAATTATATTCCTATTTATTAATAAATTATTCAGAACTTATACGTTTTTTAGGAAAAACCATTTGTCATTCCTTGACTGTCCATTTTCATTATTGTATATTTAAAGCATCATGTAAGCGAATATATTTCCTGGACATGATAATATTTAACTTGGTACCTAATAGGTACCACGATAGGCTTAGGAGGAAGAAGTACATGCAAAACGGTAAAGTAAAATGGTTTAACAATGAAAAAGGTTTTGGTTTTATCGAAGTTGAAGGCGGAGACGATGTATTCGTACATTTCAGTGCAATCCAAGGCGACGGCTTCAAATCATTAGAAGAAGGTCAAGAAGTTTCTTTCGAAATCGTTGAAGGAAACCGTGGACCACAAGCTGCTAACGTAGTAAAACTATAATCATTTCTACTAACAACCATTCAAAGGCTGACGATACCGTTAGCCTTTTTAATATGCTTAATTTAATTTCTTACCATACTCGCGAAGCTGCTCGCCAACTGTACATTGAGAAATACAAAAACGATGAGCGGCTCGCCGCCCGTCTGCCTTTTTGATAAATTTATGCAAAAAGCAGCCATTGCAATATTGATTCATCAAGCCTTCTACCTGGCTTAATAATTCCTTTCTCATTGAAGGCTTCATGATGGTTAGCCACCCTCCTTATAGTATTAATGTTTTAGCAAAAATCTCTTTACCCTCTAATGCTTGAGTAGCCAATTTATCAGCTTCCTTGTTTTCCTTTCGAGGAATGACCGTGAATTTCGGATGCATTCCTAATGTCTTCATCTTTTCTTCAATTCGGTCAAGCCAGCGGTTTAGGGTTTCTTCGTAACACGGCCAATCTCCTTCAAGCTGCTTTAATACACCTTGAGAATCACCCTTAAACTCACAGGATAAATGATGTACACCTAGGTCTTCTAAGATATTTAACGCAAAATAAAATGCAGCATATTCTGCCTCATTGTTAGATTCCATTTCGTCAAATCGTTGATTTGCACGAATACGATACTTCTTTTTTCCTTGCTTAAAAAAGATAACAGCTCCAAGTCCTCCCTGGTTACTTTCTTTTTGAAAACCGCCGTCAAAAAAGACTGTTATGTCATGAGGATCTTCCTCAATTTCCGTTAGCAGTTTTTTCATTTCCTTCAAAATCCAAGATGTTCCTGCTTCATCATAAAAGTATAACTCTGTTACTTTCCCGCTGGATTCAAGCTCCTCAGCAAATTGAACTGCCAATTCACCCGTTACCCAATCGGAAGAACATTGAACCTTTTCATTGCTTTTTACTTTATATAGCCACTCAAGCTTATATTTCATTTTTTTCAGCCTTTCATGATTGTTTTCTGCGTCTTATCATCTAGCTTATTCTGTCATGGTAAAAATATCGATATTTTTATTCTGCCCACTTCTATCAAGAAAAATATTTACCTGCATGACGATAGGAAAATATGTTAAACTTTTTAATACTAAGCTGTATCATTTAACATCCGAGGAGGAAGCAGTATTGATTGAAGTCTATATTGATGGAGCAAGTGCTGGTAATCCTGGACCAAGCGGAGCCGGGATCTTTATTAAGGGAAACGGTACATCAGAAAAATATGCGATTCCGCTTGGAAACATGTCAAATCATGAAGCAGAATTTCATGCTTTTATTGAAGCACTTAACATATGTATAAAAAAAGGATTTGGCCAATCTATTGTTTCTTTTCGAACAGATTCTGAGCTTGTAAATATGTCTGTGGAAAGAGAATTTACTAAAAATAAATTGTATGCCCCTCTACTTGAAAGGGCATTACAGCTAACCAAAGACTTTGAATTATTCTTTATGAAGTGGATCCCTAGTGCCGAAAACAAAGTGGCAGATCAACTTGCTAGATTGGCAATTCAAAAAAATTACAGTGAGGAGTAAAACTAGACATCATGAAACCATCATTAATTGCCGATTTAAGCCTGCTTTTTGTTACATTAATTTGGGGGACAACTTTTGTACTAGTTCAAAATGCGATTGATTTTCTCCCTCCCTTTGCTTTTAATGGTATTCGTTTTTCATTGGCAGCCCTTCTTTTATTTTTATGCCTGCTTTTTTTTGATTTTAAACAGTTAAAACAGTTAAACTTAAAGTTAGTAGGCTCAGGAGTATTTATCGGTTTATGGCTTTTTCTTGGCTATGTAACCCAGACCCTTGGTCTCTTGTATACCACAACATCGAAGGCAGGGTTTATCACTGGACTTAGTGTTGTTTTGGTCCCACTATTCTCCATGTTTTTATTTAAACAATATCCGAGTAAAAATGCCGTCTTTGGCGTTATTGCTGCTACAATGGGTCTATTTTTATTAACGCTGGCTGATGTGTCAGGCCTAAATATTGGTGATGGTTTTGTTTTTATCTGTGCGATTAGTTTTGGTATGCATATTATTATAACCGGCAAGGTCAGCAATAAATACCCTACTCTGCTTTTAACGATTATTCAAATTTCAACAGTAGCTTTCTTATCTACATTTTCTTCTTTCTTTTTCGAGAATTGGAGGAAGTCCGTAAGAATCGAGGTCTTTGTTTCCAAGGATGTTTTAGCTGCATTAATCGTTACAAGCGTTTTTGCGACAGCAATAGCTTTTTTTATTCAAACTAATTTTCAAAAGTATACATCTACAACTAGGGTTGCGTTAATTTTTGCCATGGAGCCGGTTTTTGCCGCTCTAACAGGTTTTTTCTGGGCTCACGAACGTTTATCCATTAGTGCTCTTTTGGGTTGTATTCTAATCTTTCTGGGAATGATTTTTGCTGAGCTTCCAGCAAGGAAGCTGCCATTGTTAAGAAAAAGTAAAAGTTTGGAAAGTTAACAAGCTCCCATCTATATCAGGGAGCTTTTCTAATTAATTAAATCGCAAATAATTCATTTTCCTTCACATATTTTAATGCAGCTTTTCTCGTATTGATATTATTTGCAGTTAACATCTCGAGCAAGGCTACATAGAAACTGCCGTCAAAACGTTTTTGCGCTTTTAAAGTTATTTCGATTGCGGTATTAATCATCTCATCAGTAGCATTTGTATAATGTTTGCCGAAGAAAATAAAACCAACCGCATCGTCTTGAAAGTGAAAACCCTTCCCTCTCAAGTAGTGCAAATAATCTTCAACTGTTAACAAGGTTTAGACCAATCCTCTCCCACACATATGAACAGTTAAAATCTTAACTTAAATTTAGACAATTTTCTATCTTTTTTTGTTAAAAGGTGTCCAATAACCCCAACTAACACTCCTAAAACTGCTCCACCTACTACTTCCTCTGGTTGATGACCTAACATTTCTTTCAACTTTTTTGGGGCTTCTTGTTTATATTCCAGACTTTCTTCTTTATGAATTTTTTCAATCAAATCATTCATTGAATTTACTTTTAGTGTAAGTTCTCCTGTCTGTCTTCTGACTCCTTGCGCATCATACATAACAATTAAGCCGTAGACAAGCGAAAGTGCAAAGTCAAAGGTTGGCAATCCCCTCTGCAGTGCAATATACGTAGTCAAAGTGGAAACACCAGCAGAATGGGAACTTGGCATTCCGCCTGTTCCAAAAAACAAGTCAGGCCGCCATTCTTTCTTTTTGAAAAAATGGATGGGAATCTTAACACCTTGGGCAAGACCAATGCTAAAAAGGGCTAAATAAACACCTTTGTTCATCATATCACCTCTACCCATTATTGTTTAGAAAGTGGTGTTTTATTATTCCTAGTGGAAATACTAAAAAAGTGGAGGTGAGTGTTTTGACTAAAAAAGGTAACGCTAGTCGTGGAGTAAAAGCTCCTGGCGTAAATCCGCAAGGATATGGGCAGGATGCAGAAATGACTGAGGATCCAAAAAGCCAGTTAGAAAATAGGGCTAAGAAAAGTAATACAAAAATATAATACATCCGTCAATTGTGGGTATGAGAAAAGGGTGTCCAAATAGTTGGAACACCCTTTATAGTTAGGAAATAATTGCCTCATCAAACGGAAGCAGCCGCTGTAAACCCCGGAGTTCCATTTCTTTCAATTTATTTAACGCTTTTTCCATAGGAATTTGCAGCCCAGCCTGATCGAGCTGGCAGGTAACTGGAACATCACATTTTATTTCCGCTAAGATTCGAGACAAATGGAGCATTTCTAAATCTTGCTCTATTTTTGATTTATGTGATTTTGATAAACGGTCAAGATTCGAAATAATTCCTTCTACATGTTCGAACTCTTTTAAAAGCTTTAGGGCTGTTTTTTCACCAATCCCTTTTACCCCTGGATAATTATCGCTTGGATCACCCATAAGTGCCTTTAAATCAATCATCTGTCTTGGCATGATTCCCTTTTCTTCATAAAAGGTTTGTGGTGTGTGAACAAGATAATTGCCATATCCTTTTTTGAGTAAAATAACCGAAATATCCTCATCAAGCAGTTGAAGAATATCCTGGTCACCCGTTAAAATCGACACATGGGCAGTATCCTTCATTTGCTGGGCAATCGTTCCTATACAATCATCTGCCTCATATCCAGTCAAGCCGATATTCGGAATATCAAAGGACTCAACCACCTCTTTGACCAAATCAAATTGTGGGATAAGCTCAATCGGTGCCTCGCCCCGATTACCTTTATAATCAGCAAATATTTCAGTTCGAAAGGTTTTACTTCCCATATCCCAGCAAACGACTAGATGTGTCGGTTTAAATTGAGATACAGCCGTAAATAAATGTTTAACGAAACCATGAATTCCATTAGTCGGAATTCCTTTTGAATTTATCATAAATTGGCCTGTTACTGCAGTAGCATAAAAAGCCCGGAATAACAGTGCCATACCATCTACGAGCATTAGTGAAGGCTTTTGATTTTCCAATTTCTCAGTCCCCCTTTTGGTATACTAAAAAACAGCACGTCTACCATTATACCATATGAAGACTAGGATGATAATTCAATTTTATTTTCATCATACGAAATCCAGTCACTAAAACTTCCAACATACAGCTTCACTTTTTCAAAACCGGCTTCCTTAAGTGCCAGAAAATTGGGGACAGCCGTTACCCCAGAACCACAATATACGATGATCGATTGATTGGGATCAAGCTCGGAAAATCGCTGTAATTGTTCAGAAATCGGCAAATAATGACCACCCCTTACTCCCTCCATCCACGGCTTATTAAGAGCGCCTGGAATATGGCCCGCTTTTTTATCTATGGGTTCTTCTATACCTAAATATCGTCTTTCTTCACGTGAATCAATTAAGACCTGGTTTTGGGTTTCAACAGCTTCCTTGACTTCTTCAAATGTTGCCAATAATTCGGGCCTTAGTTTTAATCGAAAATCAGCCTTTTCAAAAAGGGGAATTTCCACAGTTACAGGGAGATTCGCTTCGTGCCAGTTTTTAAACCCTCCATCAAGTACAAACACTTTGTCATGGCCTATGTATCGCATAAGCCACCAAAAACGAGCTGCAAATGGACCTTCTCCTTGATCATAAGCAATGACAATTTTATCATTATTGATCCCGGCATTTTCGATCTTCCTAATCAAGTCGTCAATATTTGGCAGTGGATGACGACCCCCATGCTCCCGGATGTTTCCTGATAAATCTTGTTCTAAATCAAAATGGACCGCTCCAGGAATATGACCTTGTAAATAGTCTTTTTTCCCTTGTAAATGGTCAGCCAATGAAAACCGGCAATCAATCACACTTACATGTTCATCATGCAAATTTTCCAATAACCATTCTCTGTCTTTTATAAACCGCATTCGGACGTCACCTCCATTATTCAGAAAGCTTTTGTTCAATATCTCTTAATCGTTCGACCGAAACACCACCATCTAATGCCGAAAGCAAACTTAAATAAAAATCATCAGCCTGGCCCTCCATTTGATGTAACAGAAGGGTAAAATTGTCACTTAATTCTTCAACATAATGGTCATTTAGTCTGAGCGCTTGTTCTTTTAGATAATGATCTGCCAACGGATTCAATATTTGGGACAGTTCATCACTCATGAACTTCTTTTCATTTTTCTCAAAAAAGGACTTAGGATTTTTAAAATAGGATAGTGCTTTACTGAAATGCTGTTGGCTTACATCCATAAAGGCAATTGGAAAATCAATTTGATTATTTTCCTTTTTATCAAATACAGAAAATGAGAGGTCACAGTTTATTTCATGAAAACTCCTCATGAGACGTTCTTGATAATCGATCATCAGCTGTTCAATAAATCGATCTAATCTAACGGTTGTTGCTCTAAGCTCTTGCGCGAAATCATATCCAAAACTTTCTAAAAATTCTTCAAGACCAGTTTGTAGTGCTCGTTTTAAATTACGGCCATCATCCCTCAAGGCAGCCGGATTAAAAGCCTCTTTAAAAAATTCACTAAACCGCAGGAAGACTCTTTGTTTAATATAAAAAACTAATTCTTCTGCTTCTTGTATCATTCGATTTTGAATGGTATCAACTTTTTGATTTTCTAATAAATCCTTAATCTTGGCTTTTTGGTTTTCTAATTCGGTTCGTTTTTGCGCTTTCATATTCTGGTCTTGTTGAGAATTGTGGATAAGTCTATTTACTAATTCACGTACCCTCAACAATTCCTTTTCTGCGGAGGCAATGGCCATTTCTGTTAGGTCATCGGAAATAAACTGATAAAAGGCCTGCTCAAATCCGTTCATTCCGGAGGAAGTATCCGAATTTCCCGTTGTTTTCTCTTTTAATCCCAGAAGACTAGATAAGGAATAAAGATGCGGATGTCTGATCCCAAACTTCATTAAGTTTTCTTCTACATATTGGGAAACAAATTCCTTTTCTTCTTCATTTTCCGCAAGATCAATGGCATTGATGATGAAAAACATTTTATCCATTTGAAAGGATTCCTTTACACGTCCTAATTGTATTAGAAACTCGCGATCTGCCTTTGAGAAAGCATGATTATAATACGTGACGAAAAGGATAGCATCAGAATTTTTAATATAATCAAAGGCTACGCCCGTGTGTCTAGCATTAATGGAATCGGCTCCAGGGGTATCTACCAATGTAATTCCTTTCCTTGTTATCCCACAATCATAGTAAAGCTCAATCCACTCCACATAACAGGATTTTTCTTCTTGAGCCACAAACTCCTGGAATTCGGATAAGCCTGTTTCCTTTATCGTACCAAGTAATGGAACAAACAGGTTATATCCTTTTTTAAATGCATGTAAAAAGGCAAAATGAGTTTTTTCAAGAACCGTTTGACCTTGCTCAAATATAATCCGATCAATTAAGGTTACTGCCTCTGAAAATCCGGCTGCATGCAAATCAAAAACCTTTAAGGAACGATTTATATCTTCAAGCATTGTATTTGATTCCTTAAACTTTACTAGAACGGTCCCGTGTGAAAATTGTTCTGTTACAGGTTTGATTTTATTGATTGCTGCCGTGGTTGGATTCGGAGAGACAGGTAATACTTTTTCTCCTATTAAAGCGTTAGCAAATGAAGATTTTCCTGCACTAAAAGCACCAAATAAGGCAACCGTAAAACCCTTATTCTCTAAACGCTCTGCTTTCTCGGTTAATTCCAGCGAAATCTTGTGAAAACCAGGCAGGTCTTTGACAAGCTCCGACGTATATTTCAGCTTTGAAGTTATTTCCTTTAAGTGCTTCCCTTTTGATTCCTTTTCGCTTTTGTTGACTAACTGGTTCCTCTTTTTTTCCATTAAACCAGCAGACTGTGGATGTAATTTCTTGAAGTCCCCTAGGGAATGAACGACCTCGTATTCTTCTGATTCACTTGTGAAGAGATGATAACGATCTTCCTCCATCGCTGTTTGTGAAATCAGCAGTTCATTTATCATTTTTTCTCTATCTAAATAGGCGTGCTCATTCCTTTTAAGCTCTTCAAATGCGTTTACATACTTTTCCATTTTCCTGTATTCCTGTTCATATCTGTCCTGTAAACCAGCACTATGTTCTTTGAATGCCGCAAATAATATCGTTTTAAAGTCTGTTAACTGTATTCTTGCATTTCTTTTGATTTCATTAGCTACGTCCTCCGTGTAATGAAGTATATAATCACCGGTAACGCGCGCTCCAGGTTTAACTGTATTTCTTAATAAATCCACTGGAACAGGAATGGAATAGGATTGTGCTAAGCCATGCAATTCAGGAAAATCAAGCTCGGCTGTTTTCAACGTACGGAGTAAAAATTCCCGTAGATGCCATTCCAGTTGTGTTTTTGTTTTCTCGACAAGATCCTCATAGAAGCTTGTTAATCTTTTATTTTTCTCCTCTTCCGTTTTTTGTTTGGAAAACAAAATACCTACTTTAAATTCTGGCTGACAACTTTCTAAATATTTCTCAGCTAACTCTCTCGTTTGGAACGGCATGAGATAGGCGGTCTTCATGATTTGGGCAATTTCCGAATCAAACTCTCTTTCCTTTTTATCCGTTCCCTCTTTGACACTGTTCAGCTCAAATACTAGTTTTTGGTAGTTTGCTGATAGCTCTTGTTTTTCCTGCTCTGATAATTCATTGAGCACTTCTACTATAGGAGAAAGCGCTTCTTCTTCCTGCTTTTTTAATTGGCTTAAGTGGTCTAGCGCAATTTTCTTTAATGAGTGATAAATAGACGGAACTAATAGCTGATCTTTCCCTGCCAGTTTATCAGCAAGAAATTCCTGAAGCTGCTGAAACTGATTATAAGGATGATGTTTCTCTTTTAAAGAGGTATAAAAAATTCTTGCAGGTTTTACCCCCCATGATGCAAAGGAATCGATAACACTTGTTTGAAAGTCTTGAAATGTTAATTCCTCTTCTTTATGTTTATCAATTTGATTGATGACAAGATAGACCTCTTTTCCTGCCTCCGTTAACTCTTTTGTAAATAAAAAATTTAATTCGGCTTGCACATGGTTGTAGTCCATTACATAAAAAATCAAATCAGCTAAATGGATAGCGGATTCTGTGGCGATCCGGTGGGCATCATCAGCGGAATCAATTCCAGGAGTATCCATGATGGTCGTATTTTCCGGTAACATTGATTGACTGTGACTAATCTCAACTTCCTCTATTGTGTCCCCGTCTTTACAATAATTTTTAACTAGATCATAGTCGTATGGTGCCAAATATAGTCTTGGTTTTTCATTTTTGAAGAACACTTTAGCGTAATCCTCACCCGTTTTTACCTTAACAAGATTTGCACTTGTTGGAATGGGGCTAGCTGGCAGCAAATTCTCCCCAACTACCTGATTGATCATGGTCGATTTACCTGCTGAAAAATGGCCGCAAAAAGCGATTGAGTACTCCCGATTCTCTAATTTTTTGGCTAGCTGTTTCACTTTCTCAGCTTGGACTGGATCATTCTGATTTCTTAAATATTCATAAATCGAAACAATTTTTCCTTTAAGTGTTTGAAAAGTTTCTACCCGTTTGGCTGTTTGCACCATTAACTTATTCCCCTTAGCATCGTAGTAATAATTTTTATTTTATACGATAATTCAAACATTTCCTATTATGTAATTTCCTTTTGTAGTGAAAATTATTTAAATGATACTAAAAAAGCCAAGGATTTCTCCCTGGCTTTTCTTAAGATATTACGATTGAGTTACATTTTTTAAGACGTGCTTCATGACAAATGCATATATAATCACCGTTCCACCTACAAAAGCAAAAGCCATTTTCAACACCTTCCTCGTTTTCATCATCACTTGAGAATGATTTTCATTATTGTAACCATTTTAACATGAGTGATAATCATTTTCAATAACCAATACGAAGTGTCACATTTATTTAACAATCTTTGGTATAAATCGGTGACAGTTTCGGAAAGTTTCATCATACTCTGTTAGTGTATTAAGCGCCTTTTCTTCCAAAGGTATTCGTATTTTAAGCATTAATATATTTAAAACAGTGAAAAGTACAGCAGTAAAAAAAGAGTTGAACATTAATGGAATCGACATTAATTCAAGTGCAACGACCAAATAATTGGGATGTTTTAAATAACGATATGGTCCTTTTCTTATTACATTTGTATCCGCCAAAACGAGTATTTTTGTGTTCCAAAATCTTCCTAAAGATGTAATGACCCATACTCTTACGGCCTGTGCAAAACCAAACAAACATAAAAACACAGGCCATGCAGGAGATATTCCCCGTCGAAACATTAAGGTTTCAGCGGATAAAAAAATTAAAAAAAGCACATGTAAAAGAACCATATACTTATAGTGCCTTTGACCAAATTCAATGGCCCCCTGCTGTTTCATCCATTTCTCATTTCCTTTAGCAATATAAAGCTCGATGATCCGCTGGAGGACGATGAAAGATAGTAATAGAATGAATAAAAGTGATTTCTGCATTATTGCCACCTCAAAAGAAGTAATTCTGAGCTAAATCCAGGACCTAGTGCTGTTGCAAGCCCCCAATCATTTATAGCGATATCCTGGTCCATAAACCGCTTTAACACAAATAAAATGGTGGCTGAAGACATGTTTCCATAATTCTTAAGTACATGATGAGAGAAGTCATTCATCGAGGGTGGAATCTCCAATGATTTTATATAGGCATCTAATACTTTCTTACCTCCAGGATGGGCAATAAAGTGGTTGATTTGGCCGAGCTCTATTTGATGTTCAGATAAAAAACCAATCACATTTGGTTTTAACCATGCTTCAATAATATGTGGAATGTCTCGAGAGAAAATGACAAATAACCCAGTATTACGGATGTTCCAGCCCATCACATCTAATGAATTTGGCATGAGGGTTGATTGGGTAGCAACAATATACGGTATGGCAGTCTTCTTACTATATGCCTCTTTTCTAACTTCATCCCCTATCACCAATGCACAGGCAATGCCATCTGCAAATAGCGATGTACCAATCAAGTTACTTTTTGAAAGATCATTCTTTTGAAATGTTAAACTGCAGAGTTCAACTGAAAGGACAAGAACTTTTGACTTAGGAAAGGCAACACAGTATTCAAAGGCCCTTGATAAACCCGCGGCCCCCCCGGCACAGCCCAATCCCCAGATGGGGACCCGTTTTATATGAGGATTAAAAGATAATTGGTTAATGATTCTTGCATCAATACTCGGGGTCGAAATTCCAGTTGTTGAGATAAAGAAAATAGCGTCAATCTCTTCGTATGAAATAGGCTCACTTAAAAAGCTGTTACTATGTAAGCATTTCACAATTGCCTCTATACCGAATTTAACAGCACATTCAATATAGGCATTGTTCTTCTCCTCAAAGGAATGATCTTCTTTGAACCAATCCAAACTTTTTGCAAAGTATCTTTTTTCAATTTGGCCGTTCTGGAAAGCTTTTAGGAGTCTCTCTATATCCTTGAATGAGCCGGAAAAAAGGTCTCGAGCAAACACAGATGCCTGATCTTGATTGACTTGAAAAGGGGGCGTGATTTCTGAAACGGATAAAATGGAAGGCATGAATTAGTCTCCTTCTTTATAATTAAGGATATTTTTTCCGTTAAAGGTGAATTTATTCCAATGAAGTCAGCAAAAAAAAAGCCTCCCACTGCTGGGAAGCAAACGTTTTGAAGGTTGTTGCTGTGCAATTAAATTATATCGCGGTTTTGAAATTCCTTCATTAGATAAACTTTTCCAATTTCATATTTTTTCTACACTCATTCCCCTTTGCTTATTTTTCGGACTGCTTTTGAACTTCAATCTTAATTTTGTTACTAGCCAATACACCACATACCTTACAATACTCTTTTTTATCATATAAAAGTCGACAGTTCTCGCAATAATATTTCTCCAAAAAAAATCACTCACTTTCTAATAAAAAATGAACTATATGATTAGCTTATTTTTTTATTTCAAGAGTGTTACCTAGTTCAACATATAGGCAGCAAAGTGTTTGTGAAATAATATTCAATTACATTTATCACTTGTGAAACAGGCGTGTTCACAGTTTATTCATATTTAACAAACAGGTTAGTGATATTAATCACTGTTATATCAAGTTTTTATCATTAACATAGTTATTAAGTAAGGAATGAACAATTTGTGAACTTCGCAAATTCATATTTTTCTTTCGTAATTGTTTTGTATTATGAAAGAGAGAAGTGATTTATTTATTGTTTAATTTTCTGAAGGGAGTGCAAGGGGGATGGCGAAAGCGGAATTGAAAACAAAACAAAAAACAGAAGTGGAAGATAGCTCTTCTCTTAAAGGGACATTAGCGTCTGTTTTCTTTTTGGGGGCATTTATTATTGTGTCTTGGGTAAGTGTCTATTACCTATTCGTCGAACGTTTTTAACTGATTGAAAAGGGGGTAAGTTGTTATGCACATGCATAAATTCGAAAAAATTTGGCTGACATTCGGTATTGGATGCCTTGTCGTTTTTCTATCAGTGGTGGGTGTCAGCGCTTTCTACCTAGGCAACAAGCCGGCTAGTTGTTTAACTACTATTAATTCTGCAAAAGTTGATCAGACAAAGCCTTTTGATAAACCCGGTTTACATAAGGTGGAAGGAAAAGAATGGGATTATGAGTTAGTTTTTGTAGCATCCACATTCTCCTATAATCCTGCACAAGTTAAAGTACCGCTCGGTGCAAAGGTGAAGGTTATAGCTACTACAAAAGATGTTATACATGGTTTTGAAATGGCGGGTACCAATATTAATATGATGCTTGAGCCGGGGTATGTCAGTGAATATACGACTACGTTTGACAAGGCTGGCGAATATTTGGTGGTTTGTAATGAATACTGTGGTACAGGACACCACTTAATGAGTGCAAAAATTGAGGTGGTTAAATAATGGCTAAGGAAACTGCAAAAATAAAAGTAGACCCTCGTGATGCAAAGCTATCAATGGCACACTTTTTCGTTGCCTTTTCAGCACTTGCTCTGGGTGGTTTAATGGGACTTCTGCAAACCCTTGTACGTTCTGGGAAATGGGAACTTCCTTGGGGAATTGATTATTATCAAATTTTAACTGTTCATGGTGTTCTAATGGGTCTTGTATTAACAACCTTCTTTATTATGGGATTCCAATATGCAGCAGTAAGCAGAACAACTGGCGGTCATTCGAACGCTGCCAGACGTTTGGGCTGGATTGGTTTTTGGGTAATGTTAATTGGTACCCTAATGGCGGCAACCATGGTATTACTAAAGCAAGCTTCCGTCCTTTATACATTTTATGCACCACTTAAAGCTCATTGGATCTTTTATTTAGGCTTAACCTTTGTTGTGGTTGGAAGTTGGGTTGACGGTGCAGCGCAAATTATGACTTATGCAAGATGGCGGAGAAATAATCCTGGGAAACCAAGTCCATTATTAAGCTTTATGGCTGTCATTAACACCGTACTTTGGATTGTCGCTACTCTTGGGGTAGCTGCTACCGTTTTATTCCAACTACTTCCTTGGTCACTTGGATTAGTTGACACTGTTGATGTTCTTGTCAGCCGTACCTTATTCTGGTATTTTGGACACCCATTAGTTTACTTCTGGCTCCTGCCAGCCTATATGTGCTGGTATGCTATAATTCCAAAAGTAATCGGAGGGAAAATCTTTTCTGATTCACTTGCAAGACTCTCGTTTATTTTATTCCTGCTGTTCTCCATCCCGGTTGGATTTCATCACCAATTAACAGAACCTGGTATTGACCCGGCATGGAAATTTTTACAAGTTATTTTAACATTTATGGTTATTATTCCTTCCTTAATGACTGCTTTTTCGTTATTTGCAACTTTTGAAAGGTTTGGCCGCTCGAAAGGGGCAACTGGTCTTTTTGGCTGGTTTAAAGTATTGCCATGGAATGATGCTCGCTTTACGGTTCCATTTATTGGAATGGCTTCATTCATTCCAGCCGGTGCTGGCGGGATTATTAATGCCTCAAACCAAATGGATGAAGTAGTTCATAATACCATATGGGTAACAGGTCATTTCCATTTAACAGCCGCAACATCTGTTGTATTAACATTCTTTGGTATCTCTTATTGGCTGGTACCACATTTAACTGGACGTAAATTAACGAAAGCGATGAACAAACTGGGCATAATCCAGGCATGGATCTGGTTTATCGGCATGGTATTCATGTCAGGAGCAATGCACATTGAAGGTCTGCTTGGCGGACCAAGACGTTCTGCATTTTCAACCTATGGCGGAGCAAAGCAGGCGGCCGAGTGGATTCCTTATCAAATTGCTCAGGCAGTAGGCGGCTCGATTTTATTCTTAGGGATTATCTTAGTCCTTATTATCTTTGTCAATCTTGCTTTCTTTGCTCCTAAGGGCGAAGAAGAATTTCCTGTGGCTGAAGCTGAGAGTACTGAACAACAGGCCCCAATGGTATTTGAAAATTGGAAACTGTGGCTTGGTATCACTGCAGCACTCATTTTATTTGCTTACACGATTCCGTTTATTGATATTATCCAGAATGCTCCTCCGGGTTCAAAGGGTTTTCAAACTTGGGGTAAATGGTAATGTTTTTTGACCAAAAAAGGCTTCAATCATCGAGATTGAAGCCTTTTTTATCGTCACTTTAGTTTGTATACATCTGTATATTTTTTATATAGATAATCAATTAAGTAATTAGGATTCAACCCTTCGCCCGTGACGCCCTTCAAAATCTCTAGTGGTTTTTTCAACTTACCGTATTGATGAATCTTTTCAGTCAGCCATGATTTTATTGGTAAGAGATCTCCCTTTTCCACCAAACGATCAAACTCGGGAATCTCTTCTAGCAATTTATGCTTAAATTGTGCCGCATACATATAACCTAATGCATAAGATGGAAAATAACCAAAACTGCCGCCTGCCCAGTGAACATCCTGCAGGACTCCAACTGCATCATTTTTCGGGCGGATACCAAAATACTTTTCATATTTACCATTCCAAATTTCTGGCAGATCCCTGACTTCGTATTCACCATCAAATAGCCCTTTTTCAATTTCATAGCGGATAATGATATGAAGCGGGTAGGTTAATTCATCTGCCTCGATTCTAATAAAGGAAGGCTTTGACTCATTGATGGCTCGATAGAAATCATCCAGTTTAACACAATTAAATTGGCCATCTGCGGCATATTGTTTCAAAAGTTCAAAATTGTTTTTCCAAAAAGAATAGCTTCGACCTAAAATATTTTCATAAAAAAGGGATTGGGACTCATGTATCCCCATCGAAGTTCCAGTACAAAGCGGTGTACCAATTAATTCCTTGGAAATGTTTTGTTCGTATAAAGCGTGCCCCCCTTCGTGAATGGTGCCAAAAATGGCGGTTCGAAAATCACTTTCATTGTAATTTGTGGTAACACGAACATCACCAGGGTTAAGTCCGGTAGCAAAAGGATGGACGGTTTCATCTAGTCTACCAGCCTGAAAGTTGTATCCCATTTTTTCTAATATTTTTAAACTAAAATCTCGTTGTTGCTCTTTCGGAAACTTTTCAAATAGAAATTCCGTTTTGGGCTTATAAGGAGATTCCGAAACAGCTTTAACTAAAGGGACTATCTTGTCTCTCAACTCTAGAAATACTTGATCAAGTACACTTACTGTCATTCCAGGTTCGTACATATCTAATAGGACATCATACTTATTTTGTTGGTATCCCCAATAGCTGATAAATCTTTTTGTCATGGTTACTAGCTTTTCTAGGTAAGGACAAAACATTGCAAAATTAGCTGTTTCTTTTGCTTCTTCCCAAACACTCTCCGCCTTGGATTGGAGGATGACGTATTCTCTGTACTCTTCTTCCGGTATTTTTTTATTTCGTTCATACTCCCGTTTGCATTCTTGCAAAATCTTGCTTGTCTTTTCTGACAGTGATTGTTTTGTTAAATTAGCTATGTATGCAGCCATTTCCTCGGAAGTGGACATTTTAAATACTTCAGAGGAAAGCATTCCAATTACTTCCGACCTCTGTTCTATTCCTTGTTTTGGAGCCCCGGTCCGTAAATCCCAATAAATTAGTCCAATTGCCTCATTATAAGCGGAGATTTTTTTTACAAAGTCTAAGAATTCTTTTTCTAATTGTTTAATATTCATACCAAGACCTCCCTGCATAATTAGTTAAATTTTAACATACTATTCTAAATCGCTGACTTAAAGAGTTCAAAAAAAAAACAACAGGAGACCTGTTGTTAGAAAAAAGAGAAGTTCTTAGGAAAAAAAATATTAAAGTTTAAAACGGTTGAGAGAGTTTTTAAACCACTAATCAATTGTTGCCTGATTAGAACCATCTACAGTTTATAACTTTTGCACCTCCTATAGTTTGTTTACTTCCTTTTTATTATAGATGAATAAACATAAATCCCATTGTGCTACTTATCACACCTATGGCATAATTTTATTAATAATTTGTGAAAAAAGGCGGAATAACATGATCGAACTCGTTGGCTGTTGCTGTAAGTGCCGGAAAGAGGTTTATTGCTTAGATGGGTTTTTAAATGGTGTCCACCGCGACAAAAAAGAGATCTTTTGTTTCGATTGCTTTGAGAGATTTGTTAACGAAACGGAAAATCCGCAAAGCTAGCTTTGCGGATTTTTCTCCTCTTATTCTTCATCCAGCGCTAAATCTTTAACAGGAAGCTGTTCTCCCTCTTTATGCGTTGGTTTACGTAAATGAAACAGTGCCTTCATGCAGAAAATCAATAATACTACTACACCAATAAGGAATATGGTGTCAGGCACCGCCCGCCAGGTTAAGAGTGTTTGGACAAGGTCCTTTTGCAGGAATGCTGCCGAACGGGATGCTGCATATCCATGATGGAAAGCTTCTTTTATTTGAATGAACCCAACAGGAAGTAAGGATAAGAAGACCATACCTGCCAAGCCGACATTGAGCATAATACAGCTAAATTTAATCCATTTATCGTTCCAAAACTCGGGTTGGACAATATTACGCAATGAGTACAGAAGTACTGCCACTGCAAACATTCCGTAAACCCCCATCATAGAACCATGACCATGTGCCGGCGTTAGGAATTGCCCATGTTCAAAATAACTTACTGCCGGAAGATTGATCAAAAACCCTAGAACACCTGCACCTACTAAGTTCCAAATGGCAACTGAGATTAAGAACCAAAATGTTCCTTTATAAGGGAAATCAATTCCGCCTTCACGCATCATTTTATATTGTTCATATGCCTCAAGAATTAACAATGTCAATGGGATCACTTCTAAGGCTGAGAATACTGCACCAAGACCCAGCCAAACTTCGGCCGACCCATTGTAATAATAATGGTGACCAATACCAATCACACCGCTGCCTAATAATAGTATTAATTGGAAATATAGCTGTCTGACCGTAGATTTTTTTGTGACAAGCCCTAATTGAACCATCAAGAAACCGATAACCACGACGGCAAATACTTCAAAGATTCCTTCAACCCAGAGATGGATAATCCACCAGCGCCAATAGTCTGCAAATGTGAAACTAGTTCCAGGATTAATAAATAGTGCAAAGATATAAAACGCTGGTACCGCAATGGCTGAATAGAATAACAAATGAATTAGTCCACCCTTATCAGACTCTCTTTTTAAGCCTGCCCGAATTCCACGGTAAACGATAAACAGCCAAATAAGCATACCGACAATAAGAATAAGCTGCCAAATCCGTCCTAACTCAATATATTCCCAGCCATTGTTTCCAAGCAGGAACCAATTATTTCCTAAATATCCTTTCGCCCCCAGCCACTCTCCTGCCATACTGCCGCCTACAAGGACAACCAGAGCCCAGAATAAGATATCGACTAGAAGTCCTTGTTTCTTAGGTTCATATCCACCCACTAGCGGTGCAACATAAATACCCATTCCTAGCCAGGATGTTGCGATCCAGAAAATAGCCAGTTGCAGATGGAACCCTTTGGTAATATTAAATGGCAGTATATCATGAATCCACTTAATACCAAAGAAACTATCAGGTTCAATATAGTAGTGGGCCAGTAAAGCACCAAACATACACTGAACAAAAAATAACACAGAAACAATAACAAAATATTTTCCACTCTTTACTTGTGAACTTGTTACAGGTATTTTTCGTAAATCGATTTTAGGGAATTGCCCCTCTTTGTATGCTTCCTTCATGCCAAACTGATAACGGTAAAACACAAATAGGATAACCCCTACCATTAATACAAATAATGTAATACTGGCACCGCTCCACCATACCGCAGAAAAGGAAAGGTGGTTTCCGGCATCTTCGTAATAAGGCCAGTTATTCGTATATGTGATGGTATCACCTTTTCGGACTGTACTTGATAACCAGGCAGTCCAAAAGAAGAAATCAGATATCTGTGTAATTTGATCACCTTTCGCCACGTATGCCCGGTTCTTTTCCGGCATATCGGTTTCTTTAATCAGATTGGCCTTTAACCCCCAACCGTCTCCTTTTGTAAACACGTCTTGATAATGTTCTCTTACCTTTTCAAGACCAAAAGCTTGGGCGTTTGTTAATTTCATTGAATCTTTAGCAATGTCGTATCGATTTTTACGCATTTCTTTAATCACATTATTTTTAATAATCGTTTTTTCATCACCATTAAGGGAGGTAAAACTTTTATTGTATTTTTCCTTTGCCTTAAATTCTTGCATTCCTTGCGTATAGATTTTAAGGGCTTCAGCCGTATAATCTGGCCCCATATAAGAACCATGTCCTAACACTGTTCCATAATCCATTAAACCATACTTCTGAAAAACAGCTTGCCCTCCCATAATTGACTCCTTTGTAAAAAGAACCTCCCCCTTCTCATTTGTTACCTGCAATGGTCTTGGAGCCTGTTCTTTAAATATCCAATAACCCCCGGCAAGTAAGACAGTAAAACTTAGTAAAATAGTAATTATTAAAACTGACTTTAACAAACCATTTCGGTTTGTATTCATCACTTTTTTCAATGTTTTCCCCCGTTTTAGTTCCATCCAAATTCATCCTTTCTAATTTGTTCACATTTACTATTGTAATGTTGAAGGATAACTTATAGAGTGAAGTCCCTCATCGTATCCCTGTGATTTTTCCCACACCATTGAAAATGAGTTTCAAAAAAGATAACTACTATGACGGGGGTCACTTATTTACAAGGTAAACACTGCTAAAATATAACTTATTGAGGATGAATGACTTACAGGGGTGAAATTTTAATGAAATATGAGGATATTGTTAAAAGGTTATCAGTAGTGCCGATTTTCAAAGAGTTATCAGCTAAAGAACTTGATCCGATTGTCAAAATTGCCCAGGCGCGTTTTTATAAAGATAAAATGTACGTTTTTATGCAGGAGGACCCTCTTGATCGGGTGTTTTTTATTCACTCAGGGAAAATTAAAATCTATAAATCCGATTTAGCGGGGAAAGAACAATTAATCTCTGTGTTAGGACCCGGGGAAATGTTCCCCCATGCTGGTTTTTTTAGGAAGGGGAAATTCCCAGCATACGCGGAGGTTTTGGAGGATGCCGTGCTTATCATCATTCCTATTGATAGGTTTGAAAAGATATTAATATCCTACCCAGAATTATGTATTAAGCTGTTTAAGGTATTAGGTGAAAAGATTGTGGACTTACAAGGAAGGCTGGAAGCACAAGTACTTCATAATACGTACGAACAAATTATTTTACTACTAATTAGGCTATGTAAATCTAATGGGGAAAAAGTTGGCGGACTTTATAAATTAACGACTCAGTTCACTAATCGTGAATTAGCGAATATGATTGGAACCTCAAGAGAATCTGTCAGCAGAACGATTAACCAGGTTAAAAAGAAATCATTGGTTTCCCAAGATGAGAATGGATTTTACTTAATCAACCATGAGGCTCTCGAACAGGAATTATTTTATTAAAGGCTGTTTTACTCTTGAATGTTGATTTCCGCTCCAGATGGCTTCGCTCCAATCAAAAAGCTAAAAAGCAACGATACCTTTAAGACAGTCTTATAAAAAAAAGCGGAAGCAACTTAACTTCCGCTGACACTTTAATTAATTTTCGATTGGCTCTGTCGGCAGGACAGCTTTTATTTCTTGCAGCAAAGTTAAATCCAGTTCATCATCAAGAAGGATATGGACGCTTCCTTCATCCTTTTCAGTCCTAATTAACCTGCCAATTCCTTGGCGAAGCCGGAGAAGCATATAGGGTAAGTCTACTTCTAGGAAGGGATTGGTAAGCCCATTCTTTTTAGCTGTAAAAACCGGATCATTAGGCGGAAACGGAAGGGAAAAAATTATGACATTTTCCAACGACCTTCCTGGGATATCAAGCCCTTCCCACAAATGAATCGAGCAGAGTACAGAATGTTCTTCATTTTGAAATTTTGAAACCAACGTGCTAATCTCCTCATCTCCTTCAAAATAAACAGGGTAAGGAAAGGCACCTGGTAACTGCTTCTTGAGAACTGCTAATTCTTCATTATTATTAAGGAGAATTAATGCTCGCCCTTCAGACTGAGTAATTTGCTTTATTAAATATTGAACCTTCATATCTACCACATCTTTCGGAAAACGAGGAAGATATACTTTCATTTTTTCATCATAATCAAACGGCGATGCCACTGAAAAAGATACGTATTCGTTAACACCAAGACTATTAGCCATATAATCAAAAGATTTATGATTTGAAAGTGTGGCTGAGGAAAAAATAAACGGCTTCTTCTGTGAAAATACTTCCTCACGCATTACTTCCTCGACCATTTTAGGCATGATCACAAGGGTTCTTTCTCCACCCTTTTCTTCGAACCAGGTAATCCCGTTCAGTTCTTGAAGAAATAATGATAGTGAATAAGTAATTTGTTCTAAATATTCCTCGACGATTTTCAAATCATATTCATTAATCACATATAACTCACTTTCAAATACCAATTCTTCTTCAAGTGCCTGCAAGGTTGACAGCAGCCTTCGACAGGTTTTCATCACTAACGGATGCTTGGTAATGACTTGTTTTTCAGATCCTTGGGATTGGGAAGAGAATTGAGAAATAGCATCAAAAAATGCCTCGTTTGCTAAAAGCGCCTCCTCAATCGTATATAACGTCTTTTCACGGACTTCGTTTTCCATTAACCTAGTGAGTAAGGTGTCTAATGTAAAATCCGTAAAACGATAGCTTAATGCTTTCTGTGCAGCATATTCCAACAAATGTCCCTCATCAAACACGATAGAGGAATGCTCGGGTAGTAGTGGAAGCTGCCCTTCCCGTTTTCGTGATTCCTTAGTCCAAATATGCTCCATGTAAAAATCATGAGAACAAATGATTAAATCGGCCGCATGTCGATAATATTCCCGGTGCAGAGTTAAACCGCAGCGATGACGTTTATCACAAGAGAAGCAATCCTGCAGTGCATCCCAATTCACATTACTCCATACCTCATCCGAAAGAGATGGGTAATCCCTCCTGTCGCCATATCTTTCAAAAGTCTGCATGGATCCAACGGAATGGACAAAATCAGGCAGTTCCTGATACACCTCTGAAATCTCATCGGAAAAATTATTGTTTTTTACCTGGTCAAGCTTTTTCAAACAAAGATATTGATCCCTAGACTTTGCCAGACGTACATCTATCTGCAAATCTAAAATCTTTTCAAGTTTTGCAATATCTCCTTCTTTTTTAACCAGTTGTTCAATTAATGTCTCGTCAGCACAGGCAATCACTGCAGGTCTATTCGTATAACGCGCATACATGATAGCATACAGGAGATAACAAATCGTTTTCCCTGTTCCTACTCCTGCCTCGGCAAACATAACTTTTTTTTCTTTAAAGGCTTTTTCTAATTGAAAAGCCATATAAATTTGTTCGTCTCTTAGTTCAAAACCTGCTTCCGGTAATACATCATAAAATAGGTCGCCAATCCATTCCCCTAACTTGTCATAAAAAGACTCCGTTTTTGAAATCTCAAACGGCATTCGGTTGTGCATGAAAACTCCTCCCCCATAAATATTCTTTCCTACTCGTTCCGCGGGGGTCTCTTGCCCCAATATTGATAAAGGTCCGTCCGGATGAATCCATTAAACAGCTTCCGCTTCTTTGTTGCCGGTTTTCCGTATAATTGCTCAAAATCTTCATTCGAAGTCATAATGTAAATCGACCAGGTATCGAGTTTACTAAAAGCCTGTCCCATTTCCCTGTACATTTGCTCCACTGCCTTTTTATCTCCAAGCCGCTCCCCGTATGGAGGGTTACCTACAATAACCCCATAGTCTTTACTTGTCGATATATCCCGAACCTGCATTTGTTTAAATTTAATTAAATCACCAAACCCAGCTTCTACAGCATTACCTTCCGCTATTCTAACCATACGATGGTCTATGTCTGTGCCAGCGATGTCTAATGGCTGGTCGTACTTTGCCAAATCCTCGGCTTCCATCCGGGCTTCCTCCCAGACCTTTTCGGGCATCCACTTCCATGCTTCAGAAACAAACTCCCGATTAAATCCCGGTGCAATATTCTGCCCAATCATTGCTGCTTCAATTGGAATGGTACCTGATCCACAAAAAGGATCAATAAAAGGCCGATCAGCCTGCCAATTTGTTAACATTACAAGTGCAGCTGCCAATGTTTCCTTTAGCGGTGCCTCACCTTGATCAATCCGATATCCTCGTTTATGGAGTCCACTGCCACTGGCATCAATTGTTATTGTCGCAACGTCTTTTAACAAAGCAACTTCAATACGGTATAGAGCACCACTTTCTTCGAACCAGGTATTTCGCTTATAATGTTTTTTCATACGTTCAACCACTGCTTTTTTCACAATGGCTTGACAGTCTGAAACACTGAATAACTTTGATTTAACCGACTTCCCTATAACAGGGAATTCAGCATCTTCAGGCAAAAAATGTTCCCAGGGAAGTGCCTTTGTCTTTTCAAACAGTTCATCAAACGTAAAGGCCTTAAATTCTCCAACTTTAATTTTAATGCGGTCTGCCGTTCGCAGCCATAAATTACTTCGTGCAATAGCTGACTCATCCCCAGAATAGGTAACCCTGCTATTTTCCACTTCACAATTATAACCAAGTGATCGTACTTCTTTAGCAACTAAGGCTTCTAACCCCATCGCTGCAGTTGCAATGATTTGATATTTTCCCATGTTTTCACCCTTAAATAAATTCAAATGTATGTATTTTTTACGCTTATCGTTAAACTTGTCGCTTACATTATTGACAAAATGCAGAAAACGAATGCAGTTGTTTGCAATAAAAAAGCTCCCCATATTAGGAGAGCCCTTAATATCCAGCATTTTTAACATTAATAACGTTCTGTAAGCCATGTTCTGTACCATTGTACTGCAAACGACCTTTTGGGTCTCGTACACAGGTGGTAATCATCTATCTACAGATTCAAGTTGAATCTGTCTTTCTCCTCGTTCAATTCCTCAGAGAAAACGCCCCTACCATAATTTGGGTTTCTCGCTCGTGGGGTTTACCCGTTCCACCCTTTCTGTTTCCAGAAAGACTACGTCACTGTGGCACTTTTATAGGTATTCATACCATATCCACTGGGGACTTAGGTATTTTCCCGGCCGTCAACTGAATGCTAGACTCAGCTGCCCTAGCTTATGAATTCACTAGGCACGAACACTACGAGCATCGCAGCTCGTGCGAGCATGGACTTTCCTCAACGATTCGCTTATAAAAGCTTCTCGCAGCGATTACCCGAACGTCATTAATGATACTTTCTTATTATATGTATTTCTTGTTGAATATACAATGGTTTTTATTAGGAAACTGCGGTACAAAATGTTAATCGTAAAGTTTATTACCAAAAACATGCTTTTCTAGATTAGACAATCTTTTTAAAATATCAAAATTAGTCGTTCCGGCTGGCTGTGCCACCGGCTGCCTTTTTGATGTATCTTCAAGCTGTTTACGAAGCCTAAGGTTCTCTTGCTGGAGATCCTCAATTTCTTGATGAAACGTTTCATAGTCTTTAATAATTAAATCTAAAAATTTATCCACATCTTCTTGTTTATAACCACGAACACCAGTTTTAAACTCTTTTTCTAAAATATCCTTAGCTGTTAATTTGACCTTATCAGCCAACATACAAATCACCTCAAGTTTAGCCAATCATTACCTATTATTTTTCCAAAAATAAGTCCTTTTGTCAATTTTCTTTTACATTCAGGGTTTGTGCCATCATTTCATTTATATGTGGTACCCACTAATCCAATATTTTAAAAGTCAGATTGCTTAAACTGTTCTTCCTCTACAATCATTTGCAAATCATAAAACGTAATTAATTCAATTCGATAATCGTGCTGTTTTTGATAGTCTAATGCTAATTCGTACAAATATTTAGGGCTTCCCTCTTTTTCATGGTCATAGAGCAGCAGCAAACCTTCGCTTTTTTCCAGAAAGAATTGATTTTTCAAACGAAATTGCCACGGTTTTTCATACCCTTTTTTCGTAATAGAATCAACGAAATCCGCTTGCATTAAAATAGTTGAATACCACTCCTTATTAGTTTCATTCCAGTTCGATTCCTGTTCTAAAAATGGAGTAATCACTGCAAGTTTTAACTCGGGATATTCACTTTGTAAGTCAAAGACCACTTCAGCAGTCCAAAGTTCTACACCTAGTTGACCACTAATTAAAATCCATTCTAATTCTTCTTCAATCATTGGCAGTAAAGCCTTTTTCATGGCTGCCTTAATAAATTGTACGGATGGATGGTCCTTATTAAATACCCCTAGCTCAAAAGGTTTATAACCCGAAACGGCTAATACTTTTACCAAACTCTTTCTCCTCTTTTAAAAATTTTTTAAAATTGGGACAAACATTTTATTACTAAGAACATAACATATAATAAATAGAAAATAAAAAACAAGGGCTAAATAGCCCTTGCAAGACAGTCCAATTACTATGGTCTGCGTCCTCTAAAAGATCCTGGTCCCGCCCCATAGCCCGGTCCAAATCCTGGTCCAAATCCCGGTCCGCCTGGTCCAAAGCCCGGACCGCCCATTCCACCAAAGCCTGGTGCATTTGGTACTGCATTTGGCATTGGTGCGATTGGCATTGGTGCTGGTGCACATGTGTTACAGCAGTCAATGTGCTGATTGCAGCACTCTTCTGCACATGATGCAGTGTGCGGACAATAATGTTTATGTTGAAACATGTGGTGGTTCACTGTGGTTGTATGAACCGGATGAATATGTGGCACCACCGTTGTTGAAAACGTATGGTTCACAATTTGTTGCGTCGGATGAATGACTGGAGGTAAAAAATTAGTTCCTAGATACATATGAAAATCTCCCTTCAAATATTCTGTTTACATTAACAGCCTATGTTAAAGGAGCGACTCTTGTACTAATGAAAATACCTATTTTTTTGATTTTAGCAAAGCTGTTTTTATAACATAGTATAAAAGCTGTCTTTTAGACTTGTTAACACAACGGCAGTCAAACAGACGACAATAAAAAATAAGAAAAGAATTGCTTTATACATACTACCAGCTCCATAAGTTTTATAGTCGTTTTTTTCTCAACTCAATTTTCAATTTTACCTTTTTCAACGCTGATAAACAATATGGGAATGCTGGTTTTCTTCATAAAAATTATTAAAATTTTGTGACACAAAATTAAACACTTTTCATATCGAAACAACTCGACAAAAACTGGTAAACATTCAAATATTTAGGGTAATTTATCGTATTTTTTTTCCAAGCGTGTAAGCCTTGTTTGAAGCTGATCTACTAATGGCTTTTTCCCATTTATTGGATCAGCAGATACAGAATGAATGGCTTCCTGGCAATATTTTATAGCCTTTGAAAGATCCTTAAGCCTATGCTCAAAAATTTTGGCCAGCTCGATACAGGCTTCTGCTCTAATTTGCAAATCCTTCGAATCGACAACCTCCAAAAATAAATCTCGTGCACTGCTCCAGTTACGTTCTTTTTTTTGCTGGTAGGCCAGGAGTAACTTTGCCTGTTTGGATGTTATATCCTGTTCCTTTGTTAGGGTGGCTAATACCTTTTTTGCTTGTTCCGTTTCTCCTAAGCTAGCAAACCAACGTCCAACTTCATACGTTTCAGGGCGTGTTTGATTCTGATCCATGCCCGAGAGTTGAAATGTCAGATGAGTATACAACGTAACAAGGGATAAGATATCGATTTCGTTATGTTTTAAAATACCAAGCATTCCATCAGGTTGTTTGCTTTCAATAAAATCAAAATAAATGATAGGTGCAAGATAGCCCGGTATATCATCCATTCGTTCTACTCCCAATACTTCTTTTTCAACAATGGACAGCTTCATTCTATCTAATTTATGTTTCCAGAGTCTTCTAGCCGCATGAAAAAGATCAAAGTGTCCAAAGGCAGGCAGTTTTGGAACATGTTCTCTGACTAGCGTATGTCGTGTTTTTACTTGTGGCCAATCAAACGATTTGCCATTGTAAGTGACAAGAGTACGATAATTCACTTTTTCCAAAAAGCTATGATATAGTGGAACCTCAGCACCTGGATTTGGCAAAATATGTTGTCTTAAAATAAGCTCCTCTCCAAAAACACTAGCATAACCAATGATAAAAATGGTATTTCCAACTCCGCCCCCAAGCCCGGTCGTTTCTGTGTCAAAAAAGAATAATTCTTCTACCCTATGCCCTTTAGCCGAAATTGGATGGTTGATTTCATTTCTATTCCAGCAATTAATGGCCGTTCGTAAATCTTTAAACTGATAGTGCCCATGCTGATAGGACAGAGGGTATCTTACTTCTCGAATTAAACAATAATTTTCATCTAAGAAATAGGGAGAGACATGTTCTTGTTCCCATTTATCACGATAAGGGATTTCAAAAACAGGACCTTCAGGAATGTGTTTTGTTTCCTTTTCAGAATGAGAACCAACCGACAGATGCGGTTTTAAACGATTCAATTTGTTTTTTAGTGACATGTTGCAACTTCCTCACCTAAACGTGGAGTTCGAAGAAACGTCTCAAGAATTTTAACAGTATCATTTTTTGCTGTTTCACTAACAGCATCCATGCCAATACAAGAAGGACATCCTGACTGACATTGACAACGGTGGATCATTTTTAAGGATTCATTAAAAACCTCGGACATTCCTGTATATAATTTTTCACTTAATCCAATACCACCCGGATAACGATCATAAAAGAAAATAGTCGGCTTTTCATTATGATCTGCCTTAACTTGCGGGATAACGTGGATATCCTGAGGATCAGCCATGACAAATAAGGGAGCTATATGATTAAGGGCATGCGCAGCGCCAATCAGCCCCTGCTCGAGACGCTCTTGTCCCATTTCTGCTAACGGTTTACTTAAAGAAATCCATGCAGCATTTGTATGAAGCTCCTCCTCTGGAAGATGAATCGGACCGGACCCAATGTTTTCATGTGTCTCAAACTTAATCTTTTTAAAAATAGTAGCCATCGCCCGGACACTGACATCGCCATACCCTATTTCTGCTTTAGCTAGCGTTTGAAGTTTATCAACCTCTAAAACCTTTAATTGAACTGCCAGGTTAGCATCTGTAAAATAGTCTACATCGACCTCACGAACAAATGCCTTCTTCTCATCCCAATCCAGCTTCTCTACCTGATATTGTGTCCCTTGATGCAGGTAAATGGCCTCATCATGGAGCAGTGTCATGGCTGAGAATCGATCCATTTCACCGATAACCTTCACATGTGCTATATCTGATTGATCGACGATTATTACATTTTCCTGTGAGGCTGATCGCAAACTAATGTTGTGAGCCGGGAATGAATCATTCATCCAGAAAAATTTTTCACCATTGCGATAGAGCACACGTTCCTCTGCTAAGTATTCAAGCAACTCGTCCGTTTCCACATTTCCAAACATATCACCCGTCTTAAACGGCAGTTCATAGGCAGCACATTTCATATGATCAATTAAAATAATAAGATTGTCTGGATTAATTCTTGCTGTCTCAGGACTTTTATTAAAAAAGTAATCAGGGTTTTGAATAATATATTGATCAAGCGGGCTCGAACTGGCCACCATTATAACCAAAGCCTCGCCATGTCTTCTGCCCGCTCTTCCTGCTTGCTGCCAAGCACTCGATATCGTCCCAGGATAGCCTGTCATAATACAAACCTGCAGCTGACCAATGTCCACGCCCAACTCAAGGGCATTCGTGCTGACAACCCCATAGATATCCCCTGAACGCAAGCCTTTTTCAATTTTCCTTCGTTCTGTTGGCAGGTATCCGCCGCGATACCCCATTATTGATTTTGCGCCCAACTCATTTTTAACTAATTCCTGCAAATAAGTCAGAATTATTTCCACTCTTACTCTGCTTCTAGCAAAGACAATAGTTTGAATCTTGTTTTTCAATAGTTCTCCTGCTAGTTTTCGAACCTCAAGCGTTGCACTTCTGCGAATATTTAATGGTTTATTCACTATCGGAGGGTTATAAAAGAGGAAATGCTTAGTTCCACTTGGCGCACCATTATTATTAATTAACGTCATTTTCTCTTCAGTTAACTTCTCCGCGAGTTCTAAAGGATTTGCGATCGTGGCAGAGGTACATATAAACACTGGACTGCTTCCGTAATAATGGCAAATCCGCTTTAATCTTCTAATCACATTGGCAACATGACTGCCAAACACACCACGGTATGTATGGAGCTCATCTATAACAACAAATTTAAGATTCTCGAATAAGGATACCCATTTTGTATGATGCGGCAGAATAGCGGAATGAAGCATATCCGGGTTGGTAATGACTACATGACCAGCTTTTCTTACCCTCTGGCGGATGTTAGCTGGGGTATCTCCGTCATACGTATAACTATTTATGTCAGCGCCGGACGCTTCAATTATTTCATTAATTTCACTTTTTTGATCTTGTGCGAGTGCTTTAGTTGGAAAAATGTAGAGAGCTCGTGCATTAGGATTAGCCAAAACGGTTTGTAACACCGGCAAATTATAGCAAAGTGTCTTTCCAGAGGCAGTCGGTGTAACAGCTACAATACTATGCCCGCTAATAATTTCATCATAGGCTGATTTTTGATGAGTATAGAGCTGGCCAATTCCCCTACTAGAAAGAGATTTCTTTAATACAGGATGAAGGTCCTCTGGCAAGTCGACAGATTGGGCTGGCTTATTAGCAATAGTATGCCATGTGACTATATTTTCTTTAAACTCGTGGTTTATTTTTAAATCTGCAAGGATTTCCTGCAGGTTTTTTTTTAGCTTCATGTTCTCACCTCATAACTCTTATTTTACCGAATAGACGTTCGTTATTAAAGGTATAAAACAAAATTTAATTCATTAACAGGATTGTAACCTTTTACCATTATGATAGAGTAAACGTTAAGACTATATTTTGTTACAATATAAAAAGAAAGAACTCGATTTGAAAGGTGATTATATGAAAATTGAAGATATTAAACGGGTACTAAGTGGTTTTACCCTTTTCCGTGAATTAGACCATTTTGAATTGACAAAAATAGCGAATATTTCGATCGCCAGGGAGTGGAAAAAAAATAGTCATGTCTTTCTCCAAGGCGATCCACTCGAAAACGTCTATTTTATCTTTGATGGAAAAATAAAAATCTATAAGAGTGATATAAGTGGTAAAGAGCAAATTGTGGCGATTGCAAAAAAAGGAGAAATGTTCCCCCATGTTGGATTTTTTAGAAAGGGCGATTATCCTGCCTATGCAGAAGTGCTAGAGCCTTCTACCCTTATTGCAGTTCCTATCTCCCAATTTGAGAAGGTATTAATCGAAAACCCAGAGCTCTGTATTAAAGTGTTTAAAGTGCTTGGAGAGAAAATTGTTGATTTACAAAATCGCTTAGAGGAACAGATTTTAAACAATACATATGAACAAATTATCAAGCTGCTTATTCGTCTAGCACAGAAACATGGAATTGAACAGACGGATGGTACGATTCAACTCAAATCAGAGTTTACGAATAGAGATCTTGCCAATATGATTGGAACCACAAGGGAAACCATTAGTCGGACATTGACTAAAATGAAAAAAGAGGAATTAATAGAACTAGACCATGAAGGAAACATGATTCTGGATATAACTGTGCTGATGCAGGAATTAAATCTACTATAAAAAAACACCGCAGCTTTTAGAGCTGGGGTGTTTCTTATGCTGATTACAGCTGAAGCATTTCTTCCATATCTTCTTTAGCTGTACCGATTAATTTTAGATTGAAAGTATCCTGAAGGACCTGAAGAACTCCTTCTGAAATAAATTCAGGCGGTTTAGGTCCAATTCTAATGTCCTTTATTCCCAAGCTGAATAGACCTAACAAGATCGCTACTGCTTTTTGTTCAAACCAAGATAAGACGATACTTACTGGTAATTCATTGACTTCACAGCCGAACGCGTCCGCTAATGCTAAGGCAATCTTCACGGTTGAACCGGAATTATTACATTGACCTAAATCAATATACCTAGGGATGTTTGTTCCAGGTACTACCCCATAATCCACATCATTAAAACGGAATTTACCGCAAGAAGTCGTTAAGATGACTGTTTCGGGAGGTAGGGATGTAGCAAGCTCGCGATAGTATTCCCCGCCTTTTCCTGGTGCGTCACATCCTGCAATAACAAAAAAGCGTTTAATTTTACCTGCTTTCACAGCATCAATGACCTCTGGCGCTAAACCTAAAACGGTTTCATGATGGAATCCCGTGAGTAATGTTTCTTCCGATTCAATCGCTGCTTCAGGAAGCTCCAATGCTCTGTTAATTAATGAAGTAAAATCATCATTCACAATTTTTTCAACATTTTCAAGTCCTGCAACTTCATAGGAGAACATCCGATCAGCATATGTACCCTTAATTGGCATTACACAGTTGGTAGTAGCAAGAATAGCTCCTGGGAACTTTTCAAATAGACGGCGCTGATCGTACCAAGCTTTACCTATATTACCTTTTAAATGTGCATATTTTTTCAAAGCAGGATAGCCGTGCGCAGGCAACATTTCAGAGTGGGTATAAATATTAATACCTTTTCCTTCAGTCTGCTTTAATAATCCCTCTAAGGCGAATAGGTTATGTCCCGTAACAACAATACACTTGCCTTCAATTTTATTTTGACTAACGCGTATTGGTTCTGGAATTCCCAAACGTTTCGTATGGGCCTCATCGAGCATTTCCATAACGCGGACAGCAGATTGGCCCACCTTCATAGCCATATCAATATGTTCCTGTACGTTAAAGTTTGAATTAGTTAATGTCATGTAAAGTGCTTCATGTGTTGTCGCATCCACAAATGGGTCCGTATACCCTAGTTGATTGGCATGTGTTCTGTAGGCTGCAATTCCTTTTAACCCAAAAATAATCGTATCTTGTAAGCTGGCGATGGTTTCATCTTTACCACAAACACCAATTACTTTACATCCGCCAGTTGGTGTTTGTTCACATTGATAACAGAACATGTAACTTCCCCTTTTCCATTATTTTTCTTTACTAGCGTACAAATTTTTTCACCCCTTAAGTGTGATTCAAATCACAACAATTGAGTTTGTAACAAAATATTCAATAATTTGTGACGAACATATGTCGGCACCTACCTATTTTTCTAAGCATATGATATGGAGATAAATAATGGAAAGAGAGGGAACAATGATGTCATCCATGCTTCCGAGTGATAAAAATAACCGTAAATCCCCGCTGTCAGAACCTTTCCGGGATTTAATCAAATCAATGAATGACTTATTCACTGATAAACCGATGCGGGGATTTTTACAAACTATTGATGAATTCTTTAAAACTCCTTTTCCTACAGCGGCTGGTTTCCATGTTGAAACAGTTGAAACAGGAAAGGAATATATTATTTCAGCCGAGCTGCCTGGAGTGAAAAAGGAGCAAATCCAATTAAATATTACAGGAAACTATTTAACTATCTCTGTTGAAAATAGCGAATTAGAAACAGAGGAAAACGAACTTACCCATGTATATCGACGTAAATACTTCCGTCAGCATGCTGCTAGGACGATCGCCCTGCCCCATGCAATCAATGAGAAATTGGTTCGTGCTTCGTATCGTGATGGATTATTGCAAATCCGCATTCCTCAGGAAAAAGGTAAAATAATCGATATAGAGGAATAACTTAGTACTTTCTGTTTCCTCCGTATAGGAAAAGACGGCTGCCAATAGCCGTCTTTTTTATACTCCGATATAATTTAAACTTTAAAGATACCCCCAAATCCTTTAACGAGTGAGGATACTTGATTTACTGCATTCATCATTTGCCCAGCCGTATTTACCATTTTATTAATATCCACTGATCCATCTTGTGATTTGAAGGAATTGATTAACGATTGCATTCCACCTGGTTGTTTTGGCATAAAACTGTTTTTGGGATAGGGATTCATTATTGGATAACCATTCATGGGCATATATGGCTGCTGAACCATTTCATCCTTGGGCTGCAAAGGGTTTTGAAATAGATACTGGTTATCCTTTTGCTTATATGGAGCTTGATGAGTCATATTTTGCTGTACAAAGCCCTGTTGATAGGTTTGGCCATATGTCTGCATCGGCTGCGGGTAATAAGGATTGGGCGGGTAATAGGGCAACATATTATAGTTCTGAGGTTGAGTCTGATATGGGTTCGGCGGCTGATTTCTGTTCAGATATGCTTGAGGGTTCATTTGTTGATTTGTCATTGGTCCTTGGTGCATCATTTGCCCCGAGTATCCATGATGAACGAAATGATTTGGTTTTGTTTTACCAAACATGGGCAAACATCTCCTCTTTATTATTCTCTATTACACATTATGAAGATTAGAAATGAATGGTGATTATAAGTGTAAGTTTGTCAATGTCAGATTCACAAGAATTTTGTCTAAAGTTTAAATATTTTAAAAACTAGGAATCCTATATTTTCATGATACGATTAACAAAAGGGTGAAGGAGGAGCTATTTATGCACATTCACGAATTAAAAAGCAAATTTATTCAAAGTCGGGATTACAACACAGATGACGTTAATGCCTTATTGGATTTTGCAAAGAAAGTGTATATTCAAAATGAAATTAGTATAAAAGAATATCGCATTCTTGTCCGCGAGCTTGAGAACCAAGGTGCGGTTATACCTGAAACTAATCATGAAGACTCCCTCATCGAACATTCATAAATAATGAGCAGCTATATACTCTAGCTCTATTCCTCTGCTGTTATTAATACCAGCAGATAGGAAAATTTAATTAAATTATCTTAAAAGAGATGCATTTTACCTGCATCTCTTTCTATTTTTCACCTCTTTTATTACTTCCGCTAGAACAAATTCTACCGATCGTTGTGTATTTAAAAACCTAGATTTACTTGTCTCTGGAAAAAAAGATTGAACAGAGATCTGCTCAATATGGGCAGAAGTTGTATCAATTTGTTTTAAATGAAGGTGTAAAGTATTAGCTGTGGGGAGCCATTTCTTCATTGCCCTATTCCACTTATCATTAATCTCCTTTACTTCATCTGCAAATGGTTTAATTTCATTATAAAAATCATGTGTTAGTTCGGTCTCTCTGCCTTCTCGATAAATCTTTAAGAATTGTTCATTATAATGTAAAAGTTTTTCCGTTAATTCAAGAATTTCATCTGACATGTTCTCTTTCTCCCTTTTAATTTACAAAATAAAAAAGTAGCAAGGGTAGTGATGCTACTTTTAACCATATTATTATTTTAGCGCTACTTAAAAACCTAATTCAAGCTTTAAAGGTGTAGGAACTGCACTAAGGTTAGTGTTGAGGATATCTTCATGAGACATAGGATTCATATTTGATGAACAACCCTCGATATCTGAAAGGCGGTGAAGTGTTACCGTTAATTTTTCTTGTTCCTCACTTGTTATCTGGAGGCGTTGGTCGGAGAAAGAGGCTTCTAGAACAGACTCCAATTCTTCTAATTGATCATATATTTCAGTTAGCATCGTAAGCATTTTTTCCTTTTCGGACATTGGTATAGTCATTTACAAATCCCTCCTCACGAGTATCTATTAGGTAATATTCTCCTTCCCCTTCCAGCCTCCTTCAAGCTTGACAAAACTAGAAGCAATTCGGCAAAGAAAGTGTAAAAACATCATAAATGATAATCTTTTTCGACATAATCATAAGTTCGCATGAAATACTGCTGAACCGCGCATGCTAGTAATGGAGGTGTTTTTAATGGCGAAAAAAAATAATCCAACAAGCAAGCAATCAAAAGCTGTCACAGAGCAAAAAACAGGCTATGGGGATAAAAAGCTTGAAGGACCAAATCGTCCTGCTGAGTAAAACCAAAAGCGGAAGCCCCTTGATCAGAGGCAACAGGCATAAGACAAGCCGGCGAGAAGGCTGTTCTTTGCCCTTCTTGACGCCTTGGCTTATGACGCCAAGGCGCTGGAGCCGGACGTCTCTAACTCGATTTAGTGATAAATCTGTAATTTACTACAAAAAAGCAAGGCGGCGTCCTTGCTTTTTTTATTTCCACTTTTTTAGCTTAAGTGTTTTTTGAAGAGAAAGTAATAAATGAAGCTGATTTGATTTATTTAAGTACCAGTCCGTAAGATGGATAGGATGATGATGTCGGACAGGCAAATGCAGCCAGGCCGGAGAAATGAGCCGTTGTTTACTCCAATCCTGATAATTCTGCTGGTGATGTTCAATAACTGGAAAAGTTGTTCTAAGTAAAGGTGTTTTCCTACCTGTCTTTATTTTAAAATATTGTTCATAATCGTATCTTGAACCCGAATGTGGATTCTTTTCGGCAAATTCAAAAAAATAAGGAAACAGCCGCGGATGAAAAAGAATACTAGCCAGCCTCTTCCCTAAATTAATTCGCTTAGATAGGGATTTAAAACCATTTACACTGGCCCCATACACCTCCCCGCCACAAGTAGGAAAAAGAACACAGCTGAAGTGAAGCCAATCTTGAAAAGAAAAAAGGAAGGAACGAAAGACCTTATTCTTATATACAGGATGTTCTATCACAGGTGTTTGAATCACATTTTGTTCATTAATAATTAAAGACGTTGTTAATCTTTCCTTATCGTTTTCCATCCAATAGCGTTCCCACTCTTTTTGAATAAATGCTGAAACATGAAAAAAGGGAAGTAAGTGAAACATAGGCCGATTTAATTTCGACGAATATTGGTACAGCAGAAGCTGGGGAAATACATCATGAAAAATAAGCCAATTGGCCCGCTCATAAGTCAAAAATAACTGTTTCCTCATTTTTGGTGCCAAAATTTCCGGGAAAATGTCACCTTCGAGATCACACATATTCCAACCGCCATTTCTTGAAACCATACTTGCAAGAAAAGACCAAATAATATCCGGATGTTGTTTAAAATAGGAAAAATAAGCATCTGTACGCGTAATATTATCAACGTTTCTTTTTTTTGTTTCACTTACAATTTGACGGATGATTGATTGTTCCTGTATCGTAAGATGATTCATATTCTTCTTCCTTATTTTTGATAGAGTTTTAATTTTGCGTTAAAATCTTTACTAAAATTGAATCATGTCTGAGTTTGGCATTCACAGTACAATTATTATTAGCGTACGTAAGCAAAATTATTTTATACACCCCAATATGTACAAAGATTTGATATGATAAGGATTAGCTTGTGAGGTGTAAAATGATGAATTTTAACTATCCAAATGGAAAAAAGTTTAAGCCAAAAGAACAGCCAAAAGACAATAAGGTGAAAAAAATAAAAAATGGATCTTATAGTAATCGGGGTATGACACTAGAGGAAGATTTAAATGAAACTAATCAGTATTACCGGGAAAGAAAAATTGCAGTGATACATAAAAAGCCTACTCCAGTTCAGATTGTTCAGGTGGATTATCCAAATAGAAGTGCTGCCGTGATAAAAGAGGCATACTTTAAACTAGCCTCAACAACGGATTATAATGGGGTATATAAAGGTAGATATATTGATTTTGAAGCAAAGGAAACGCAAAATCCCACCTCATTTCCTTTAAAGAATTTCCATCAACACCAAATAGAACATATGGAAGAAGTTATGGATCAAGGGGGAATTTGTTTTGTTATACTCCGGTTCACAAAATTTGAACAGGTTTACCTGCTCGAAGCCTTGCATTTACTACACTTTTGGGAGCGAATGATGAACGGAGGAAGAAAATCGATTACGAAAGAAGAGATTGAACAAAAGGGCTACCACATACCGCTTGGATTTCAACCAAGAATTGACTATATTAAGATAATAGAGCAACTATAGAAAACTTCAATTTTTTCATAGAGAGTAGAAAGGAAGGAAATCATTATGTCTGAACAATTCAAATCAAGAGAGGAGCGCAGAAAGCAACTCCAATCCAAAGGCAAGAAAAATAAGCAAAAAAAACCACGCGGACTATTTAAGAAGATTTTTCTAAGTCTTGTTGTCCTCGGAATAATTGGAATACTTGCCGGAGTGGGGACTTTCGCTTATTTCGTTAAGGATGCTCCCAAACTTGATCCAAAATTATTAAAAGATCCTATCCCTTCAAAAATTTTAGATAAAAATGATAAGTTGATTACTGAAGTTGGTGCTGTAAACCGGGAATATGTAAACTATAAAGACATTCCTAAAATACTTGAAGATGCTGTGTTAGCTACAGAAGACTATCGTTTCTATAAGCACCATGGTATTGATCCAATTCGTCTAGGCGGCGCCATTTTAGCCAACTTCCAGCATGGATTTGGTGCAGAAGGCGGAAGCACCATCACGCAACAAGTTGTTAAAAATGCTTTTTTAACGCAAGAAAAGACGTTAAAACGGAAGGTTCAAGAAGCATGGCTTGCCTATCAGCTAGAGCAGCAATATACAAAACACCAGATCTTTGAGATGTATGTAAATAAAGTTTATGTATCCGAAAACAGCCATGGTCTTGCTACTGCGGCCGAAATCTATTATGGCAAGGAATTAAAGGACCTTACTTTGGCTGAGGCGGCGCAAATAGCCGGGATGCCACAAAGTCCTAACAATTATAATCCGTTTAACCACCCGGATTTAGCAGAAAAAAGACGGAACATCGTTTTATCATTGATGTATCAGCATGGATTTATCTCTAAGCAAGAAATGCAAGAAGCTAGTAAGGTTTCTGTAGCTGATGATGTATTAAAGCAAGATCAACGTAAGGTGGATGATAAGCCTTATGAATCGTTTGTGGATGCTGTCATTGATGAGGTAAAGGCTACTACAGATTTTGATATTTTTACAGATGGTTTAACGATTTATACTACACTTGATAAAGATGCGCAATTACATGTTAATGAAATCCTAAATACAAAGGATTCCGATATCATCCCTTATCCTGATGATAAACTTCAAGCTGGTATTGTCCTTCTTGATACAAAGACAGGAGAAATTCGGGCAATCGGGGGCGGAAGAAACCAACAAGTTCAACGCGGTTTTAATTATGCAATTGATACAAGACGGCAGCCTGGCTCTACAATTAAACCAGTGCTAGATTACGGCCCTGCAATTGAATATTTAAACTGGGGCACCTATGAAATGATTAACGATAAGCCGATTACTTATTCATCTGGGAAGAAATTTGGCAACTGGGATCAGAAGTATAAGGGTCCAATGACGATGAGAACGGCCCTGCAGTTATCACGTAACAGTCCCGCTGTTCAAGCACTACAGCAAGTTGGACTTGATAAAGCAAAAGAATTTGCCGTTAATCTTGGTATTCCTTTAAAAGAAATTTACGAATCCTATGCCATCGGCGGCTTTGAAACTGGGGTTTCCCCGCTTCAAATGGCCGGAGCCTATGCTGCTTTTGGAAATAACGGATTCTATACTAAACCACATTCCGTTAAGAAAATTAAGCTGCGAGACGGAACCATGATTGATACAGCCCCTAAACCAAAAGTGGTAATGAAGGATTCGACTGCCTTTATGGTTACCGATATGTTGAAGAGTGTACTGATGTCTCCTGGAACAGGAACAAGGGCTAAAGTTCCAGGTCTTCCAATAGCAGGAAAAACAGGAACTACAAACTATACAGATCAAGAAATGGCTGAATGGAATATAAATAGCAGTTCCGTTCCGGATGCTTGGTTTACCGGCTATACGACCAATTATACTGCTTCCATTTGGACGGGATATGAAAGCCGGAAAACTCCAATTACGGCGGAAGGCAGCAATCAAAGAATTGCTCAGCTGCTATTTAAGAATTTAATGGCATATGTATCTAAGGACATTAACACTCCAGATTTTAAAATGCCGAATAGTGTCCAAAAGGTTAGAATTGAAAAAGGCACCATGCCTCCTGTATTGGCTAGCCAGTATACACCTAGTAGTCAGGTATCAATTGAATACGCGGTTAAAGGGCATGCACCTAAAAGAGTATCTGAAAAATATAACAAGCTTTCAGCACCTGCAAATGTTGCTGCTAAGTATGATAATACGAACGGAAATGTTGTCGTTTCATGGGATTATAACAATGCTGCAAACAAAGATATTCAATTTGATGTCACGATTGACGGTACCAATTCGAATCATACTGTTCAAACTGGCAACAGCTTAACCTTTAAAGCTAACCCTGGAGAAAAATATACTATTTCTATCTTTGCCTTTAGTGGAACGAATAAGAGTGATGCTGTTCATACCTCCATTGATATACCACAGAGTGAAGGACAGACTGACCAAGGAACAGGAACTACCCCCGGGACTGGTACCGAAAACAACAATGGCACCGGAAATGGAACTGGTACTGAAAATGGCAATGGGACCGGAAATGGGACTGGTACTGAAAACGGAAATGGGACCGGAAATGAAAACGGGACTACCAATGGCAATGGGACTGGAAGTGGAAGTAATACTGGAAATACTGGGAATACCGGGAATACCGGGAATACTGGCCAAGGAGGGGCTACTCCCCCGGTTACAACCCCTGTAACTCCTCCTCCGAATCAAAGTACAGGAAATCGTGGAGGAACGAATAGCCAATAAGCTAAAAAAATCGTCTAGGTTAATGACCTAGGCGATTTTTTTATGATATTGCTCTTTACAAATTGTTTCTCCTGCTCAAGCATTAATTCAGAAAGCTGCCGATAGGAATGGTATAAACCGGGTCTGGAATTTATAAAATCGATTCTTTCTTCTAAATTAACCGGCTTGTATAAAAACTGGTCATAGCTAATTTCATTACTAGATAGGAAGGTTTCATGATTTGTAAGATATAAAAATTCCAGGAAAAGGTTGATTCCCTTTTCCATCCATTCTTTCGTGTCTTTTTGATCACGAGCACGAAATTTGGGGACAAGTTGGCTTTGAATGATTCCCCACTCAGCCAGTATTGCTGCTGCTGCTTCTCGTCGATTATTCATTTACTGCAGCCTTACCTTTTAATCTCTTTTTACCTTCCCGACACAGCTCTAATAACGGACAGCTTGGACATTGTGGATTTTGTGCCTTGCAATGATAACGTCCAAAAAAGATTAATCGATGGTGTGTTAGGGACCATTCTTCCTTTGGAACCTTCTTCATTAACGTTTTCTCCACTTCAAGTACGGAATCCTTCCACCGGCAAATCCCAAGGCGTTTACTAACCCTTTCCACATGTGTATCTACTGCAATAGCTGGTATATTAAAAGCTACTGAAACGACGACATTGGCCGTTTTTCTGCCAACCCCCGCCAGTTTAGTCAACTCATCTCTGTCTTTTGGAAGAATACCGTTATATTCTTCTATTAACATTCTGCATAAACTCTGAATATTTTTTGCTTTATTTCGATATAGGCCAATGGAGCGAATATCGTTTTGAAGTTCTTCAAGTGATACATTTAAGTAATCTTCTGGGGTTTTATATTTTTCAAATAACCGCTTAGTTACTTTATTTACAAGGGCATCAGTACATTGTGCTGATAATGAAACAGCAATAACAAGTTCAAATGGATTAGAGTGGTTCAACTCACAATGTGCATCTGGAAACAGATTACCCATTTCATCTAAGCAATAACGAATTTGAGTATTATTCAGCATTGATCTCACCTGCTACTTATAAAATGAAAGAAAACGAGAGTATTACCCCTCGTTCTATTGACTATTATTTTTGCTCTAACCAGTTATAAAAAGGGACAGACGGCTGATGGGCCTCATTCTTAGGTTGTGTTTTATCCGTTTGTTTTTGCCTAAACTTACGCCCATGATTTTTAGCCTGTTCAATGGTTTTAATCCCATTTTTCTTCCACTCAAAAAGAATTCGATCTATATAACGGAAGTTTAATTTTCCTGACATCACTGCCTCACGAAGCGCAGCTTTTATGATAATTGGGTCATGATGGTCATCATCCATCCACATCCCAAGCGATTCACACTCAAATGGAGAAAGCGGGCGGCCAAATTCCTTTTCGAAACAAGTATATACGTCAGTTTCTTCATTTTTCTGTTCAGTTTGTCTTGTTACCTGGTCATTTAACAAAAACTGATCAACTAGTTTTTCCCACAATGGCTTTACAGAATATTTTTCAAAGCGGATGCCTTCATTACTATATTGATCAATTATTTCAATAAAGCCTCTTTGTATCAACCTTCTTAGCATGTCATGACACTCAGCAATGGATACTGTCATTAAACCTGATAGCTCTTCTGGAGTAGGAAATTCATTTCCTTTTTCAATAAAAGTAATAATATTTAATAAAAGAACAAGTTCCGTCTCATTTAAGTTCAGATTTCGATATTCTGAAAACAGCAATGTAGGAATCGTAATGTTCCCTTGCTGCATCCAAGCCACTATATTTGATTTCATGTTTCTACACCTCTAGATTAGTATAACATGAACCAACTATTCGAGTAAGAGTATTAGGAATCCAACTTTGGAAAGGAAAAACAAAAAGTCTGCAAGTTGCAGACTTTTAAAATTACAATAATAGTTTAGCTTTTAACCTTTGCTTTAACAAATTGATCAATTCGTTCCACAGCTTTTTCTAATTGTTCTAGGGAAGTTGCATAGGATAGGCGGATATTATCTGGAGTCCCAAAACCTGAACCTGGAATAACTGCAACTTTAGCTTCGACGAGCAGGGCCTCAACGAAGTCATCAACGTTACTGAATCCTGTTATCTCTGCTGCATTCTTTACATTTGGATAAAGGTAAAAAGCACCCTGTGGCTTCACACAGGTAAATCCAGGGATTGCAACTAATTTATCATAGATAATCTCTAATCTATTCTCAAATGCCTGTCTCATTTCTTCAACAGGTTCCTGTGTACCATTGTAAGCCGCTATTGCCGCATATTGGGCTGTTGTGGTCGGATTGGATGTACTATGGCTGGCAAGATTGGTCATGGCCTCAACGATTTGTTTATTACCTGCAGCATAGCCAATTCTCCAGCCAGTCATTGAATGAGATTTGGATACCCCATTGATGACAATGGTTTGCTCCTTCAATTCAGGTGAGAGCTGAGCAATTGAAACATGTTTCGCACCGAAGTAGACAAGCTTCTCATAAATTTCATCTGAAACAATCAAAATATCTTTTGCCAAACAAATTTTCCCTAATTCTAAAAGTTCTTGTTCCGTGTATAAAACCCCTGTCGGATTGCTTGGTGAATTTATAATCACGGCTTTTGTTTTATCCGAAATCGCTTCCGTTAATTGCTGAGGTGTAATTTTAAAATGATTTTGTTCCAGTCCTTCTACATAGACTGGCACACCACCTGCTAACTTTACTTGCTCAGGATAGCTGACCCAATAAGGTGTTGGAATGATTACCTCATCATCATCGTTGAGTATAACTTGAAATAATGTATATAAGACGTGCTTTGCCCCATTACCTACAATTACTTCATTAGGTTTGTAGACTAATCCTTGGTCAGCCTCAAACTTATTAATAATTGCTTTTTTTAAGGCAGGCAGACCCGCCGAAGGAGTATACTTTGTATGCCCCTCGTTCATTGATTGTACAGCGGCATCTAATATGTGCTGGGGTGTATTAAAGTCAGGTTCCCCTGCCCCTAAACCAATAACATCTTCCCCTTTTTCTTTCAATTCTTTTGCTTTTGCAGTGATAGCTAACGTAGTAGATGGCGTAAGTGCCATTACCCGATTTGCAAGTTTGATTGCCATAATCTCTTTCCTCCGATCTCCACTAGCTATAGATTTTCAACTTTTTTCAGCCATTCACCGGTTTCAAAGTGAACATAGTAATAATTTATTAAATTATTTTCAGAACGGTAGTAAATTTCCCACATTGGAATATTTTTTTCCATACCAAGCCGCACTGAAATAATTTTCTTGGGTTGTTTTTCCTGCAATAACTTTTGAATTGCTTCTTCTTTAGTGATTCCATCTTTGGCCTTTTTAATGATAACCTTTTTACTCTTTTCCGGAATCCAAACGATTACTTTACTGCCGTTTTTATTTTTCCCTTCAATCACATTAACTGTCTCAATGCCATTGTATATATGAAAGTCATCCACTTCACTCAACTGCACCTTATCTCTGGCTAGTGAAACAGCCTTTTTTTCAGCCGCTTTAACCGGTTGTACAGAAGAAAAATAGACTTTTATAAACAATCCGATGATGAGAATTAATGCAAATAAGGGAATGAAAATCCATTTTTTCATCTTTCTTTCTCACTTCTTTATGTACTTTTATAGTTAAACCTCTATATCATGAATCTTTCTAAATTATTATAACAGGATAAATCAAGATGTGTTATCAATCTTCATCAAAATAGACAATTTTTTCAGTTTTTCAAAAAAATTATTCGTCATCCTTTAATGGAATGGTGATAATTTCGTAATTTGATTCTGTAAATTTTATGGTGACAGTCCCATGTTTTTTTGTTAAATACACTTCAGACCAAATGCCTTGCAGGTCACGCAGTAAATCTTGATCCAACTGATCTTCCTCTGCTCCAACAAGGATGGATATTTGCGGATTTAGTGTTTGGATAAGCTGATCAGACAAGGAGTCGTTTGTAAGTCTATAGGGTATTTTAAAGACATGAACATCCTCTAAATGCTTTGCTATAAATTTTTGTTCCGCCTTTTGACTAAAGGAAGTCATTAAAAATAAGTTATGTTTAAAAAAGTGCAGCATCAAATCCAACCCTTCATGTTGTTCATTCCCAAGGAATTGAACATCAGCAAACATGTCAGGAAGGATTTCTTTCTTTGTACCTTCTTTCCAAACGGTAACAGGTATTTGATTGGATATTTCTCTGCTTAAAAATGTAGAAACTTCAGGCGTGGTAATAATTTCTTTAATTTTATATTTGTTAATTAACTTATCAATTTTCTCCTTCGATACCTTTTCGTTATCGTTCGTTAAAATTAATGTAGAGAGATTCTTAACATTATAAAGTGAAAGCCATCCTTCTAACTCAGAAACTTCCCCCTGCCCCCCGATATTTATTAAAATATTTTCGTCATTAGGACCTTGCACAAGCGTTGCTTCACCTGTAGCCAAGCCTAAAAAGGTGACTGCTGCTTGATGTTCCGTTAATTTCACATCAATTTTTTCAACCTCGGCAGGCAGTGTTGTTTCTGCTCTCACTGTCATACTGCTTGGAATCAATAAAGCCAAAATCATAAGCAATATTTTCATACACATTCCTCCCAGATAATAATAGGATGTGTTATTTTCCAAATTTTATCATAACCATTTTTGGATAAACGACGCTAATTCTGTCATTTTCCCCTTTTTGACAGGGACTGGAGGGATTGATTTCAAAAAGGCCTTTCCGTACTGTGTTGTAACGATTCTTCTATCAAATACAATGATTACTCCGCGATCCGTTTCGGTCCTAATGAGCCGGCCAAAGCCTTGTTTAAAACGAAGGATAGCCTCTGGTAGTGAGTAATCGGAAAAAGCATTCCTTCCCTGTTGGACAATCAATTGACACTTAGCTTCTGTCAAAGGTTCATCTGGAGGACTAAATGGCAGCCTGACAATTACAAGGCAGGATAAGTCTTCACCTGGGATATCTACTCCTTCCCAAAAGCTGCTTGTACCTAACAAGATGGCCTTTTCATAGCGCTGAAAATTTCTTGTCAATCGAGAACGGCTTCCACTTGAAATACCTTGAGCGATTAACACATATTCATGAAGAAAACCACTTTCTTTTATTAGTTCATACGTTTTTTTGAGCATATCAAAAGCAGTAAAAAGAATGAGCAGCCTGCCTTTTGTAGCCTCAGCAATGGTGATGATATGTTCGGTAATCCCAATAACATACTCCTCTAGTGAGACGGAGTTAATTTCCGGTAAATCCTCAGGGATGAGCAGTTGAACCTGGTCTTTATACACAAATGGTGAGGGAATACTCACTTGAACAGTAGCGTTTGCCTCAAGACCGAGTTCTCTCATGATATATTCAAAAGAATGATTAACGGATAGGGTTGCTGAAGTTAGGATTACCGCCTTCTTGTTTTGAAAGAACTTCTCTTTCAAGTGTACAGCAACAGTAGCTGGCTGAGCTAAAAAGGTTGTTATATTTTGTGGTGAACGGGTATCCATTTCAATCCATTTTACTTCCTTTGAATCTTTAATAAAACAGCTAATCAATATGGTTCGAAATTCATCAAGCTCAGCTATAAATCCAAACGCATCCTCCACTTGATGTAGTTCAGGAATGGATAATGTATTTTTCTCAGCTTTTAGCCAATTAAGTCGACTGTCTATTTCATTGATTAGGTCCTTAAGTAAAAAAGACAACCTCTCGGCACTATGGACGAGCGCTTTTCTTTCTCTGCCGCCATCATTGGAGTTATATCGAACTTTGATACGATATGTCCCTTTTTTATTTGCTGCCTTTGTTTTTGCATAAAGTGCCATTAATTTAAAAAACTCATCCAGCTCGTAATGTACATCCAATACCAATTGATTCAATTCAAAGGTAGTAACAAATTGGGTTTTAGCAGCAGGAAGTCGTGATGTCAGTTGTTCCATATCATAAAAGAGTTGTTTTTGCTCATAGGTACCAAATTGACTAAAGAGCAAACGGGTAGATAAATAATCTAATGTATAGCCAAAGTACCTGCTTGCTACTTTCTCCAAATGATGAGCTTCATCAATCACCACATAATCGGAAGCAGGTAAAATCGAACCTCCGCCTTTTATATCATTTAATAACAAGGAATGATTTGTGATGATAATATCTGCCGATTGGGCATTCCTTTTAGCCTTTTGATAAAAATCTCTGTCCTGCCAGCCCTTATCCTCATATAGGCTCGTCTGTTCTTCCCTTATTTTATTCCAATAAAATTGGCCCCCGCTCGATAGATTTAACTCATCCCGATCACCTGTCACCGTTTCCGTTAACCACACTAGAATTTGCATTTTTGTTAAGGTAGTATCATAATTGTCGTTTTCATCCATCAATGTTTGGTGAAATTTTTCTAAATTTAAATAATGATTCCTGCCTTTTAATAGAACTGCTTTTATTTCAAATGGAAGAATTTTTGTTAGTAAGGGAATTTCTTTGCTTAAAAGTTGTTCTTGGAGTTGAATGGTATGGGTACTCACTATAATGGGCTGATTATTTTGCTTAGCAAAATAAGCTATAGGCAAAAGATAACCAAGCGATTTACCCACGCCTGTTCCGGCCTCAATTAGCGTATGCCTAGAAAGTCGAAGGGATTCATAGACGGTATCCATCATCTTGAATTGTCCAGCACGCTTCACAAAAGAATTTATGCTATTTTGAATGATCTCAACCTTTTCTTCGTCACCTTCTGGATACTTAACATTTTCCTTCTCTAAGTTTTCGATTCCCTTTTCAATAGATTCTTTTTTTAATGCAATATCATTTAGGATTTCAATTGAATCCGATTGGGCTGGACCTTCGAATGTTTCACCCACTTCTTCAAGGAACAACTGAAGATCACTTTTTAATCCCCCAGATAACTGGGTTAGCTGTCTTACCGTAATCACCGGTAATAAAGATAGCCGTCTTAACAGAATTAAAAAAAGTTCGGCTGTCACCAAGGCATCACTATCTGCCTGATGTGGTCTGTCATGGGAAAGATTTTCTTTCTCAGCCAAATCTGAAAGCTTATAGCTGTCTGCTGTGGGATAGAGAATTCTGGCCATTTCCACGGTGTCTAAAACGGACCCATAAAACCCTCCCGATCCAGCTTGAAGTAATTCTTCTTGAAGAAAGGAAAGATCAAACAGAACGTTATGAGCAACAAAATAGGCCCCTTCTAACAACGATTGAACCTTTTCGGTAATTTCAGTAAATAATGGTGCATCCTTAACCATTTCATCATTGATTCCAGTTAATTCTTCGATAAAGACTGGAATTGGTTTTTGAGGATTGATCAGCGACGAGAACTGTTCGGTGATTTTTCCGTTTTCTATCACGACAGCCGCAAACTGAATAATTCTATCACCCTTTTTTGGTGTATTACCCGTTGTCTCTAAATCAATCACAACAAATTTATTTAACATTTGTTACACCCCAAACCTTCGTTCATTAAACGGCAACATTACTTTTCCATAATGATTTAAATTCTACCATTGTCTACTGGATTTTTAAAATAATAAAAAAATCCCCAAAAATGGGGACCTTATAAAATGGTAAGTGCAGGTTCTGCATGTAGAAGATCTTTAATCTGATTATTTTCATCCATAATAGCTACTTTTGGTTTATGAGTTTTAACTTTTTCATCCGGTACCAATGCATAAGAAATAATAATCACCGTATCACCCACTTGAACAAGCCTAGCAGCTGCACCATTTAAACAAATGACTCCGCTCCCTCTTTCACCTGGAATAATATACGTTTCTAACCTGGCTCCATTATTATTGTTCACAATTTGTACCTTTTCATTTGCTGCCATTCCAACAGCATCAATGATATCTTCATCAATCGTAATACTGCCAACATAATTTAAATTGGCTTCAGTGACGGTTGCACGATGGATTTTGCCATTCATCATAGTACGAAACAAGTTTATTCCTCCTCTTGTGAAGCTTTTCTAATCTATTTGAATCATGATATTGTCGATTAATCTTACCTTCGAAAATTTTACAGCAACAGCAATAATAATAAAACCTTCTATTTTTTCCAATGGTTTTAGAAATGGATAAGAAAGAATTTCAACATAATCTATTTCCCCATTAGACTCAGTTGTAATCAATTCTTTGATCATATTAGTGAGAACAGCAGGATTTACTTCACCTTTATCAATTGCCTTTTTTGCTGTTTGCAGACTTTTATATATAATTGGAGCCTGTTCTCTCTCTTCCGGTAATAAGTTAACATTTCGTGAACTTTTTGCTAACCCGTCCATTTCTCGAACAATGTCAACCGGTATTAACTGCACGGGAAAATTAAAATCGGAAATTAATCCATCTATCACGGCTACTTGCTGAGCGTCCTTCTTACCAAAATAGGCTCGTGAAGGCATCATGATATGAAATAGCTTGGTAATAACTGTGGCAACCCCGTCAAAATGACCTGGGCGTGACTTCCCGCATAGTACATTGGTTCGTTCCTGAACGACCACTTTAACAGATGGTTCTCGAGGATACATCTCCTCAACCGAAGGATAAAAGAGGTAATCAACCTTTTCACCTTCTGCTAAAGCACGATCTCGGTCAAAATCACGGGGATAGGAAGAAAAGTCCTCCTTCGGTCCGAATTGTAAAGGATTAACAAATATACTTACTACTACGACATCATTTTCTTTTCTTGCCTTAGAGATAAGAGCCAAGTGGCCCTCATGAAGAAAGCCCATGGTAGGAACAAATCCGATCGACTTTCCCAACTCTTTATGTTTTAGTATTACATTCTGCATCTCATGAATGGTTGTTATGACCCTCATTTTTTTCCTCCATAAAGAACTTTCAGTTCCTCTTCCTTCATCGTAAAGGAGTGTTTATCTTCCGGAAATTGATTTTTTTTCACTTCAGTTGTATAAGCTTGAATAGATTCAATCATAAATGGGTTTACAGAATGGTATTGCTTCACGAATTTAGGCACCCTTTCAACACCATAGCCCAATAGATCGTGATAAACCAAAACCTGTCCATCTACATTTAGCCCAGCTCCAATTCCAATGACAGGGATAGAAATAGACTTAGCTACTTCCTCTGCCAGCTGTTTAGGAACACATTCAAGCACAACCGCAAAGGCTCCAGCTTCCTCAACCTTTTTAGCATCTTCTAATAGTTTTTGGGCGGCATGAGCATCTTTTCCCTGTACCTTATAACCGCCTAATACACCAACCGATTGAGGTGTTAAACCGAGATGCCCGCATACGGGAATACCTGCTTGTGTCAAAGCATATATCTTTTCAATTACACCATCTGCCCCTTCCAATTTAACGGCATGAGCTCCCGCTTCTTGCATCAGCCTGCCAGCATTGATCAGAGTATCTCTAACGGAAAGGTGATAGGCTAAGAATGGCAGGTCTGTCACGATAAAGGTATCTTTTGCCCCTCGTTTTACTGCTTTGGTGTGATGAATCATGTCTTCCATCGTCACGGGGATCGTTGAGTCATAACCTAGAACAACCATGCCAAGTGAATCTCCGACGAGAATCATGTCAACTCCGCCCTGTTCTGCTTGTTTTCCAGATGGATAGTCATAGGCGGTAAGCATGACAATTTTTTCATTGTTTTCTTTCATTTTTAAAAAGTCAGTGGTTTGCTTCATCATTATTCCCTCCTTAAATATTGGGAGAGGTGATAAAACGCCAATTAAGAGCAAATAAAAAAGATCCTTCTTAAGGCAGAGGATCTCAATCGTTACTCATGTGCATCTTCATCCCTCTGTCCCGGTCCGTTGTACGGATCTAGGCAGAAACCTTTTTAATTGTAAGTTATTATTCCCTAAAAGGTGCAGTTCTGAGGAGATACTGCCCAAGGAAATTATAGCATGTTATACAAAAAGCGCAAGAGCCTTGTTAAAGCGCTAGAGCGCTAGATAATAGAAAAGCGCAAGAACCTTTTTGGTACTTGCGCTTACAAAAATATTTTATCATCTTATCTCAATATCTGCTGAATAAATATGGTGAATAAATCCTGTCTTATCTTCTAATTTTAAAACACCATCATCAGTTATTCCTAATGCCTTTCCCTCAATCACATTGGTTAGTGTTCTAGCGGTTAGGTTTTTACCTATGCTAATCGCATATCCTTCCCATAAAAGTTTAATAGGAAAAAAACCTTGCTCGAGGTAAAGCAAATATAATTTTTCAAAGTGCTTAAAAATACTCTTGATTAATTCTGCCCGGGAAATAGGTGAGCCGTTTTCAATCAAAAGTGAGCTTGCCTTGGTATGAAGCTCTGACGGAAAGTCTTCTATATTTTGGTTAACGTTTATCCCCATACCAATAATAACAGAATGAATCTGGTCTGCCTCCGCTTGAAGCTCTGTTAAGATACCCGTAATTTTTTTACCATTCAGTAATATATCATTGGGCCACTTAATCAAAGGCTCCAGATTTGTGACTTCTTCGATTGCCTGTACGATAGCCACTGCAGTTAATAGCGTTAGCTGAGGGGCTTTTGTCAGAGGAATATTCGGCCTTAGAATTAAACTCATCCAAATTCCACTATACTTTGGTGAATGCCAGCTTCGGTTCATTCTTCCTTTACCGGACCGTTGCTCTTCGGCAATAACGACCGTTCCTTCTGGTACACCTTCATTTGATAGATTATGGGCAATCTTTTGAGTAGATTCTACACTTTCTTCATAATGAATATTTTTCCCAATAAAGTTGGTTAAGAGTCCCAGTCGAATTTCATCAGCTGTAATTCGCTCTGGAGTTTTAACAATCCGATACCCCTTATTTCTTACCGCTTCTAGTGTGAAGCCTTCCTTTCTTAATTCCTCCACATGCTTCCAAACAGCCGTTCTTGAACAGCCGATTAGTTCTGCTAAATACTGACCTGATAGAAAAGATTCGCCAGCATTTGTGAAAGCATCGAGTAGTTTCTTTCTTATTTCTGACTGCACCTAAGTAGCCACCCCTTAATCTTTTCTTTGTCGTTTTGGATGTCACCCACTAATATGGCACACTCTACTTTTAAAAGAGTTTCCCTTAACCAAGGTCCTCCTTCGGTTTGAAACCATTCCATGATATCGCGACCGGTCACATTTATATCATTGCGCTCCTTTATTGGCAGCTCTTCATAAATCTGTAACCACTTCAAAAGTGTATCCTTCTCGGTTAGACCTTTAAGAACACCATAGAGCTTTTCAGTAGAGGTCAAGGCAGCTCTACCCGCTGAATATAGATCATAAATAGTCCATTCCTGCTCCATTCTTTTTTCTAAGTAAGACAAGATTTGTTGAATCTCTTTAATTTCTTTCACTGGAAGCTTCCATTCTCTTAAAAAGACCTCAATAGACCTATCTTTAAGCTTTAAAGTAAAGAGAAGTAACGACCACATCTCAATTTTATTAAGCCCTTTAAATGGAAAGGAGCTGAATCTTTCAAGCTGATTTCTATGGTCTTTTAGACTTGGCAGATAAACATATAAATGGGTATCAAGCAGGATCCCAATGGCCGTGTTAGCATTTTCGCCAACAAGCAGTTTTTCAAACTCTGCTCTAATTCGTTCTACCGCTATGTTTTTTAACAAGGGAACAAGTTTTGCTATTGCTTGAAACGTCTCTTCCTCAATTGCAAATGAAAGCTGGCTGACGAATCGTACAGCCCTCATAATCCTTAAAGCATCTTCCTGGAAACGCTCATTTGCAGATCCGACAGTCTTGATAACCTTATTTTGAATAGCAGCTGATCCATTATATGGATCAATAATCATACCATTTCGATCCATGGCAATCGCATTCATAGTAAAATCACGGCGTTTGAGATCATCATTAAGATTTCGTATAAAGGAAACCTCTTTTGGTCTCCGATAATCCTGATACTCTCCCTCTGTCCTAAAGGTGGTAATCTCGTAGGATTTATTTTGGAAAAGGACTAGCACAGTTCCGTGTTCTATCCCAATATCGACGGTCCTTGGAAAGATTTCTTTCACTTCATTTGGTGTGGCCGATGTAGCAATATCTACATCACTAATTGATCTGTTTAAAAGATAATCTCTTACAGATCCGCCTACAAAGTAGGCTTGAAACCCTGAATCCTCAAGCTGTTTAATAATTGGAACGGCTGATAAAAAAGGTTCGTTCATCTCATTCACCTTAATTCAATAACTTCGCGTAAATCTGCTCATATTGATCCACAATATGTTCTGCCTTAAATTTTGTTTTAACAGTTTTCAATGCCTCAAATGACATTTTTTGATGCAGGTCTAAATCGTTTAATAGCGATATAGCTTTTCGTGAAATATCCTCGATATCGCCAACCTCACTAATATACCCAGAAACACCCTGCTGAATGACTTCCGGGATACCGCCTACATTCGTCCCGATACAAGGTACACCGCACGCCATAGCCTCTAAGGCAACGAGACCAAAGCTTTCCTTTTCAGATAACAGAAGCATTAAATCACTAATTGAGTATAGCTCCTCTAAATTTTCTTGTTTTCCTAGAAAGATTACTTTTTCTTGAATCGCGAGCTGCCTTACAAGTTTACATACTATAGTCATTTCGGGGCCATCACCTACTAGCAGTAGTTTGGCTGGCATGACCGCAGAAATTTTAGCAAATGTTTTTATAACATCCGTAACTCTCTTCACAGCCCGAAAGTTTGAGACATGGATAACCACCTTTTCCTCATCACTTATTTGTAATTGTGCTTTTAAGGAGGTGTCCGCTGTTTTATGATAAATTCTTTCATCAATAAAATTGTATACTGTTTCGATTTGCTTATCAGGATTAATAAGTTCGTAGGTTTGATTAACTAATGCTGTCGAAACTGCAGTGACACTATCTGATTTTTCTATTCCGAATTTAATTGCATCAGTCAATGATGGATCATACCCTAAAACTGTAATATCCGTCCCATGAAGAGTTGTGACAATCTTAATTTCCCTTTTTGACATTTGCTTCGCTAATATAGCACAAACAGCATGGGGAATCGCGTAATGGACATGGAGAATATCCAATTTTTCACGATCAGCTACTTCTGCCATTTTACTCGCTAATGCAATATCATATGGGGGGTATTGAAATACTGAATATTGATTAACCTCGACTTGGTGGTAATGGATATTATGGTACATCCTATTTAACCGAAAAGGTAGACTTGACGAGATGAAGTGGATTTCATGCCCCTTCTCAGCAAGCATTTTCCCTAATTCGGTGGCTACAACTCCCGACCCGCCAACAGTCGGATAGCAGGTAATTCCAATTTTTAGTTTCCGCATGGTTCTTCTCCTAGTAAATCATGTTTCAAAACAAGCGGAACCTTAGTCTTAAACCCCTCAGCATAAGACACTCCCACCAGTTTTCCAAACATTCTTTCTCTTGATTCAACTGTTTCGATATAATCATTCACAAGCGGTGTTTGAACACTTTGCGCTGTTAATTCAAACTGGCTTCTATAGGCCCTTAGGGAGGCCAGCTTTTTATCGATCACTGGCGTAATATCAAAAGTAAAATCAGGTTTATGAAATCCGTTGATCATATAAAAATACATCTTTTCCACGCGATGAGGTTCGTTCCATTCATCTGTTTGGTATTTTCTAATCCCAGCAGAAAATACGGCTTCCTCGACAATTTTCGCACAATTCCCATGATCCGGATGCCGATCTTCCGAATATGGAGCAAACACAATCTTTGGCTTATACTTTCGAATGGTTTCGGCAACCTTTTGAATATACTCTTCTTTTAAGAATAACCCTCGATCAGGAAAACCTAGCGAAGTACGGACTGATACACCTAAAATTTCTGCCGCTCTGCCCGCTTCCTCTTTTCTTAGCACTACATTTCCATTGGAAGATAAATCAGCATCAGTTAAATCACAAATACCTATCTGTTTTCCTTCTTCCGCTAATTTCGCAATGGTGCCAGCCATACCAATCTCTACATCATCAGCATGTGCACCAAATGCGAGGATATGTAATTGATTAAGCTTCATTTACATCACCATTCTCTTTAGCTACATTTCTCCATTCCAACAATCCCATTTCTAATCCTCTAATGAGTAATTCAGCCGTACCCATATTTGTAGCCAACGGAATCGAATAGACATCGCAAAGTCTTACTAACGCTGTTACATCAGGTTCATGTGGCTGCGCGGTTAATGGATCTCTGAAAAAGAAAATGGCATCCATTTGATTTTTGGCAATCATTGCTCCAATTTCTTGGTCTCCGCCAAGAGGTCCGGACTTAAAGCGGGTTATATCTAATCCTGTAGCCTCATTAATCCTTGATCCTGTCGTTCCAGTGGCATATAAGGTATGTTTGGCAAAAATGCCTCGATAGGCTGTAACGAATTGTACTAAGTCATTTTTCTTTTGGTCATGTGCTATTAATGCTATATTCATATCCTTGCCCCTAATCTAATATATTTTCAAGTCCATAAACAAAAGTATTGTTCTTCATAACAGTTTCAACCGCAACTTTTACACCTGACATAAAAGACCCACGGTTATAGGAATCGTGACGAATCGTTAATGTCTGTCCATCAGAACCAAATAATACTTGTTGATGGGCAATTAGTCCTGGCAAACGAACAGAATGAATATGCATTCCATCGTATTCTCCGCCTCTTGCTCCTGTAATGGTTTCTTTTTCATTTGGATGACCTTGTTTTTTACCTTCTCTTACAGCAGAAATCAACTCTGCTGTTTTTACCGCGGTTCCTGATGGTGCATCAAGTTTCTGATCATGATGCATCTCAATGATCTCAACATCTCCAAAGTATTTTGCTGCCATTTGTGAGAATTTCATCATTAATACAGCACCAACCGCAAAGTTTGGTGCAATGATACAGCCAAGTTCTTTTTCTAGACAAAGCTTCTCAAGCTCCTCCAAATCCTGTTTGCTAAATCCAGTCGTTCCAACAACTGGACGAACATTATGTTCAAGTGCCGTTTTTGCGTGGTACATACCTACTTCAGGGGTCGTTAAGTCAATTAATACATCTGCGTCAATATCTAGAAGACATTTTTCAATGTCTGAATAAACAGGTACATTAGGAATGGATTGAAAACCTTCCACATCACTCAACATCATTCCATCATTTTTATGGTCAACAGCGGCAACTAGTTCAAAGTGTCCTGTATTAGTGACTAATTTAACTGCTTCACTGCCCATCCGACCGCGTGGGCCTGCAATGATAATTTTAATCGAATTCATATCTTCACTCCACACCTTCTTGATCAAGTCTTGTCCAACGGTTTTTATCTCTGGTATTAAATTTGTTCATCACATAGTCATGAGCCTCTTCTAAATCAATGTTTAAGGAATTAGCTAAACAAATTATAACAAAAAGGAGATCCCCAAGCTCTTCTTCAATTGCTTTTTCCGTCTCCGTCGACTTTTTCGGTTTTTCTCCATAATAATGGTTAACTTCCCTTGCCAGTTCACCAAGCTCCTCTGTTAGCCTGGCAAGCATAGCGAGCGGGCTAAAATATCCTTCTTTAAATTGACTTATGTATTGATCTACTTCCTTCTGAAGCTCTTTCATCGACTTCCCGTTAGTCATTTCACTCCACCTCATTTTCGTAAACGGGCAATTTACTTTTTATTAATATTCCTTATAATGTTAGCTAAATTACGCTTGTTTTACAAATGTTTTCGCTTTAAAGAAGCGGTTTTCCTAGTTCGCATTGCTCTTCATTACCTTATTGGTTATAATTAGAAACGCCATAATAGAGAAATAAAGAAAAGAGGCGAAATTCTTATGATCTTTGGTATGAAAATAAAAAATATACTGTTTATCCTCATTGGTTCCGCGATTATGTCATTTGGACTTGTAAATTTTAATATGCAGAATAAACTTGCTGAAGGAGGATTCACAGGAATTACATTACTTGTCTATTTCCTGTTTAAATGGGATCCCTCTTATACGAACTTAATCCTTAATATTCCTTTGTTTTTTATAGGATGGAAGCTATTGGGACGGAATGCCTTTTTGTATACCATGATTGGAACGATTGGAGTTTCGATTTTTTTATGGATATTTCAGCGCAATTCAATTGAAATGCCGTTAGAACATGATTTAACATTGGCTGCTTTATTTGCTGGAGCCTTCACTGGGATTGGGTTAGGTATTATTTTTCGATTTGGAGGTACAACCGGCGGGGTAGATATTATTGCAAGACTGGTCCAAAAATATGCAGGCTGGAATATGGGAAAAACAATGTTTCTATTCGATGCCTGTGTAATTGCAATTTCATGGTTTACATACTTAAATTATAAACAAGCAATGTACACGTTAGTAGCTGTTTTTGTCGGTGCGCGGGTGATTGATATTATTCAAGAAGGAGCTTACTCGGCAAGAGGGGCAATGATTATATCTGACCTAAACGAACAAATAGCTGCGAAAATAATGGCCGAAATGGATCGCGGGGTAACTGCTCTCAAAGCCTATGGCTCTTATACAAAAAATGAGCGTGAAGTACTCTATTGTGTTGTGGCCAAAAATGAAATTATCCGACTGAAGAATTTAGTTACCTCTGTCGATCCGCATGCCTTCGTGTCTATCTCAGTAGTCCATGATGTCCACGGAGAGGGTTTTACCCTTGATGAAAATAAAATGCCGATTGGCCAATAAAAAAATGTCCCCACATTGTGAGGACATTTTTTTAATCGTCACTTCTATTCATTCCAGTAAAAATTAACACAAGTCTTAATAATTCTAATACAGCCACAGCGGCTGCAGCAACATACGTAAGTGCTGCTGCGTTTAATACCTTCCTTGCTTCTCTCTGTTCCCGATTACCGATTAATCCAAGTGAAACAACCTGTTTCATCGCCCGGTTTGAAGCATTAAACTCAACTGGCAGCGTAACCAGTTGAAATAGAACAGCTGCGGCCATGAAAATAATTCCAAGCAACAGTAACCCGCTTAAATGAGCAAAGATACCAATCATAATAAGAATCCATGAAGCATTTGAACCTAGATTTGCAACTGGAACTAAGGCGTGACGGAAGCGAAGGAAAGTATATCTCTCTCCATCCTGAATGGCATGTCCACATTCATGGGCAGCAATAGCGGATGCTGCAATCGAATGTCCATGGTAATTCTCAGGTGATAGACGAACCGCTTTGCTTCTGGGATCGTAATGGTCACTTAAAAACCCTCGGCCTTCCTCTACCACTACATTATATAGTCCATTTGCATTTAGGATTTCCCTCGCAACATCAGCCCCTCGTCGGTTGGTTGATGTTGGTACACGTGAATATCTTGCAAAAGTATTTTTCACTCTCATTTGTGCCCATAATGGAATTAAAACAATGATTGCAAAGTAAATTAGATACATTGTAACCTCCAAATCAGCCCGTGATGTTTTTAGTATATGTCTAGCCGATTAGACCCGTCAATCTTTTAAGTCTCTGGAACGACCTTTCTTCAGTTCTTTATCTCCTTGATACTTTCTCCAGCCTACATAAGATAATGTCATGATAATAATACTTCCTGTAGATATAATCACCCACCATAACGATGGATCTGCCTCATCCTCTTCCATATTGGCAAAAAGATTTTTAAGGTCAGTGTCAAGGGCATCAAGTTCCTGCTGGCTTTTAACATCATTAACCATTTGTGATCGATATTCATTAATAAAGTCAATTCGTGCATCTAACCTTTGAATATTTTCCACAGGAACATCTATTTTCATACTTGGATATATGACATTATATAAGGAGAGGAAGGTGTTAAAATTGGTATGAAAATGGGCGGTATCACCCATTAGAGCTGCTTCTTTTGCCTGGTGAAAGGAAGTCATGATTTGATCTTCCATTTCTGTCCATAAAGGCTGATGACTCGTTGCTAATGCATCAATAACAAGACGGAACTTAGTTAGTTTATTTAGTCTTTCTTCATATTTCATATTGGGACTTACGGCCGCTTCCATTGCCTCATCATGGGAGGTATTAACAATTCTAACCTCATCCATTGATAGCGGTTCTTCTGTCCCTTTAATGCTTGTAAATTGATCTGAAAAATAATCAAGCAATTTTTTTGCATCCTCATATCTTTGAAACTTCACCATTTGGAGAGCTTCATCTGAGATATCATCGAGCTTCTCCATTGGCGATTGCTGTTCGGCATAAACAGTTATGGGAGTAAGCATCATGATCATTACTAAAAAGGATAACCATCTGAATTTCAAACCTTGTCCCCCCTTTCATTACTAATAAAATGTATGTTAGGTTGGACAAGGTTAGACCATCTTCAGATATTAATTTTTAGTTTAAAACGACCAGGCCTCATTCCTAAATAATAGGCGATGCCAATAGAGATACATGAAAGCCAAAAGGTAAAATAACCAATTTGCGGTATATATTTATCTAGCATTTGATAGTTTGGCATCATAAAGAAAACATAATCAATTACATCATTGTGGATTGTCCATATCGCAGTCACTATTAAGTGCCAGCCCTTAAATCGATAAAATGGTGCATATAATATCCCTTGAACAGCCATAGCAAAATGAGAGAAAATTAGCATGTAGCCAACCCAGTCCAGTTCTCCTTGAACAATGAAAACTAGTATATTCATCACTACAGCCCATATCCCGTATTTAAACAAAGTCACGATTGCGAGTGCTTCAATTAACGGCCAATTTCTCTTCAGTAAAAATGCCAGCAGGACAAAGACAAAAAATAAGCTCGCTGTTGGACTATCAGGTACAAAGGCAAGAAACACAGGCGGCGTTTCTCGTAACTGCCAGCCATACCAGTAATATCCATAAATCGTTCCAGCAATGTTTACAAGAAGTAAAAGTTTCATCACTGACCGATTAGACAGGAGAGGATAAATCCACCTCACAAATACTCCCCCTTTCAAGAAAAAAGCTGACGAATTTCCGTCAGCTTTTATTGATTCAATTATTTTTTTCCAAGACCTGAGATATATTCAGAGAGCGTTTTAAGTTCAGCGTCTGTGCCTTTAAAAACACCTGCTGGCATCTTTCCGCCTTTACCCTTTTTAGCAATCGTAGCCACTTCTTCTGCGGATAAGCCTGTACCAATTAGCGTAGGAGCACCGGCCCCACCTTGGAAGCTGTCTCCATGACAGGTAATACACGTATTTGCGCTAGCGATTTTATATCCTTCACTATTCTTGTCAATTTCAACCTTGGCAACAATTTTACCTTGTCGTTCTGCAGCTGCCCAGTCATGAGTTGCAACTGACTGCCATGTTAAAAATACAGTGGCTGCAAGTGCTAACAGCATAAACCCGGTTGCGAACGGACGCTTTCTTGGACGACGTTCTGGTCCCCGATCAAGGAATGGAGCTAGTAGTAACCCTCCAAAAGCTAAACCTGGCATAATCATCGCACCAATAACCGTATATGGACCAGATGCAAATGAGTATTTTAATAATTGATACAAGAATAAGAAATACCAGTCTGGTAATGGAATATAACCTGTATCGGTTGGATCTGCTATCCTTTCAAGCGGAGCCGGATGGGCTACTGTTAAACATAAATAGCCGACAAGGAATACTGCTCCAACCATCCATTCTTTCAAAAGAAAGTTAGGCCAGAACGCTTCCGTTTTACCAGGATATTCAGAGTAATCTTTCGGAAGTTTTGGTGTGCGCATTTCTGGTGCTATTACACGTGAATCACCGACAAACTTCATACCTTTACCGCGATGCATTGAGCAATCCCCTCCTTTTTCTGTAATAACTCTTACACTATCAGAAAAAAATGTTTTTTAAAGCGGTCCAGAGATCCCTTGTCTACGAATCATGATAAAGTGTGCAGCCATTAATCCAAACAGCACTGCAGGTAGGAAGAATACATGAATCGCAAAGAATCGAGTTAATGTTTGAGCACCAACAATATGTTCATGGCCGGCAAGTAAAACTTTTACGTAAGAACCGATGAACGGTGTTGCCTCAGCAATTTGCAGACCTACTTTTGTAGCGAACAGCGCTTTCATATCCCATGGTAATAAATAACCAGTAAAACCTAAACCGAGCATGACGAAGAAAATTAGTACTCCGACAATCCAGTTTAATTCCCGAGGTTTTTTATATGCACCTTGGAAAAAGACGCGCAACGTATGTAAAAACATCATTACAAGTACTAAACTGGCTCCCCAGTGATGCATTCCACGTACGATTTGTCCAAATGCAACTTCATTTTGCAGATAATAAACCGATTCCCATGCATTCTTAATGTCCGGTACATAATACATTGTTAAAAACATGCCGGAAAGTATTTGAATAACAGTAACAAAGAATGTCAGACCCCCAAAGCAATAAACAAACGCTGAAAAATGATGCGCAGGGTTTACATGCTCAGGAACTTCATGGTCTGCGATATCGCGCCACAGCGGCGTAATATCTAAACGTTCATCTACCCAATCGTAAATTTTGTTTAACAATGATTACGCCTCCTTCCGTGGTTCAGCTTTTCCTAAGTATAGATAGCCGCCTTTTTCCTTGTATGGGTATTCATCAAGCGGGGCTAACGGCGGTGTACCTGGAATATTGGTTCCATCCTTCTCGTATCGTCCATAATGACATGGACAGAAAAATTGGTTTGGATGATCCTTGTTCGTATTCCAGCCGACAGTACAGCCCAGGTGTTTACAAACTGGTGAAAGGGCAACAATTTTGTCCCCATCCTTATAAACCCAAGCAGTGTTCGTAACTTCTGACTCATACCATGCATCCTTTTGTTTAAAGGTAAAGTCTACACGAACTGGTTCATCAGTTAATTCAGAAACCTTTTGTTTGGTCGCGATGAAATTTCCGGCTGCTTCTCCTTTTAAAACAGGATCAACAGCAAATCTTACCATTGGCATTAACATACCAGCTGCCATGAATCCGCCTACACCAGTTAATGTGTAGTTTAAAAATTGACGTCTTGAAACGCGTTCTTTACTCAAGCTTATCCCCCCCTTGTTCATAAGTTTTTAGTCCAACGGACACAATTTAAACACATATAAAACTAGGACATAACAATGATATATCAATCTTAAAGCAAGGTCAATATCATACTATTTTAAAAACATATAATATAGGTTGTTTTACTCGTTATTACTCCATTTCTGTGTAAAAATCGATAATAATTGCTTGACTTGACTTTCAACAAGCTCTATTTTTTGAGATTCACTCATGTTTCCAAGCGGCAGGGCTGGCAGCCAAATTAATGAGCCGTCTATTCTATTTTCAAACATTCGCCAATCCAGCTCAGAAGTTATGTAAAAAATGTGTTTAAATTCACTTTTCAAAACGGTTTCTTCCCATTTTAGTAATTCGCTTATTACCTGATCCATATGATTGTTTTTTAGATAAGTAAACGGAGGGAACATTAAGATTCTTCCAGTAAACTGCCTTTCGAGATAACCTGTCAAAAGCGAAATGAATTCAAATGCCGCAGCTGACTGTTTCATCTCCTCTCCAAACGATAAAGAGTAAATTGGAATAACCGCGGTATCAACGTATTCCTTGGCATTTAAATACGTTTCAACCTCTTGTGGAATCCATTTCATTCACTACACCAACCTTTTTAATTCACTAGTTCTATCATAACATTATCTCCCAAAAATATAAAAGATAAAGTAGAATATTTTGAAAGATTCTTCACAAGCGATCTAGTGCGAAAAAATTGAAAAAGGAAGCCGGCTTAGCGCAGACTTCCCTTTTCCTGTGTTTGAGATAAATTATTTAATTTCTCGGTAAGCATTTGGAATAATTGCTGATCCTGTTGGTCGAGAGCTTCATCAATCAGCTCCATTAGTTTTTCCCGCTGAAAACGGTCGATACTGTATTGCAATAATTGTTCGGCGACGATGCCATCCTTCTCATTTACCTGTAGATGCTTGGGAACAAACGGATTTTCCTCCAAAACTGCTGCATACTGATGGGCTTGATTAGAGGCATGAAAATTTAACTGAATGAAAATATCCTCGTCTCGGTTCAGGCGAATATCATGAAAGGATTTTTCAGCATCGGTTGTCATGACATTTTCCTTATAAAACCGAAACGGAACTTTATCAACACAGTGTGTAGACATAATCAGACCGCGTGGACAATATTGTGCCTGCTCAACAAAATGTACCTTCTCCATTAATTGATCGTGGCTCATTAGATAGTTTAAAATCCAAACACATTCTCTTCTTTTTAATTGATAATGATTTAAAAACCAGCGAATAAAATCCTTCTTCTCGTTGACAGAAACAGGGGTTGCCATGATAGTTTCCCTCCTCTGCATAATCAGTTTTTTTAGATGTTCACATCGGTAAGACGTTCAAGCAAATCCAGATACTCTTCGTTTGTTGGATCCCCTATTAACAGCTGTTTAAAAATTTCGGCGGCACGTTCGTTTTTTCCTTCTTCTACAAGGAAATATCCGTAATCCTGTAAAAATGTTTCATTATTCTTAAAAAAAGTATATGCACCTTCATATTTGTCTAATGCGAAAGAATATTCTTCAAGTTTATCGTAGGCTAAAGCTGAATCCCAAAGGAGCTGTGGCTCCTCTTCACCATGAATATCCAACTGGGTGATTAATTCAATTACATCCTCGTACCTTTCCTGTCGGAAAAAAAGTTTATTTAATGTTATGGCAGCTTCCATAAATCCTGGGTCTAGTGCAAGAGCTTCACGAAAATATTGCTCTGCATCCTCTTCGTTGCCAAGCTTTAAACTGATTTTACCTCCAAAGAAAAATAACTCTTTATTAAATTCATCTTGTTTAATGCCCTCTTTAATAGCTTGTAAACTATTTTCAAGTTCTTCTTCCCGTTCATATGCCTTAGCTAGATGAAGATAAAGGGAATGATATTCCGGATCGAATTCTTTTAATTCATTAAACCTTTCAATCGCTGTCCGATTATATCCTGCTTGAAGTGCAGTAAAAGCATAACCAAATAGAGTATTAATCTCTTTCTTTTCTCTCAATGCCTGATCATAAAAGGAAAGAGCCTCTTCAAATGCTCCGGAGGCACTTAAAAGATCAGCGAGTCTTCCATTGATATTAACTCCGGCAATTTCATCTTCTTCCCTTAAAACTCGCTCATATGCATTCTGGGCTTTGATCACTTCACCTTGCTCACTGTAAAGCTCTCCTAAGGCAAAATCAATAATAACCTCATCAGGCAGCAACTCTTTGGCTTTTAATAACTTTCTTTCGCATACTTCATAAAGCCCTTGGATTTGGTAAAGATCAGCTAGTAATACTAGTGACTGAGCAAAATGGGCATCTTGCTCTGAAATTTTCTCTAAAACGAGAATTGCTTCTTCCTCTTCACCTGCTTCAACTAATATTTCACCCAGCAGGACAAGGAGCTCGCCTTCTTCAGGATAGATTTTTAGCAAACTTTCCATCAGTGCCTTTGCTTCTTCTAAAAAACCATAATGGTACAGTTCTTCCCCTAGAAGAAATTTTTCTTCCGGATTGCCGCTTTGTAATACATCATTATATTCATTTAATGCCTCTTTATGTTGGCCGTTTTCTAACATTTGAATAATTTTATCTACACGTTCCATTGGCTAATACCTCTACTTCCCAGAATTACAATGAAAAATAAGATGGGGTTCTCACCTTTACATATTCTCCACTTCCCGGGCTAAATAAAACTTTATTGCCCGAGCGAATAACCTTTCCTTTGTGAACTGTTACTACAAGTCTATTACTATGATAATGAAATAAACTTCCTTCATCAACCTTCCTGATTTCTTTTTCCATAAGATATAAATTATAACTCAATTCAGTTCCCGTCATAAGGCTGCCTTTTTGCGGGTAAAGACCAATCTTATTAAGAATAGGAATGGACAGGGGGTGATTTTCTTCTAATGGCTCGTATAAGGCTGGAATTTTTTCTTTTACCATCCTATCTTTCCATTTCGACAGAACCATCCTAGCTTCCTTCTTTTCTGGGAAAGATATTAATGGAATTAATGGACAATTAAAGGGAAACATTGCCTCCCTAACCCATCCCCAGGGAATTGACTCTAATTCATCGAGCTCATGGAGTTCAACAAAAATGGCTGGAATTTTGAATTTTTTACAGGTTCTCATAAAGGAAGGGGTAATCAGGTTAGCGGAAATTTTAACCCCAATAATAAAATCGATTGGACTGCTGATTAAAGCCGTCTTCAATTCATTTATTTTGTCTAACAGTTGATTTTCGTACAATATGTCAACATAGGTGAATATGGTGGTACAACCTTTTAATAAAAAATGTTCAGATATATAGGACTTTAAAGCTTGAAAGGATTCTTTATAAGGCATGGATGAACTTAAAAGGACATATGAAGGGGTCATGATATAGGGTTCAACATTCATTCTCATGTACTGATCATGGGATGTACATTTTTTAACCATTGTTATTCGCTCATCAGCAATGAAAAGTGAAGATATCGTTATCTGCTTGTCTTTAAGGATATTGGCATTTTCAATAATATACATCGTCCACCACCTTTTTACTTTTCTTAAGACAAGCTATGCTAAAAATGATAAAACTATGACTTTAATTACAGCGTATAAATAGCAAAAAGCTGCACAAAGGCAGCTTTATCGAATTAGATTATTTAAATGTGTGAAAAAGTTCGGGTAGGAAACAGAAATAGCCTCGGATTGTTCGAGGTCAACAGCATCCTCACATAAGAGGCTTGCGATGGCGAGCATCATCCCAATACGATGATCCCCATGACTGGAGACTTTTCCACCTGTTAATTTGGATTTCCCATGGATGATCATACCATCTTCTGTGGCTTCAATAACAGCCCCCAATTTTCCAAGCTCTTGAACAACTGTATCGATACGATTTGTTTCTTTTACCTTTAATTCTTCGGCATCCTTGATGATAGTTGTCCCTTCTGCTTGTGTAGCAAGGAGAGCAATAATTGGAATTTCATCAATTAGTCTTGGAATTAAACTTCCCTCTACGATAGTCCCTTTTAGATTTGAAGTTTTTATAATGAGATCCCCTGCAGGTTCAAAATCATTAGTAGCCGCTTGAACAATCTCTAAATTTGCTCCCATTTTCTGCATAACCTCAATAATTCCAGTCCTAGTTGGATTTAATCCTACATTTTTTAAGATAATTTCACTTTCCGGGATAATGGCACCTGCAACAAGGAAAAAAGCTGCCGACGAAATATCACCGGGAACATGAATGGTTGATGCTGTCAGTTTTTGTCCACCTTTA
>NZ_JBALNF010000003.1:0-29979 GCF_036962465.1 Neobacillus vireti
TTAGTTTTCAAAGAACAATCTGGAGCGGGTGATGGGAATCGAACCCACTACATCAGCTTGGAAGGCTGAGGTTTTACCAGTAAACTACACCCGCATAATATAAAATTTGAATGGTCGGGAAGACAGGATTCGAACCTGCGACCCCTTGGTCCCAAACCAAGTGCTCTACCAAGCTGAGCTACTTCCCGTATATATGGCGCGCCCGAAAGGAGTCGAACCCATAACCTTCTGATCCGTAGTCAGACGCTCTATCCAATTGAGCTACGGGCGCATTTGATAATGCAACTTTTAAAGTATATCAAAACCATTAAGGTTTGTCAATAACTTTTTTTGGTGCGGCCGAGAGGACTTGAACCTCCACGGGGTTGCCCCCACTAGGCCCTCAACCTAGCGCGTCTGCCATTCCGCCACGACCGCATTTAATTTAGCGACAGAATCAATCATAACATCTAACTTCATCTGATTCAAGAGGAAATTTATGGTGCGGGTGAAGGGAGTCGAACCCCCACGCCTTGCGGCGCCAGATCCTAAGTCTGGTGCGTCTGCCAATTCCGCCACACCCGCATATGATAATCGAATGGTGAGCCATGAAGGACTCGAACCTTCGACCCTCTGATTAAAAGTCAGATGCTCTACCGACTGAGCTAATGGCTCATTCTAAGATAAAAAATCACAAATGGCTGGGCTAGCTGGATTCGAACCAACGCATGTCGCAGTCAAAGTGCGATGCCTTACCGCTTGGCTATAGCCCAATAAGGTTTTAAAAATTTTAAGAAACAGGAAATGAAACAGATTCACTCCCCGTCCCTGATGACCCCTACGGGACTCGAACCCGTGTTACCTCCGTGAAAGGGAGGTGTCTTAACCGCTTGACCAAGGGGCCGAAATTAATAATGATATGGCGGAGAAGGAGGGATTTGAACCCTCGCGCCGGTCACCCGACCTACACCCTTAGCAGGGGCGCCTCTTCAGCCTCTTGAGTACTTCCCCATAATGGCTCCGCAGGTAGGACTCGAACCTACGACCGATCGGTTAACAGCCGATAGCTCTACCACTGAGCTACTGCGGAATAACAATATTGAACTTCTCAATAAGGCGTTTGCCCTATCGACTCTTTACATTATAATGACCTGCAACAATAAAGTCAACATTATTTTTACATAAAGATTATTGCCTGATTTCCGTAGAATTATAATTGAATTTCTTCAACTTTTGATAATTTTCCTCTACACTTCCCGCACACATACTTAGAAGTGTTAATACTTCTTTTTCTATGATAGGTTGTCTTACAGTTTGTGCATTGATAAATAAGAACTTTCTTTACAGTACGTCTAACACTACTTTCAGGCAGTTGATTGCAGAAACGAGGGGCGCCTACCTTCTTTAATAAGGACTTAAATTCAGGGTCTTTGTGCTGATAGCCTCTACCCTCAAGATGAAGGTGATAATGGCATAACTCATGCTTAATAATCCCAATTAACTCTCTTTCCCCCAGCTGATCTAGATACTTCTTATTAATTTCGATGTGATGTGTCCCTAAAAGATATCTTCCCCCAGTAGATCGTAACCGTGGATTAAACAGCGCTGTATGTTTAAACGGTTTACCAAAGAATTCAAGAGATATCTTTTCTACTAATAATTGTAATTCCCGCTGCTCCATTTTTACAGTTCCCCCACTTTCAAGCGAACATGACAACCTATTATAGCATATATTGTATATACCTTTAATGAATGATGTACTTTTCGGGAGGTTTTACACTATGCCAACTTGGTTGCAAAACCAAATGAAAAGGGCTTTCTATGAGAAGGACCGCTATCAGATTAAGCTGCTGAACCAGTGCTGGTTTTTTTACAGAAAAAAACACTGCTCCTAAAAGCAGTGTTTCCTCTAGTTACGGCGCCTCTAGTCCCCGAGCCTGATCGGAACCAAGGGCGCTTTCCATATCTTAAGATGGCGGCAGCATTGTTAAAGCAACACGGCCCTTTTTCATATCAACAGAGTCCACCCATACCGTTACCACATCACCTACGGAAACAATGTCCAAAGGATGTTTGACAAAACGTTTGCTTAGCTTAGAAATATGAACAAGCCCATCCTGTTTGACACCGATATCAACAAAAGCGCCAAAGTCCACAACATTTCGGACTGTTCCCTGGAGCTCCATTCCCGCTTTTAGGTCTTCTAGTTTTAAGACATCCTTTTTCAGCAGCGGACGAGGTAAGTCATCCCGCGGATCACGTTCTGGCTTGACCAATGCATCAATTATATCCTTTAAGGTTAATTCCCCGATGGATAAATCTTCTGAAACAGATTTTAAATCAAGTCCGCCGAGCGCCGTCTTTAACTCTTCTGAACCTAAGTCATTTGCTGAGAAACCTAGGCTGGTTAACAATTTTTTTACCTCATCATAGTTTTCAGGATGGATTCCAGTCCGATCAAGCGGTTGTTTACCATCAAGAACACGCAAGAAGCCAATGGCCTGCTCGTAGGTTTTTGCCCCTAACCGCGGTACCTTTTTTAGCTGTACTCTACTTGTAAACTTACCTTCCTCCTCACGCTTTTTGACAATATTATTGGCAGCGGTTTTGTTTAACCCCGCCACATATTGAAGCAGCGAAGAAGAAGCCGTATTCACATTCACCCCAACCTGGTTAACTGCCGTTTCTACCACAAAGTGCAGGGATTCGGATAGACGTTTTTGGGAAACATCATGCTGGTATTGGCCAACCCCAACTGATTTTGGATCAATTTTCACCAATTCAGCTAAAGGATCCTGCAGACGGCGTGCAATCGAAACAGCACTTCTTTCTTCCACCTGGAAATTCGGAAACTCTTCTCGGGCAATGTCTGAAGCCGAATATACACTGGCACCCGCCTCGTTTACGATGAGATAAAAGATTTCCTCATTCAGCTCTTTTAAAATATCAGCGACAAACTGTTCTGTCTCCCTTGATGCAGTTCCGTTGCCAATGGCAGCCATCTCTACTTTATATTCACGAAGAATATTTATAAACTTTTCACGCGCTTCTTTTGTTTTCGAAACAGGGGGATGTGGATAAATAACATCAATTTTTAAGACCTTTCCTGTTTCATCAACTACCGCTAATTTACATCCTGTCCGATAGGCTGGATCAACACCGATGACCACTTTGCCCTTTAGTGGCGGCTGCAATAGTAAGTTTCGAAGGTTTTCTGAGAATATATGTATGGCTTGCTCTTCCGCCTTTTCCGTTAACTCCGCACGGATTTCCCGTTCAATTGAAGGCTGAATCAACCTTTTATATCCATCTTCCAGCGCTTCCTGCACAAGCGGAGCAGCTGGCGAATACTGAACCCCCACCCATTTTCTTGATAGATAAGTCATGATCAGTTCTGTATTCATCTTAATCGAAACACGTAAGATGTCTTCTTTTTCACCGCGATTTAAGGCAAGAATCCGGTGGGGAACAATCTTATTGACAGGTTCCTCATATTCATAATACATTTCATAGACATTCTTTTCGTCTTTTTCTGCATCTTTCACAACTGATCCAACTGTACCAGATTTAAATGTTTCTTTACGGATCCATTTACGCCCTTCGGCATCATCAGATACCATTTCTGCGATAATATCCTTCGCACCTGAAATGGCCTCTTCAATCGCAGTGACTTGTTTTTCCTCCGATAGAAACTCTTTTGCTTTTGGCTCGATAGGGTCTTTCGAAAAAGTCATCAGCCACTCCGCAAATGGTTCAAGCCCTTTTTCTTTAGCCACCGTTGCTTTTGTTCTTCTTTTTTGTTTAAATGGCCGATATAAATCTTCTACCTCTTGCAGCTTTTCAGCCTTCGTAATGTCCTTACTTAATTCAGCGGTTAACTTCCCTTGTTCTTCAATAATCCGGAGGACCTCTTCTTTTCTTTGCTCAAGGTTTTGAATGTATTGCCAGCGTTCGAAGATTGTCCGGATTTGCACCTCATCAAGGGCGCCAGTCATTTCTTTTCTATAACGAGCAATAAAAGGAACCGTGTTTCCTTCGTTAAGCAATGAAATAACACTTTTTACTTGTTTAGAGGAGATAGTCAGCTCTGCAGCTATTTTTCCTAAGAGTTGCTCATCTTTTACAACTGTATCGTTCATTGAAATAATCCTCCATCCGTTATTCATTTCATTGTATCAAATTAGAGTAATGGTTTCATTAAAGGCCTCTATTCCTTTCCAAAAAGAAAAGCAAGCTAGGATTAGCTTGCTTGCAGTCAGAAAATTTAAGAGGCAGGTTATGTATGAAAAAACGCTCTTTAAAAGAGCGTACTTTAAAACTAAAATTCGATGAGACCTAAACTTACCTGTAGGGCTTCATCCACTTTCTCCATCATTTCGTCATCGAGATGGGTGATTTTATCGGTTAACCGCTGCTTATCAATTGTACGAATTTGCTCTAGCAGAATGACCGAGTCACGTTCAAATCCGTAGCGCTTCGCATCAATCTCGACATGAGTAGGAAGCTTTGCTTTTTGAATTTGAGCTGTAATCGCTGCAACAATCACTGTGGGACTAAACCGATTCCCGATGTCGTTTTGGATGACAAGTACAGGTCGGACGCCGCCTTGTTCAGAACCAACAACTGGGGATAGGTCCGCAAAATAAACGTCACCACGCTTGACAATCAAAGGATTATCCTCCGCTTACAAGACGTTCAACTGTGTGTTCTGCCTCATATTCCGCCAAAAATGCTTCTGATGCAATTCTAAGATTGATCTTAGCCATTTCCATGTATCCACGTCTCATCGACTCGCGAATTTGTCTCTTTTTCCGTTCGCGTAAATACATTTTGGTTGCTTGGTAAATAAACTCACTGCGGTTCACATTTTCTTGCTTAACGAAACCATCTAACTCAGTTAAAAGATGTTGCGGTAACTTTACTAAGATTTCCGTAGTTGCGCCAGTTTCAGACACAAACATACACCTCCACCATCACTACACACCATTTTTATCTAACCAGAATTTCATTCTGATGCTTAAATTTAACCGCACTTCTGTCTGGCCTTTCAGGGGTTTCCAGCAGCGGGTTTTAAATTTAATATCTGTACCATATTTTATAATAACACTAATCAAGCCCAATTCATAGACTAAATATAATTCTACTGTATTATAAGCCAATCAAAGATGCTTTTATGCACAATTTACCGCAATATCATAAATATGTTTAAATTTCTTTCTTTACGCCTGTGATTTACCAAGAACGTCATTTTTTATATCGACAATTTTACCGCCTTTTTTATAAAGACGGGGAACACGATTGCTAATAATGCAGGGGACCTCATAGTTTATGGTTTCAAGCTTCCCCGCAATTTCATTGATAGAAATGAATTCCTGTCCCTGTCGGCCAATTAGCGTGACGGCCGTACCAACAGGCAATTGAGCAGGAAGACGTACCATACATTGATCCATACAAATTCTCCCGACAATTGGCGAACGCTTTCCGTCCACCAGCACTTCTTGCCCTTGCAGCCTGCGAATCCATCCATCGGCATAACCAATCGGGATTGTGCCAATCCACTCATCACTGCCGCTTTCATAAGTCGCTCCATAGCTGACTTTATCTCCCTTTTTCACCTTCTTCACATGGACAAGCCTTGTTTGCAGTGAAAAGGCCTCCTTCAATGGGAACGGAATTTCCTTTTGCATTTCAAGAGACGGTGTAAGTCCATACATCGTTATTCCAAGCCGGACTGCATTAAAGTAGGCATGAGGAAATCTTATTGCTGCTGCACTATTGCTGGTATGAACATACTTCGGCTGTTTTGTTAATCCCTTTAGTAATTCCTCAAATAGCGCTAATTGCTGCTTAAAGTAACGAGTATCCAGTTCATCTGCTGTGGCAAAATGAGTGAAAATTCCTTCAAAATGAAATCGTTCATCCTTTAAAATAAATTGCTCAACGCTTGATAATTCATCACGGCTTCGAACTCCGATCCTGCCCATTCCCGTATCCACTTTAATGTGCAAGGAAACTCTGTCGCCACTAGCCAAATGTTGTTGCGCTTGCTGGAGCCAATCTTTCTGAAAAACGGTAAGGGAAATATTATACTTGGCTGCTACTTGAACATCTTCAGGACGTGATGCGCCTAATACTAAGATAGGAGCATGAATTCCTTTATGCCTTAACGCCACTGCTTCATCCATAAAAGCTACCGCAAGCAGGCTTGCCCCCGCTGAAAGTGCAGTTTTCGCCACTTGAACATCCCCATGGCCATAAGCATTCGCTTTTACCACTGCCATGATTTCCACTTTTTCTGGTAAGTGTTTTCTTACAGAGGAGACATTTTCAGCGATACAATCCAAGTCAACTTCTGCCCATGTATCTCGATAAAAATAGGCTTGCTCTTCCATCTTTCCACTTCCTAATTAAATTCCAGTTTTTTTACTACAATATGTGATGTTGATCATTATTTTGAGCGGTAATCCCCGCTAATCCATATAAAAGTATCATACTACTTTTTTCGTTAACATACCAAAAAAAACAGGCACAAGGCCTGTTTTGGAAAGATATTACTTTACGGTGTCACCTTGAACAGATTTTGCGATTTCAACCATCTCATCCCTCTTCAGGTTATTCGATGCAATCATATAATCGACGCCGCCTTGTGACCATGAAAGCGAATGATCCGACAACGCCCCAATGGTCGCACCTAAATCAACAATATCCCCGTCCATACGAGTTGGACTAGCAGATACTACCTTTGTGGCTACCTTTTCTTGAACAATTGTAAAGGATTTCTTGCCGTCATAGGTAAGGACAACCCGTTTGCCATCCTCCATTTTGACTGTCTTTTCTTCGATTAACTTGGTTCCTTTTAATTCAACTGTTGGATACTTTACAGAGAATGTTTGATCTTTTTCTTTGCCGCTTGCCATTGCTGGTAAATTTAACTGTGCCCGTGTCATATTCTTTTTCATATCGAAATCGTCCTTGTCAAAATTAGCATTAAATTTGACCTTCGAAAACTCAACGGTTACAAGGGCATTCCGATCCGGGTCCATTACTTTGACGACGGCAGGTGATAAGTCACTTTTATTCAGCTTAATTTCCTGGAATGGAAGCATACTATTGTTTTGATAACGGGTCTTCGTTTCAAAAATATAATAGTTCTTTGTGGAAGAGAACTTAGCTTCTCTATCCGCCACAATATCCTTTATTAAGGATTCATACAAGTACGCTTGACTGCTATTTTGCGGCCAATCACTTTGGAAACGGAAGCTTTTATTCAATGCAGGTGTAAGAACAAAGACACCTTCTTTATTTCTTAGGATCATTTGACTTTGGTCTTTCTCAGCATTTTTTAAATTAACGCGGTAGAATGTAGGATCTTTATGCCAGATTTCAACATTATAAACTTGCGAATCTGAGCCCATTTTCAGCGTCATTTTCGCATTTACTTTATAGCTGGTTAAATCACTCTGCTTACCCTTTAGTTCCTTTACCACATCGTCTTGTGATTTTGATCCACAGGCAGCTAGCACGAACATGACCATCAGCCCTGTAATAAGCAGTAAAAACTTCTTCCTCATTCCTTCAACCCCTTCTTGTCTCATTTTCATATGATTATCAAAGAAGAGAAAGGCAGGAATCAGGCTTATAAACCATAGCTGACCTTGTCTCTCCTATTTCCCTATGAATATATGAGACAACCTTGGGGATTATTCTTGCAAAGAGGCAAGCTGTTAAAAATAAAGCCCCCCATATGGAGAGCCAATCACATCATTTGGTCTATTCTTCTAGTACGACTTGAGCAACGGCGTATTCTTTACTATGCGAGATGGACAAATGCGACTGAACCTCTGGTTTTCGAAAAAACGGTTTTCCAGAGTGATCTGTCTCAATCTCTATATCTAAAAAGGATAGTTCCTTTCCAATTCCAGTACCAAAAGCTTTGGAAAAAGCTTCTTTCGCCGCAAACCTTCCTGCTAAAAACTCCACTTTTCTTGGCTCAGATAAGCCTTCATACGTTTTCTTTTCGTTGACTGTTAAGATCCGCTCGACCAACTTACTTTGCCTGCTGGTCAGTTCACGAATTCGATGCAGCTCAATGATATCGATGCCAATTCCTTTAATCACGGTTTATCATCCTTCTATTTAACTTATTGTCAGCATAATAGTGTACAAGACCCAAAAACGGTTAAAGATGTAATGGAAAGGAGGTTTTAACCATTTTTACCAGAACTGAAAGCTTTCGTGAATTTATCCGCTTATTTCCGATGGTCTCTCTTATTGTAACGATTCACTTAGTATTATATCTTTTAACCATTCTTCCTATCTTCCCAAACAATTGGTTTTTTGAAAATTTTTCAGGAGTCAATCTTTATATTATGGAAGGGGAAGTTTGGAGACTGATTACCCCAACGTTTATGCATAGCGGTTTTTCACATATGCTGTTTAATAGTTTCTCCTTAATCTTATTTGGGCCAGCTTTGGAACGGATGCTGGGGAGCGGCAGGTTTCTATTCATTTACCTTTTCTCAGGTTTAGCTGCAAATGCGGCCACACTAATGTTTGAGCCATTGACCTACACCCACGTTGGTTCCAGCGGAGCTATATTCGGCTTATTTGGCTATTATATCTCCATCATTATCTTTAGAAAGTCTATTCTGTCCAAGCAAAACAGTCAAATTATCCTCATACTATGTGCAGTTAGTTTAATTATGACCTTTGTACAGCCAGATATAAATGTGGTTGCCCATCTGTTTGGATTACTAGGAGGATTTCTTATAGGAGCAATCCCCTCCTTTAATAAGAAAAATCTGTCAGAATCAATCCAGACTACTACTTCCTGGGTCAGCAGCCAAAGGAGAAACGTCTCCTTTCAATCCCCAGTAAAAGTTCTAATCTGGGCTGTGATAATTATCCTAGCCATTCTAGGGTTTTGGAAATAATATAGGCAAAAAGGACATTTAAAGGGAGTAACCCATGATTATTCAAGGCCGCTCCCTATTTGATGCTCCCGTGAATACCATCGATAAATGCTCTGAAGGTCAGCCTGTTCCATGTCGACCACACGGCCTCCTGTATTGGCAGCCCCCGACTTGACAAAGACCTCAAGCGTTCCAAGTTCCTTTTTATCCTGAAAATAACTAACGCCCGCCCTTAAACTTTGTATCTTGTTTTTCCTCATATAAATGGTGGTCCGCTTAAAACTCCGGAATTTCAAGCTAAGCTGTTCCCGGCTTAATCCCCAGCCTGCTGATTTATAGTTTACATATGATCTGATCATTAAAAGCACAAGTAAGACTAGAGAAAGCAATCCCCAGCTCTTAAAAAAAATCAACGATAGTAACACAACCGGGATGGCCACGTACCAGCTGCGAAAAATATACCTCCACATTGCCCGTCTTGGTAATGGCTTAAAAACCTCTGTCAATTCATATTCCGGTAAATAGGGACCAATAATAGCTGGAATATCCTTTACTTTTACGATAGGCAAAAGCATAACATTTGCGCCCTCTATATTGGCAGAGGAACCTCCTGCACTTTCCAAGTATACTGTTCCAAGTCCAAACATTTGTCTAATCAGATTTTCACTAATTCGGATTGCTTGAATTCTATTCAGCGGAATCGTCATTTGCTTTTTTTCCAGAAGGCCTTGTGAAATAACGAAATCCGTTCCTGTCAGAACAACTGTGAAACCAACATATTTAAGCATCGTGATTATTAATGAAATAATCCATAAGAGGAAAAATCCTAAAAACACAATGAACGTTATGAGCATTATATTATGAACAGCCCATGTTTCTACTCCGCCAAATACCCTTTTATAAGGGATTAAGTCATCTAGCTGTGGAAAAATCGCGAAAACAGCTGAAATCACTACCCCCATTCCGCCTGATGTCAAGGAAAGCAAGAGTAACTTCTGTGTAGTAAGTTTAAACATCGGCTTTATCTCCGCTGTCGTTTTAATAGCATCCTGTTTAGCCGCATTGACATGTGCTTGAATTTGCGCAGCTTCCCCTTTTGGTATTGCCGATAGCACGGCTTCTGCCTCATCACCGCCGCCCGCTGTCTCAATCTCCACCTTAGCAAGTCCAAATAATCGCTGCAGCAGCCCTTCTGTTATGTTAATGCTCTGAATCCGTTCGAACGGAATGTATCGTTTCTTACGAAGGAATACACCATATTCAATCCGCAGCTCATCTTCCTCAAATCGATAGGTATACCGCAGCCAGGACAAGATTCCCGTAATGAGGGTAATAAGAACCGCTATCAAGGATAAAATTAGAGAAATGACCAATGATGTTTTGCTATCCCGTCCCCCAGAGATGTTGAGGAAAATCATGGGAAGGATGAGATTTCTTATTCTTTTTCCAGTCGTGACAATGCTGGCAACCAGGTGAAGTCGTTTTGGTTTAGACATCTTCTTCTGCCACCCTTGCTAATTTTGAAATAAACTTTCGCAGTTTTTCTGCTTCCTCTTCTTCTAAAGCAGGGATTTCATGTGCCGTTGCAGCTGTATGTATGAGAACTGAGGCTAATCTATACTTTCTTAAAAGCGGTCCTTGAATAGTATCGACATGCTGAACACGAACCATCGGAACTAGTGTCCGTGTTTTAATAAAGATTCCCTCCTCCAGTTCCACTTCTTCCTCACGTACCTCATATCTCCAGCTCTTCCATCTAAAGAGCGGAGAAATAACTATATTATAGAGAGGAAAAATCACTCCTAAGGTTATTAATATAATGGAAATCCAAAAAGGGGCATTAAAAACATCTAATAATAACAGAATTACTGCCGTTATCATCCAGCCAATCACAGACCTAATCACACCGGATATTCTCCAGACCGTTAATGCCTTCCTTGAAATTCTATTTTGCGGTTTTGCTAACAAATTATAGCCCCCTCCATATTGTTAGGAAAAAACTTTCTTTAGTATCAATATATCCCATATGAATACACAAAAAAATATCAACAAATAATCTTTTAATTTATATTTATTTATGTTAATGTATAAAAATAAAAAGTATTAACTGCAACATTTATAAAAAGCGAAGGATTTCCTTCTTTTGGAAAGGTGGATAAGATGGAACCACTTCCTTTTAAACAATTGGTTAAGAATCGATTTAACAATTTATCGGCAGGACAAAAGAAGGTAGCCAATTACCTGATTGAAAATTTAGAGATAGCTGTCTTTAAAACCGCTTTTCAAATCGGTCAGCAAGCTTCAGTTAGCGAAACCACTGTCATCCGTCTTTCGTATGCGTTAGGTTTTCAAGGGTTTAGCCAAATGCAGGAACATATTCAGCAACAAATGCTAGCGCAGAACCAAATGTCCGCGGCTGCCGATACCTCTCAATCTACCGATAAACATGTTTTTACAAAAGTGATAGAAAACCAGGTTGATATATTAAGAAACCTGCTGGATTCAGCAAACATCCAGGAGATTTGGAAGGCTGTCGAAGCCTTAATCCAGGCAGATCAAATCTTAATAGCGGGCCATCGCATTTCTCATGCGGCCGCCTATTGGTTTTCATACATGTTAAGTACCATCCGCAATCAGGTGAATTTATGTTCAACTTCCGATGGCTTTTTCGAAAAGTTTTGCAATCTGACTAAAGACTCGGTTGTTGTCGTGTTTTCATTTCCGCGTTATTCCAATGAAACGATAAAAATGGCGGAGTGTGCAGTTGAACATGGAATTACCCTGATTTCCATAACTGATCGGCTTCTCTCTCCCGTAGGAAGACTTTCCAATATCGTCTTAACTACTGAGGAAAATGCGGAAACCGGCACAAACTCAATCGCTTCCGTTATTAGTTTATTAGATTTAGTGATTGAAGGAATCCAACAGAAAGACAAGACTCAAATCCTGGCATACCAGCAAAAATTAGAACAGCTTTATACATCGTTTGATGTATTTAATGAATAAGAAAAGATGTTTTACGAGGTGAAAAAATTGAATCCGCTAGACTTTATTGAGCAGCATAAAGACGATTTACTCACAACCTATCAAGAGCTACATTGCCTGGCGGAACCTAGCTGGAAAGAAGAGAAGACCTCCGGCTACATTGCAGAAAAACTGCAAACTGCCGGCTTTCATGTAAAAAAATACTCAGATCATTTCGGTTTAATGGCTGAAATACCTGGTACATCCGATCAAGTCGTCGCACTGCGGGCGGATATGGATGCTCTCGTTCAAGAAGTGAATGGTGTAGTAAGACCTAATCATTCTTGCGGACATGACGCACACAGCACAATGGTCCTCTATTCGGCACTGGCATTGGCCGCAAGTGGACTCAAACCAAAGCAAACCATAAGGTTTATTTTTCAGCCTGCTGAAGAAAAAGGAGAAGGCGCCCTAAAAATGATGGCGGATGGAGTACTAGAAAAAGTCAGTTTGTTGTTTGGCACCCATGTCCGGCCGGTTAGTGAGCTCCCATATCTGAAAGCCTCTCCCGTCATCATCCATGGCTCAGCTGGAACCATTCGGGGAACGATAAAGGGGCGGCAAGCTCATGCAGCCCGCCCAAACGAAGGAATCAATGTGATTGAGACGGCTGCACTTTTGGTCCAAAAGCTGAAAGAAATCAACTTACGAACAGTAGTTCCTTACTCCGTTAAAATGACACAGCTGACGACGGAAAGTGATGCAACCAATGTAATCCCTGAGACGGCACATTTTGCCCTCGATATAAGGGCACAATCCAACGACGTTATGGCCGAACTAGAACAAAGGACTTGCCAGGCCATGGAATTAGCCGCTGAGCATACAGGCGCGGTCATTACATGGGCAATAGAGGAATTGGTTCCCGCTGCTGCGATAAACGAAAAAGCAATGAAATTGGCAGAAAAGGCCATTGCTGAGATTCTCGGCAAAGAAAGGGTCGCCCCGGTTTGTATCTCCCAAGGCGCTGAGGACTTTCATTTTTACACAGCTAAAAATCCCGGTCTTGCGGCTACAATGATTGGTCTTGGCTGTGGGTTGACACCCGGGTTACATCATCCCGAGATGAGATTTAATCTTGATGCACTAATATATGGAACGAAAATATTAACACAAACCCTGTTAACGGCTTTACAAGAAACTTAAAAAACCATTAGGAGAGGTCTAACATGGAAAATACGGCAAGAAAAATAGATACAGCTATTGAACAAAACAAATCACAAGAACCATTAGAAAGAAAGTTAAAAACTAGACACTTATCAATGATTGCCATTGGTGGAACGATTGGTACAGGATTATTTTTAGCAAGCGGTGCAACCATTGCTGATGCCGGTCCTGGCGGAGCACTTACTGCCTATTTAATTGCTGGAATTATGGTCTTTTTTATTATGACAAGCTTAGGAGAAATGTCAGCATTTATTCCCATTACAGGATCGTTCAGTACGTATTCAGACAGATTTGTCGACCCTGCACTAGGATTTGCGGTTGGCTGGAATTACTGGTATAACAATGCCATTATTGTAGCCCTCGAATTATCAGCTTCTTCGCTGATTATGAAATATTGGTTTCCGGATGTTCCCGGTTTCATTTGGAGCGCTATCTTCCTTGTATTGATATTTGGACTGAACATTTTATCTGTAAAAGGATATGGTGAATCGGAATTCTGGTTTGCCATCATAAAAGTGGCTACGATTATTATTTTTATAGTGTTAGGATTATTAATGATTTTTGGAATCATGAAAGGTCATACTGGCGGTTTTGATAACTTTACAAAAGGTGACGCTCCATTTAAAGGCGGTTTCCTTTCCATCTTAAGTGTGTTTATGATTGTAGGTTTCTCGTTCCAAGGAACAGAGCTTGTCGGGGTTGCTGCGGGTGAAAGTGAAAATCCTGAAAAGAACATGCCAAAAGCGATTAAACAAATCTTCTGGAGAATTTTGTTATTCTACGTTTTAGCGATTTTTGTTATCGGGTGTTTAGTCAGCTATAAAGATCCATTATTACTTAGCACAGATGTGAAAGATGTTGCTGTAAGTCCATTTACACTTGTATTTAAAAATGCCGGTCTTGCTTTTGCTGCTGCCCTAATGAACACCGTTATCCTAACAGCAGTCCTATCTGCTGGTAACTCTGCCCTTTATGCTGCATCCCGTGTGTTATGGGTGCTTGCTAAGGAAGGAAAAGCTCCAGCTTTCTTAAAAAGAGTAAGCAAAAAAGGTCTTCCGACTAATGCTTTGTTAGTTTCTACCGTGATTGGTATGCTTTGCTTCTTAACCTCCTTGTTCGGTGATGGAACGGTATATGGCTGGTTATTAAATGCTTCCGGTTTAGCAGGCTTTTTATCATGGTTAGGAATCTCAATTTCACATTACCGTTTCCGCAAGGCATATGTTGCCCAAGGAAGAAGTCTATCAGATTTACCATACGTGGCGAAGTGGTTCCCACTTGGGCCAATCTTAGCTACTGTATTATGTTTAGTGGCTGTCTTCGGACAAAACTATGGAGCCTTCTTTGGTCCAAAAGTTGATTGGTACGGTGCATTAGTTTCCTATATTGGTCTGCCTTTATTCCTACTCGCTTATTTTGGCTATAAGGTTGTGAAAAAGACCAAATTGGTTCCATTGCAAGATGCGGATTTCAGCCGCGAATAGTTTTAATTGGAGGGAAATAACGTTGATGAAAGAAGAGATCAAAATTCGCTCCCTATCTAGCACTGCAGAGTTAGAAGCTGTCCGCAGACTTGAAAGTAAAATTTGGGGTGAGTCTGACTCCATCCCCACACATCAAACCATTACCGCCGTTAAAAACGGCGGTTTAGTGCTTGGTGCCTATAGTGGTGATGAGCTTATTGGGTTTCAATACAGCTTCCCTGGGTTTAACGGCAAGTCTGTCTATCTTTGCTCTCATATACTAGGGACAGATGAATTGTTTCGTAATAAAGGAATTGGTGAAAAACTAAAACTTGCTCAGCGTGATGAGGCATTAAAGCTTGGCTACTCCCTCATTACCTGGACGTATGATCCACTTGAAAGTGTTAATGGATATTTAAATATTGCCAAACTTGGCGGTATTGTCTCTACTTATCTTCCAAACTGCTACGGCGAGATGGAGGATTTGTTAAATAGCGGGCTCCCATCAGACCGCTTTCTTGTGGAATGGCATATTAATGGTGAAAAAAACGCGGATACTATCGGGAATGCTTTCGACCAAGACTTTGTCCTGGCGAACTCGCTTGTTCAGTGGAATGTTAATGATAAAGGACTGCCTGTTGTATTGCCTTTTAGGAATGAGGACTTACATAATAATGCAGTTCAGTTTGTTCCTGTCCCAAAAAACTATCGGTCGATTCGCGATACAGACATCGAGCTTGCAAGAGATTGGCGGATGAGAACGAGGGACGCATTTTCTGGGCTTTTCACCCAAGGTTGGCAGGTCAGCGGTTTTAAAAAAATGAGCAATCCCGAGATTCCGGTGAATTTCTATATTCTCACTAAACAGTAACCCTTAGCGTTAAAGGAGACGTTTGGCATGAAAATTAAGCAAGTCATTTTAAGACATTTAAAACTTGATTTACTCTACCCTTTTACCACTAGCTTTGGAACCGAATATGATAAGGATTTTATTTTGGTAGAAGTCAAAAATGAGGACGGCCTCTCAGGCTGGGCCGAATCGGTAGCAATGTTCGATCCGCTTTATAATGAAGAAACGGTCAAAACCAATTGGCATATCTTAGAGGATTATTTGATCCCGATTGTTTTACGAAATGAAATTCAGCATCCCGATGAACTGGCAGAAAAATGGTTTGCTCACCTGCGCGGCAACAATATGGCGAAAGCAGCAATTGAGGGTGCCGTTTGGGACTTGTATGCGAAAGAGCAAAATTTGCCGCTGGCCCAAGCTCTGGGTGGTAATCGTTCCAAGATTGATGTTGGTGTCAGTATCGGAATTAAAGATTCGATAGAGGAAACGATTGAAACGATTGGCGAACGCCTCACGGAAGGATATAAGCGGGTAAAATTGAAAATCAGGCCAGGCTGGGATGTGGCTTTAATTGACCGGGTTCGTCAGGAATATCCTGATATTCCGCTAATGGCTGATGCCAATTCTGCTTATACACTCGATGATATGGACCGCTTGACTGCATTAGACCATTATCAGTTAATGATGATCGAGCAGCCTTTGGCTCATGATGATATTATTGATCACGCCGACTTACAGGCAAGGCTGAAAACCCCTATTTGTTTAGATGAGAGTATTCATTCTGTTGAGGATGCGCGAAAAGCGCTAAAGCTTGGCAGCTGTAAAATTATTAATATTAAAATTGGACGGGTTGGCGGGTTAACGGAATCGCGTAAGCTTCATGATTTCTGCCAAGCCCATGATATCCCGGTATGGTGCGGCGGCATGCTGGAATCCGGGGTCGGCCGGGCCCATAATATTGCAATCACCTCTCTGCCGAATTTTACTCTTCCCGGTGATACGGCAGCTTCGTCTCTTTATTGGGCTGAGGATATCATTGAGCCTGAGGTAACGGTTGAAAATGGAGAGATTACCCTTCCTACTACTCCTGGAATTGGTTTTTCAACTAGTTTAGAAAAGGTTAATAAGTACACCGTATACAGCCGGACTTATCGTGCTTAAGTTTTGTTTATATGAGATGGCCCTTCGTTTGTTAGGAGGGCTATTTTTTGTTTATTGTTTAGGTGATTGTGGTTCTATCAGACAATATTCCGAGGTGGGACCTCTAAAGTGTCCAATAGAATTGGTCTATTGAACACTATCGGGAACCAAATCAAAAATTTGTCCAATAGCCGAGTTTCTATTGGACAAAAAATTTATGAAATTAGGAGGATTGTCCAATAGCTCGGTTCTATCAGATAAAATTCCGTAGTGGAACCTCTAAAGTGTCCAATAGAGTTTGTCTATCGGACACTACAAAAGAAAAAGTCAAAAATTTGTCCAATAGCCGAGTTTCTATTGGACAAAAAATTTATGAAATTAGGGGGATTGTCGAATAGAACACCTCTATAAGACAAACTCCCGAAAAAAACCTCTAAAGTGTCCAATAGCCGAGCCTCTAATAGACAACATCCCTCCCCTAATCCACCACAAAATTCGTCTGATCCAGCCATTCCAAACTGTCCCGCTCCTTTAAATCCCGAACCAGCTGAAACAGCGCCCCATCCTTTTGCTTCGCTTCAATCATACAATGAAGCTCAGGTACGCTCCCCTTCACTTCATGTAAAAACGTCAAAAACATCTCCGGGTCCACATAATCAGCATGCGCTCGAAACTCATTCTCCGAGCGTGGACTCGAAATATGCATCTTAATCGGAAGGTCAGAATGATCCCAGCTCGAAACAATCCGATCCCAATCCGAGACCCAATCCCCCTCTTCATGGTTCGCAAGGTGGTGATGGTAATCAAACACCATCGGAATCCCTAACTTCTCACATAGATATAACGTCTCCTTGACCGTAAACGTCGTGTCATCATTTTCTAACATAATCATCTTTTGTATCCCAGGCTTAATGTAGCCCCAATTATGAATAAACTGTTCCAGTGCTTTTTCCTTATCATCGTATCCTCCGCCAACATGCAGCACACACCGATGCTCAGGATTGACCTCCATTCCCCTCAATAGAGCCTCATGCATCGATAATGTCTTCAAAGAGTTTTTTAGAATCTCTTTATCTAAAGTATTTAACACAACAAAGTGGTCCGGATGAAAATCGACTCTCATCGAGTGGCCCTTTAAAAATTCCGCAATCTTCCCAAGAACCTCCTTTAGCGGCTTGATATAGTTCCAGTCCCCTAATTCCTCATGGTTAGCGAGTGGAATCAGCCGGGAGCTAAAACGGAAAAACTCAATGTCATTCCCTACATTATGCTTGAGAAGGCGCAGGCAATTTTCTAAATTAGACTCAGCAATCCTTTCTAATTTCCGAATTGCAGCTTCGCGGTCTTTAATTTTTGAGAATTGGGCAAACGTCATGGTTTGGGAAGGCGAGGCATGCTGCAATTCTACGCTCATTGCTACATACCCAAGTTTTACAATCATCTTTTTCCACCCCTACTATTTATCGATATCCTTATTCTCACCTAACGATCTATTTCAACTACAAATTATTTTCTCAAAAAAGGGAAATCTATAAAAAAGTTTGCAGAGAGAGTGAACACCATGCCCTTCTTTTCAAAAGAAAAAAAGCAAAACCCTAACAACAAACCTCCTGAACAAGTTTTTTTAGGAGAAGATTTTGACACCCGCTTTAAATGGCTGAAGCAATCATTCCATCAATGTTCAGATATCACAATCTACGAATTAACCGCTAAACGTACCCGCTGCGGTATTGTCTACTTGCAGAATATGGTCGATGAAGCGTTATTTGATGAGCAGGTCCTAACCCACATCGTGAATGAGCATTTTGCCTCCACACAAAAGGAATTTATTCACAAATTACTTGAATTAAAATTGATTAGCTCGATGTCAAGCAGTGTTCTGACCGATATGCAAAAGGCAGTAGAACTTGTCCTTGATGGAAATATACTAATTTTTTTCGAAGGTGACCAGCGGATGCTTGCCTTCCCATTACAAAAATTTGAGAAAAGAGCCATCAGTGAGCCTGCAAATGAAAATGTAATCAGAGGTCCTAGAGAAGCATTTGTTGAGGATATTCATACGAACATTACCCTTATTCGCAGGAAGATCAAGTCGCCCTCCTTAAAAATGGAACAGCTTGTGTTAGGGGATTATACAAAAACAAAAGTAGTCATTGGTTACCTAGAAGGAATATGCAAGCCAGAAATCATCGAAGAAGTGAGACAGCGGATTGGTCGTATTCAAATGGATGGTGTATTAGGAAGCAGTTATATAGAAGAGAATATTGATGATTTCCCATTATCACCCTTTCCGCAGTCACAAAAAACAGAGCGTCCTGATGTTGTTGCTGCAGCCCTGCTCGAAGGAAGAGTGGTTATTTTTGTAGATGGAACACCTATCCCTCTTATTGTACCGGTTATCCTTACTATGTTTCTTCAATCACCGGAAGATTATTATCAACGATATGTTTTCGCCAATTTCGTCCGATGGCTGCGGATGGCTTTTTTAGTTATATCACTGCTGTTTCCATCCTTCTATATTGCGTTGACCACCTTTCACCCTGTGATGATTCCATCCGATCTATTATTGAGTGTAGCAGCAGCGAGGGATTTAGTTCCCTTTCCAGCATTAATAGAGGCCCTTATTATGGAATTAACATTTGAAGCCTTAAGAGAAGCCGGACTTCGGATTCCAAAAGCAATCGGGCAGGCCATTAGCATATTAGGTGCATTAGTTATCGGGCAAGCAGCCGTTCAAGCAGGAATTGTTTCTGCACCAATGGTCATTATTGTTTCTTTAACAGGAATTGCCTCGTTTATCGTACCGTATTTTGATATGGGTTTTTCAATTCGCCTGCTCCGTTTTCCTATTATGTTCTTGTCTGGGAGTTTTGGCATATTTGGATTGATGATTGGCTGTCTCCTTATTTATATTCACTTGGTACACCTGCGCTCTTTCGGCATGCCGTATATGGCCCCTATAGCGCCATTACGTGTTAGAGATTTAAAGGATACAATCTTACGTGTACCTTGGTGGTTAATGAGACGCCGCCCTTCATTCACCGGAACAAGTGATTCGCAAAGGTCCAATATCAACTATCCATTTGAAGAGGAAGATGAAGATTGATTAAAGCTTTATTTTTAACGATGGTAGTAAGCATATTTTTTTTAACAGGCTGTTGGTCTCGTGTAGAAATAAACGATCGAGCGTTTGTCTCAACCATCCTAGTGGATAAAGGGAAAAATGGCAATATTGAAGTAACCTTAACCTTCCCACTCCCCAATCGACTTGCTACAGGTCAATCAGGCGGAATGCTGTCATTAGGGAAACCTTATGCAACCTTAACTTATTCAGGCACAAATGTATCACAAGCCTTTCATAAAATGCAGGTTGATTTGCCGAGAAAAATTAGTTTTGGACAAGCGAAACTTGTGATTATTGGTCAAGAAATGGCTAGGGAGGGAATAACCAAGATATTGGAATTTATTATTCGTGAACCCAGCCTTAACATCAATCTAGCTATGTTTGTAACACCTGGAAAGGCAAAGGATATTATTAATATGGTTCCAACCTTTGAGCGGTCGCAATCACGAATACTGTTAGGTTTCACCAAAAATGATATTGCACTTTTAACTACACCTAAGGACTTTCTTGAAACAGTAAATGGTGATATGGCCGTCAGTATTTTAAAAGTAGGAAAACGCAAAATGGTTAGTGAGAATGGAAAAAAAGTTGTATGGGTTGGTACAGATGGAGTCGCTTTATTTAAAAATTACAAAATGGTCGGTAAGCTATCCTCTTATGAAGGACGAGGGGCCTTGTGGCTCCGAAACACGATCAAGCGTGCACTAGTTACGATTCAATCACCAACTGACCACAAAGAAATTAACTTAACCGTATTGCAGGCAAAAGCAAAAATTCATCCTTCAAAAAGCGAACCATATACGTTTGATGTTCACTTCAGTGTCGAAGATGACCTTTCCGAATCGGACTCATCAATCGATTTGAGTAAGGAGACAACTATTAAAAAATTAGAATTAATTGCAGAAAAAGATATAAAAGAAAGAATTGAGGCAGCCTTTACCGCCTCTAAAAAAGCAGGTGCAGATGCCTTTCAATTTGGTGAATATTTATCATGGTATAAACCAAAAATATGGAAAAAGTCAGCAAGGAATTGGTCGTCACTTTATCAAGACAAAGTAAAGCTTAATATCTACGTAGATCTAAAGATAAAAAGAAGGGGTACAGAGAATAATCCATTTTGGACAAAGGAACTAAGCCCATGATTATCATTATTATATTTTTCATGATTATCTTTTTTTACGAATGGAATTACCTTAAGAATCGAAAGCGCAAAAAAAGAACGTTCTTCATTGTTTTAGGTATTATGGGTGTTTCTTTCTGTTATTGTATTTTTACACATCTCTTCAAGTATAGCTTGAATCCCAATGAATTAATTGAAATCCTTTTTAGACCGCTGCAAGACAAGATTATAAGTTAGGTGGGGCACTCGTTGAAAACTGAGGGGATTTCTCAACATCAAATCATCCATTTTTTAATTCTCTTTTTCTTCTCAACATTTGTTGGGTTTTCTTCGGTCCAACTCGTTAAAATGACACAATATGATTCCTTAATTGTCATTTTTATCGGAGGTTTAAGTGCAGTTGCTCAAGCCTTTATAGGAATAAAACTTGCCAATCGAAGACCAGATCAATTTATTGTGACTTATGGAAAAGAAATCTTTCCTTACTGGGTCCACCTCCTCCTTATGGGGGCAATGTTCTTTTTTTGCTTTCACGGCAGTGCCTTTATGTTAAGAGAGTATGAGGACTTCATTATCCAAGTCTATCTGCCGGAAACCCCAAACTGGGCGATTGGGATTCTTTTTGGTGGTACTGTTGCCATAATGGCTCGATTAGGTATCGTGACGTTATTTCGATCCGCTCAAGGTTTATTTTTTATCACCATCCTAGCTATTCTTTTAAACACTGTCTTTGTTGGGAGAGAGCTAAGATGGGAGCGTTCGATCGCATTCATAACCAATCATGATATCCATGGTATTTTACAAGGAAGTTATTTTATCTCGCCCTTTTTCAGCGAGATAGTCCTATTAATTTTTATCTATCCCTATATAATGGATAAGAAAAAAACAAGAAGATCGCTTTTCTGGGCGATATTCTTTTCGATTAGTCTGATTATCCTCTATATTAGTTTTTTAATCCTTCTTTTTGGCCCAAATTTAACGACTCATTTAGCTTTCCCAATATTAGAGATGGTTCGATACATTAAAATTGCTGAATTTATCGAGAACTTAGATCCGCTATTAATCGCTGTTTGGTCTACAATGGTTTATATCAAAATTAGCTTTTTCTTTTATTTGGCGGTTCATATTCTTGCCCAGTTATTAAAACTAAAAGATTATAGGCCTTTAACATTTTCATTAGCAGCCGTTATGATTTCCATGTCGATAACTATGGCGGAGAACTTTGCAAGTCTTAGTGGTGTTTATGAACACTCATGGCCTACCTTTGCCCTTTGTGTAGAGTCCATCCCCTTATTATATCTTCTGATGGATACCATTAAGAAAAATATGAAGAAACAGCCGACCGATTAATCAATCGAGAATCAAAAAAAGAGCAAGGATCCAGTCCTTGCTCTTTTTACATTTATTGATGGTTATAGCTTCTTGGCTTTGATGTCTTACCGCCAGTTCGCTTTTCACCGCTTCTTGGTTTTACTGGTGCTTTTTTTCGGTTACGATCAGAGTTGTATGAACCTCTAGAGTCATCTCTTCTACGACGGTCTCCTCGATCAAACTGTTTTCTATCTCTTTTTTGTGGCAGCGGAGATTCTTCTGTTAATTTAACAGGAGTAGTATCAGGCTCTTTTGTTAACATCTTTAAGACTGCAGCCACAACGGTTTGAGCATCATTGCCATCTAATAATTCTTGTGCTGCTGCTTTGTAATAATGAAGGTTGTTGGATTCAATTGTTTGTACAATTTTATCTACAACTGCACGTTGTTGACCTTCCAAAGCCTCATCAAGGGTTGGAGCTTGCATTCTTTCCATCTTTCTCTTCGTTGTTTTTTCTACAACGGCAAGGTAAGATTTCTCACGTGGTGTGATGAAAGTCATCGCAACACCCGTCTTTCCGGCACGGCCAGTACGGCCGATACGGTGAACGTAGCTCTCCGGATCCTGCGGAATATCAAAGTTATATACATGTGTAACGCCTGAAATATCCAAGCCCCTTGCTGCTACATCCGTTGCAACAAGGACATCAACTGTTCCTTCTTTAAACTTACGCAGGACGGACATACGCTTTGCTTGAGTTAAATCGCCATGAATACCTTCGGCTGTATATCCTCTTAAAGTCAATGCTTCCGATAATTCATCAACACGTCGCTTGGTCCGGCCAAAAACAATGGCAAGTTCCGGTGATTGAATATCAAGAAGTCTTGTTAACACGTCAAATTTATTTCTTTCTTGCACTTCAATGTAATATTGTTCAATTAAAGGAACGGTCATTTCTTTCGTTTTTACACGAACAATTTGCGGATCCTTCATGAATTTTTCTGCCATTCTTTGAATAGGTCCAGGCATTGTTGCAGAGAACAATAGCGTTTGGCGCTCTGCAGGTGTTGAAGCAAGAATCGATTCAATATCTTCGATGAATCCCATGTTCAACATTTCATCTGCTTCATCAAGAATAACAGTATTAACAGTATCAAGACGCATTGTTTTCCGATTAATGTGGTCTAATACACGTCCAGGGGTTCCAACAATAATATGTGGAGCCTTCTTTAGAGAGCGAATCTGGCGGCTGATATCCTGGCCACCATAAATTGGCAGAACGCGAACTCTTTTTCCTGCCCCGATTTTATACAGTTCTTCTGAAACCTGGATCGCTAACTCACGAGTTGGGGCGATAATAATTCCTTGGATGGCATCCATTTTTACGTCAACCTTTTCCACCAACGGAATTCCAAAAGCAGCTGTTTTACCTGTTCCTGTTTGAGCTTGCCCGATCAAATCTATACCTTTTAGCCCCAACGGAATCGTCTCTGATTGGATTGGTGTAGCTTCCTCAAAACCCATTTTGAGGACAGCTTTTAAAGTGGCTTGACTTATGCCTAATTCTTCAAACTTTGTCAATGTGTTCATTCTCCTTCATCTATATGAAAATATTTGGTATATAAGTGCTGAATATACAAACATACGCATCAAAATGCGGTAATATTACTTCTTTATTTTACCAAAAAAAAGACATTCTCCAAAAGAGTATGCCCTTCAATCATCGTTCTTTAGACACGTTGATGAATATCATACCACTATTTCTATTATTTTGCAATAAAGACATGTTTTAAACCAATCTTGTACTTTAAATAGTCCTTTTCTCCATTAAAAAATTCAGCACTTGAGAAAATAGGGTAACCCGTTCATCACAGTGGCAAATAAGATGCTTGGAATGCTTGAAAAGGGAGAGTTTTTTCTGTTTGGCACTTATCGTATGGAATAAATATTCAGCGCTTTTAGGCGGCACAATCCCGTCACACTCCCCTTGTGCAATAAAGGTTGGCACGTTTACCTGATGCAGTAGAGGTTTAATAAAAGAAACAAGCCTGCGGAATTGCAAGGTAGCCGCAAAGGGTGTTTCTGTTATTTTTCGTTTATAACGGAGAAATAATTCATTTTCTTGTAATTTTCCGCACAGGGAATCTTTTATCATCTCTTTGATATCAACTGCTAATTGCTTGAGGTTAACATAGTAAGCAGCTGCACTCAAAAGAATAAGCTTGTCCACAGGGTATTGGGCGGCAAGATAGCTGGCTATCATTCCTCCCATTGAAAAACCAACCACAAATACCGTGTCACAGGAATCAATCAGTTTCGTCAATTCAGCCTCAGCATGATTGATCCAATCTTGATAGTGCACCCCCTTTAGGGAGCCGGGAGCACCATGCCCCGGCAGTGTAGGGACACTAATTTTCCAGTCAGTTCGTTCTTTTAAAAACTCTGCCAGAGGCTCGACTTCATAAGGAGCACCCGTAAAGCCATGAATCAGTAAGCAGCCAATCATATTCTCACCTGCCCATCCCTTTACTTCTTTTGTAAGGATTGAACAATCTCCTCTAATCTCATTCCGCGTGAAGCTTTAACAAGAACAAGTGTGGTTTCATCTACATATGTTTTTAGCTTTTCAATCAGTTTTGACTTATCTCTAAAAGCAAATACCTGATTCTCGCCTAAAGCTTGACGGGCTCCTTTGGCAATATGTCCGCCTAACTCACCATAGGTGAACAGATAATCAATTTTTTCAGGATTTAGCCCTGAGCCTATTTGCAGATGGTACTGTTCTTCCTGCGGCCCGAGCTCGAGCATATCTCCGAGCACGAGAATTTTTCGTTTATAGCCTTGAAGATTGGATACCAATTCAATCGCTGCCATCATTGATGTTGGGCTCGCATTATAAGCATCGTTGATAATCTTTTCACCTTGTTTTCCTTCAACAAGTTCCATACGCATGTTTGTAAGCTTAATGTTAGCCAACCCTGGATTCATTTTTTCAAATGGAATCGAAAAATAACGGGCAATCAACATTGCGGCTAGTGCATTTAAAATATTATGTGTGCCGAGAACCGGAAGTTCAAAGGTCGTCTCTGATACATTAATTTTAAAGGAGTTGCCTTGCTCGATTTGGGTTATATCCTTAGGATAAAGATCATTCGTTACATTTCTTCCAAAGGTTTGGATATTAATATTCCCTTTATATTGGAAGATCCGCTCCATTAATAAAGGCTCATCACCGTGGAGTACGGCAAGTCCACCATCACGGAGCCCTTGAAGTATTTCAAGTTTTGCTTCGGCTATCGCTTCTCTTGAACCCAAGTCAAGCAAGTGAGATTCCCCGATGTTGGTAATCACCACGGCATCCGGGCAGGCAAGTTTTGTCAGGAAGGCAATTTCCCCACGGCCGCTCATTCCCATCTCCAATACTGCAATTTCAGTCTCCTCACTTAATCCTAAAACCGTTAAGGGGAGACCAAGATGGTTGTTGTAGTTCCCTTCAGTCTTTTGAACCTTAAACTGGGTGGATAATAAACTTGCTGTCATATCCTTTGTAGTGGTTTTACCATTACTGCCCGTAATCCCCACTACTTTAACGGATAATTCCTGTCGATATTTTCGCGCCATCTCCTGCAAAGCAACAAGGCAATCGTCAACAAGTAAGATTGGCAGTCCTTGCGGCGGATTAGGGACATCCTTTTGCCATAGAGCAGCTGCTGCCCCCTTTTTGATTGCCTCTTCTACATATTTGTGACCGTCGGCATGTTCACCTTTAAAGGGTACAAATAAATTTCCTGCTTGAACTTTTCGCGTGTCGATGGTAACCCCCTCAATGACAACATCAGCATATGGGGTAATATCATTTATGGCGGAGGCCATGTCTGAAATCTGTTTCAAAGAACGTTTGATCAATTGGTTGCCCTCCTTTTTCTAATTGCTAAATAGAAACGGACACGGCATCTGAGCCGTGTCTCCATTATTTTAATTAAAACGTATACTTAATCTGCTGTTTCTCCGCATGTCGTTCTTGCGCAAGCTGAACAAGTCGTTCAATCAACTGCGGATACTCTAAGCCTGTATGCTTCCATAAAAGCGGAAACATACTGAAAGGGGTAAAGCCTGGCATCGTATTTACCTCATTAATGAATGCTTTGCCATCCTTTGTTAAGAAGAAATCAGCACGAACAAGTCCAGAACAGTCCAGTGCCTTAAACGCACGAACGGCCATCTCCTTCATTTGCGCATACTCTTCTTTGGTCACATCAGCAGGGATAATTAACGCTGTTTCCCCATCTTCATACTTCGCTTTGTAATCATAAAAATCCTTCTTCGGAACGATCTCACCGGCTACAGAACATTCCGGTTCATCATTGCCAAGAACCGCAATTTCAACCTCACGGGCGACGACTCCTTGTTCAATAATGACTTTCCGGTCAAATTGGAAGGCTTCACCAAAGGCAGCATCTAATTCAGCACGATTGGTACATTTGCTGATTCCCACACTAGAGCCAAGGTTTGCTGGTTTAACAAAGCATGGATACCCAAGCTGCTCTTCTACACGAGTATAGGCCTCTTCCTTCGCCTTCGTCCATTCACTTTTGATGAAAGAAACATAGTCAACTTGAGCCAGCCCTGCTTGTGCAAAAATATTTTTCATCAACACTTTATCCATACCAGCAGCTGAAGCAAGAACTCCATTTCCTACATACGGCAAATTGAGCAGTTCTAATAAACCTTGGACGGTCCCGTCTTCACCATTTGGGCCATGCAGTAATGGAAAAATAACATCAATCGCTGCAGCATCTTGCTGACCGGCTTGAAAAAGGGCAGGCGCCAATGATAAAGGGGATAATTGGGGTGCATTGGTGAATTCAAGTGCTTGAACATTTTCAACCGGCTCAAGCAGCTGCGGCCCTTTAATCCACTGTCCTTCAACGTTTATATAAATGGGGTAAATTTCAAATTTCTCAAGGTCTAATGCTCGAATGACAGCTAGAGCTGTCTGTAAGGAAACTTTATGCTCAGCAGATTTCCCTCCATATAACAAACCTAATTTTGTTTTCATTTCTATTCCTCCAAATTCTCTATCACATTTTATTTTAACATTTTACTAATTAAGAAAGGAAATGTCGCAGACCTGTTTTTGATGTTTTTTTCCCTTATGTAGTATTTTATGATGCCTAGTGCTTGCTTCAATACCGTCTATCAGCATTTGTCACCATGTTGAATGATCCGGCCTGCTTATAAAGCACGATTAAGACGAAAGCTAGGAAAGAATCAGCTTCCATTTATAAGAAAAACAGTCCTGCCTCTAGGACTGTTTTTCTATCTTATAGGACATTGAGCTTCCACTCTTTTGTTCTCTTATCAAAGCTGAGTTTGGCATGGTATGGCTTATTGGAAATGTGTTGATACTCCTCATACATATCATCCATATTGTCAAAATCACCCATGACCCAAATTGGAATATCAATTCTTGTCCGTTGGTGTTCCGCATCACGTAAGGATATACAAATACCCTCTTTCATAAACGGTGTTAACGAGAGAAGATATTCTTTATTGACCTGCGGATAACTCCGTTTCTTTCTGATCCCAAGGATCGTTTTTTCAAGCTTAAGTTCCCCAAGCTTAACGGAAATTACTTCACTTAGTAAGTGGAAAAAGTCCTTAAAGCTCCGATAATAAATTTTGTTATACCAACCATCATCATGGGCTAAATAAACAAAGCGATTGCCTAGTTTATTGTAAAATGGCAGCTTTAAATGTTGCTTCTGATGTCCTAGGTATAATAATTCAGCTAATTCCTGACCTGAAAGTTCATTCAATCCTTCTTCCTCAGTAAAATCAATCCAGCAAAAGTTTCCGTAACCGTAAACATCCTCCGCTGCTAACTTATCAATTCGGTCGTCCGGACAATAATCGAGCAGGGTATGCATATTAAAATCAGCATCATCAAAACGGTGCTTGAGTAAAAGCAGATGATTTAATGAACCTGAAAAAGCAGCAGCAAATTCGCTGAATTCAATACCGTAGGACATGACATACTGGTCGGATTGATTAAGATGTACATAGATAAGATCCCGTATGTCTTGATGATGCTTTTTCAAAGCCAAACTCCTCCGATCAACCACATGTAATATGTTAATGGACAGTTTCCATAAAAATTCCAATTTTATTTTTGTAAGTCCTTCCTTATTTTATCAAATTATAGGCCTAATAGCATATTTCATTTCTTTTACAAAAAATTTTCAGCAATTACACATACTATTTTATATATCTTAGTCTTTATTATTTGTTCCTCTACCATTTTTAACAGCTAATTTTTAAGGCACCCACAGAAAGGGGCAATTTTAATATGATAAAAAATATGACTGCAGATGAAATTAGCCTTTATATCATTAAGACTCTAAAGGAAAATAAAAAAACTGAATTTAAAACAATCCTTGAGGAGCTCCAGCCCTATGATGTGGCTAAAATTTATGAGGACCTGCCGGAAAAGCATAAGGGCAGATTTTTACTATTTTTAAGCACTGATGTATTAGCAGACTTAATGGAGGAGCTGGATAAGGAGGAACAGCTTGGACTATTAAATATTCTTGGAATTGAAAAATCCACTAAAGTTTTAGACTTAATGGACAATGACGATTTAGCCCTGTTGTTAAATGAATTATCCCCAGAAAAAAAGGATTCACTTTTATCGGGGATGAAAAAGGAAGAGTCCCATGCCGTTCAAGGCATCATGAATTACCCGCCGGAAACGGCTGGGCGAATTATGACCAATCGCTTTGTCTGGATTCGTGACTATTTTACTGTCAGGGAAGCCGTAGACAAGTTTAAAATATTTGCCGAGTTTGCTGAATCGATCAACTACCTGTATGTCATTGATGAGGCCCGGAAGCTGGTAGGAGTTGTCTCCTACCGCGATTTATTACTGGCCGAACCGGCGGAAAAAATCCGTGACATTATGTATGAACGAGTGATTGCCGTTTCCGTTACCACCGACCAGGAAGTCGTAGCCCAAACGGCTGAACGATATGATTTCCTAGCCATACCTGTTGTAGATGAAAATAATGTCTTAGTCGGGATTGTGACGGTCGATGACATTATTGATATTTTCATCCAGGAAGCGAATGAGGATATTGAGAAATTATCAGCTTCAGGGAAATCGATTGACTTCGAAACAAAAACATTGGTTGCCGCAGCGAGGCGGTTACCATGGCTGATTTTATTATTATTTATAGGTGTTATTTCTGGAAGAATCATTAGCAGTTTTGAGGAGACCCTGCAGAAAGTTGTAGCACTCGCTTTCTTTATGCCGATGATTGCCGGGATGACGGGAAATACCGGTACCCAATCGCTCGCAGTCGTGGTCAGAGGGCTGATTACACAAGATATCAATAGAAAGGTGATTACTCGGTTAGTTGCACGAGAGCTTGGTGTCGGGATTACAATTGGGATAATCTGTGCGATCATTATCGCCATTATCGCCTACATCTGGCAAGGTAATTTAATTTTAGGTGCTGTCGTAGGTTCCTCACTCTTTTTCACGCTCATTATAGGCACCCTCGCCGGTACGATTATTCCATTGATTCTATACCGCATGAAGATTGATCCGGCTGTGGCGTCAGGTCCGTTAATTACCACACTAAATGATATCTTCTCACTCATGACTTACTTTGGGATAGCCACAATGTTTTTAAAGCATTTGATGTGAGAAAAGCGCAAGCGCCTTGATCAGGGGCTGGAGCTGGACAATTTTCAAAGTTATTTTTTATACTTTTTGGCTGTGTTAAAGGATGTGGTTGATTTTTAGCACGTTGATTGGAGCGGAAGGCGGCGAAGACTCCTCGAAAATGCTATCGCATTTCCTTCGTGCGTGGGCGGATTCGAGGATGCA
>NZ_JBALNF010000003.1:30040-72320 GCF_036962465.1 Neobacillus vireti
GCCGCCTGGAGCGGAAATCAACATTCAAGATACACACAGCCTACTTTTTAAATTACCAAAAAAATGAAACCTTTCGCTTAACGAAATCGTTAATACTAGAAGTCACATTTTGAATCAGGCATGATTTCTAAAGTACCACCATATTTATTTCAATATGAGACAAACTGGTATAAAATAAGAAACATAATTTTGTTACCAAGAAATAAGCGAAGGTGAATTATGACAGACTATATTAGCTCTATTTTGGAATTCTTATCACAGTTAGGCTATTTTGGTGTTGCTTTAGGACTGATGATTGAAATCATCCCCAGTGAAATTGTTTTAGGCTATGGCGGCTATATGGTTTCACAGGGACATCTGAATTTTATCGGCGCTGTGATTGCCGGGACAATTGGCGGAACAATTGCCCAGCTATTTTTATATTGGGCCGGCTATTATGGCGGGAGACCTTTTTTGGAGAAATACGGGAAATATATCCTCATTAAAAAGAAACATATTGATGTCGCAGAACACTGGTTTGAAAAGTATGGAGCCGGAGTCATCTTTTCTGCTCGGTTTATTCCCGTAGTAAGGCATGCGATCTCTATTCCTGCAGGGATTGCCAAAATGCCAGCCAGTAAATTTATTCTTTATAGTGTCGCAGCCATATTGCCTTGGTCAATCCTATTCTTGTATTTAGGAAAGGCGTTAGGCAGCAACTGGTCACATGTAAAAGAGGTCGCACAGCCTTATGTTTTGCCACTTATTATTGCGGCTATTGTGTTAGGTGCTATCTATTATTTAGTTAAAAAAATGAAGAAACCCACCGAATAATACTCACGGTGGTTTTTTCATGTCGATTGCTTCGAAAATTTTGTTTTGGCCCAGGCATCAAGCCTTTTTACATGTTGTTTTCCAATGGTAAAGCCATATAAAAGGAGCAAGAGAATGATCAACGTAAACAGATCAATTCGTTTCGATGAAATAAAATTTAGTATCCCCATAAGCACTTGCGGAATAACACCTGTTAAGGCGAATAAAACCGTCGCCACCTTAAACCAAAAGTTAGATTCAAGCCGATACCGTGCATATAAAAGAAAAAAAGTGGACGTCCATGCCAATACCTCAAGACTGACTAATATTACCCATTTATTTTCAAGCAAAATTTCCAAAATCAAAAACCCCTTCCTATCCAAAATAAAAAACCTGAAAGAAAGATCGCTGCACGACCATTTCTCCCAGGCTTTTCTCCTTCCGTGGATACAGAAGCAGAGGCTTCTGTACGTTTTCTCTCGGACCAGACCGGTCTTAGACCACGGAACCCTAGAAAACCATTTTTTATAAGTATATTTTCCTTTAAAAAAGCCATTCCTATTTTTTAAAATGAAAAGGAAGTGTTGCCACAATAACTTTCTTCTTAAAAATCAGGTAGGCACGAATTAACAAACTTGATTGGTTGTGCAGGATATTGTGCCAGCTTTTTTTCGTAATAAACTGCGGAATCAGTACGGTAACTCGATAATTATTTTCACTCGCCTTGTGCTCCACGGTATCAATAAACTTTGATAATGGACTTAAAATGCTGCGATAGTGTGAGTGCAAGGTGACCAACCGGACATCAGGCTGCCACTTCTGCCATTTTTCCTCAAATCGTTTTTCATCTTCACGATCAAAGGAAACATAAACCGCAAAAATTTGATCCGTTAGAGATTTGGCATAATTGATTGAGTTTTCTACGACTTTGGTGATTCCAGCAACCGGAACAATAATCACATTTCCTTGAATTGGCAATGCTTCATCTTCCGGATGAATTCGTAACTGTTCCCCAACGGACTCATAATGCGAATTAATTCGTTTAAACATGAGGACAATTAACGGCAAGAATATAATGACAAACCATACTTGACTAAATTTTGTTACAAAGAAAATGATTAATACCGTTAAAGTAATCAGGGCACCAATTAGATTGGCGCTTAATTTTGCTACCCAGCCAGTTGGTTTTGAACGCAGCCATTTAATAATCATCCCTGTTTGCGATAAGGTAAACGGAATAAACACCCCAACAGCATAAAGAGGGATTAGGTGCTCCGTCTGACCCTTTGATACGATGATTAAAATGATGGAAGCAACTCCTAAGGACACAATCCCATTAGAATAACCAAGACGGTCTCCTCGAATTGTAAACATCCTCGGCATGTATTTATCTTTTGCAAGAGCAAACGCTAATAGCGGAAAAGCTGAATAGCCGGTATTTGCAGCTAGTACCAAAATCAAGGCTGTTGTCCCTTGTACAAAGAAGTAAAGATAATTACGGCCAAATGTTTCTTTAGCAATTTGTGAAACAACGGTCTCGTCTGCCTTCGGTGCAATTCCGTAATAATAGGCCAAAAAGGTAATTCCTGAAAATAACAAAGCCAAAAGAGAACCCATTAATACCAATGTTTTCGCGGCATTATTAGGTGCCGGATCTTTAAAGGTTGGAATTGCGTTAGATATGGCTTCCACCCCTGTTAAGGCTGAGCATCCTGATGCAAAAGCACGGAGAAGCAGGAATAAGGTAATTCCCTGAACAGGTGCTCCAATTGCGGCATGATGAGCAGATGGAGAAACATCCCCCGTTAGAACCCTAAAGATCCCGACACCAATTAATAAAAACAGAGCAATCACAAATAAATAGACTGGATAAGCCAAAATGGTGGCAGATTCAGTTAATCCGCGCAGATTTAAAATCGTAATCAATATAACTAACACACAGGCAATGGAAACAGTGTGTTCATGTAACGACGGAAATGCAGATGTGATTGCATCAGTACCGGCTGTAACACTTACTGCCACCGTTAAGATGTAATCAACTAATAAGGAGCCTCCGGCAATCAACCCCGCCTTCTCCCCGATATTTTCTTTCGATACGACGTAAGCCCCTCCGCCATGAGGATACGAATAAATAATTTGCCGATAAGATAATATGAGTGCAGCTAAGAGAAATAGTACCCCAACCGCAATAGGTACGGAATACCAGAAGGCCACAACGCTAATCGTTGCTAGTACAATCAGGATTTGTTCAGTCCCGTAAGCTACTGATGACAAGGCATCTGAAGATAGAATGGCTAACGCCTTTAAAATACCTAACTTTTGCTCGCCTAATTCCGTCGACTTTAACGGACGGCCGATTAAAAAACGTTTAAAAGAAGAAAGCACGTGATTTTCACCCACCACTTTTTGAAGTAGAATTACCGATTGATTTTATCACAACAGCGTTGTTAATATGAAGTATTTCTTTTAAAAAGAGCCACAATATTTAACATTTTGATGAACGCCGTTTATGTAAGCGTCTATCATTAAAAAAATTGATAGCTACCTTTACTGTTTCCATTTCCAACGGAATCATCCATTTTTATCCCAAAGGGTCGAAAAAGGTATGGATCGAATCCATACCTTTTAATTACCCATTCTTCGGGACCTTAAGCTATCCCTATGTAAGAAATAGAAATAGAGCAGCATTGAAACAGCAATTGAAACAGCCGCTGTACGATAAATACTGCTATAGCCAAGGAGATGGCTTATTTGGCCGAATATCATGGCACCCAGGCCGATTCCCAGGTCAAAAAAGGAATAGAAGGTGGCTGTCGCCATTCCTCTTCGGTTGACGGACACCTTTTCAATCGACCAAGCCTGAAGAGCTGGCTGGACCGTCCCAAAACCCAATCCATAAAGAATCGCCGCAAGATATAAGATTAGGCTATTAGGCAGCCACGCTAGCAGGATCATAGCGGCTAAAATGAGCAAGGTTCCCGGAATAAAAATGGTCCGAAGTCCTTTTCGATCATATAACTGACCGGCAAAAGTTCTCGTGATCATTAAAGCCAATGCGTAGAATAAAAAGTATAATTGAATCCCCGAAATATGTTTCTCGGCTGTATATAACGGGAGAAAAGCGGCAATCCCGCCAAAAGTAAACGTAATAAAAAACATTAGAGCGGATGGCTTTAAGGCCCCTTTTTCATACAGATCAAGTTTGGTTTTTCCTCTCACCGGTTTGGGATCAACTTTTTTATAGGTGATTCTCAATGAGAGAATCAGTGCAGCCAAGCCTAAGCCAGCGCAAAGAAGAAAAAATGGTTTAAAAGGGATAATCCCTGTTAAAATCAGACCTAGTGAAGGGCCAAACGCCAGTGCCAAGTTACCTGAAAGTCCATAAAAGCCCATCCCTTCCCCCCGCCTCGAGACAGGAATTAAATCTGAGGCGATCGTTCCTGATGCGGTTGTAGAAAAGCCCCAGCCGCCACCTTGTACGACCCGCATCATAAATAACAGAACGATACTAGTTAAGAAACCAAAAGAACCGACTGAAACTACAAAGATAGCCAAGCCGATTATATACACAAATTTTCTACCTTTTGTTTCAAGAGCCTTACCTACATAAGGACGAAGCAATAACGCAGAAAACGTAAATATTCCGACAACAAAGCCAATCAGTTGATCATTGCCGCCTAAGTCTTCCACAAACAGTGGAATGGTCGGAAGTGTCATTTGAAACCCAAGAAAGATAAAGAAATTAGCCAAACAAATCAGTATAAAGTCTTTTGTCCAAATCTTTTCTTTCTGAAGCTGTTTTTCCATAAAGCAAAGAATCTCCTTCCCTTATATGTATGAAAAGCCGTTTCTATTAATCAATAGAAACGACTTTCTGCGAAAATTATTTGGTGTTTGCTGTCTCAATTACTCGGTTCATCGCTTGGATTTGACCTAGATGGTTCGCCTCATGAAAGATAGCAAAATTAGCAAGTTCCCCATAGGTTTCTTGACCAAGAAATGGTGTTTTTAACCTTTCACTAAAGCTTTCGGCCGGAATTCCCTTGATTCGTTTAATTTGGTCTTTTAACTGCTCCGCTAATTCTTGTATGGATGGAACCTCACCTTGCCAGTCAGCTGGTTTTGTGCCAGTAGCAAAAAGCTCCATATAATTAGCAGGGAGACTGGTTGACTTTTTAGGAAAACCAAACATAACTTGTTCTGCAACTGTTAGGACATGCCCAACATGCCAATGAATGGTATTGTTAAATCCCACTGGCTGTACATCCGTATTTGCCTCATTAAGTGTTTCTACATTTCTTACTAATTTACTTCTTGTAAGCTCAAAGCTTTTTAATAAAAGTTCACTCATCTTATCTTCTCCTCTCTTACCTTCACGCTCTATTCTATACTCAATATTGAATTATTATTAAATGAAACGCCTTTACATTTCTTCGGGTGCTTCAATACCTAACAGGCGCAGGCCCTCTTTAAGGACTACGGTAACCGAATAGACAAGGGCTAGGCGGGACGCTAGATTTTCATTTTCCTCGAGGATTTTCACTTCTGCATAGTACTTGTTAAAGCTTTGCGCTACATCAATAATGTACTTGGCGACAAGCGACGGATCATGATTCTCACACGCCCGCTTAATCGCCGGTGCAAAGTCCAGCAAGAGACTTGCTACTTTCCATTCCTTTTCCCACGTGTTTGGCTCATTTTCGGCAAGAGCCTCTGCATGATAATCCCCTTTTCGTAAAATCGAGCATGCACGTGCAAAGGTGTACTGTACATATGGTCCTGTCTCTCCTTCGAACCGGAGCATTTCCTCAAGGGAGAATTCAATATCATTCATACGGTTATTTTTTAAATCATGGAAAATAACCGCTCCTACGCCCACCTGTTTTGCTACCTGGTCCTTGTTGAGCAAATTCGGATTCTTTTCTTCAATATTATGACGTGCCATTGCAATTGACTCGGTCAATACTTCCTCTAATAAAACAACCTTACCCTTACGTGTTGACATCTTTTTGCCGTCTTTTAACATCATACCAAATGGGACATGAACCATTTTCTCAGCCCAGTTATAGCCCATTTTACCCAGTACTGCTATAAGCTGCTTGAAATGCAGACTTTGTTCATGGCCCACCACATATAACGACTGAACAAAATCATAGTTTTCTTTACGATACAGTGCTGCTGCCAAATCGCGGGTGGCATAAAGTGTAGCCCCATCCGACTTTTTGATTAGACAGGGCGGGAGCTGTTCCTCTGTTAAATCGACGACCATCGCCTGATCAGATTCTACTAAAAGCTGCTTTTCCTCAAGCAGTTTGACAATCCGATCCATTTTGTCATTGTAAAACGCTTCACCCGCAAACGAATCGAATTCGACATTCATCAGGTCATATATTCGCGAGAACTCTTTTAGTGATTCATCGCGGAACCACTGCCAAAGCTTCAGGGCCTCCTCATTTCCATCCTCCAGCTTTTTAAACCAGCTGCGGCCCTCATCTTCTAACGATGAGTCCCCTTCTGCCTCGTCATGGAACTTAATATACAGGGACAGGAGTTCTTTGATTGGATTTTGTTTAACTTTTTCTTCTTCGCCCCAAAGTTTATAGGCTGTAATTAGTTTGCCAAACTGTGTACCCCAATCGCCAAGGTGGTTAATCTTGAACGGCTTATAGCCGCATTTTTCTGCAATATGAGATAAGGCATTACCGATTACGGTCGAACGCAAATGTCCCATTGAAAATGGCTTGGCAATATTCGGCGATGACATATCAATCGTTACCGTGTTACCCTTCCCGAAATCAAGTGCGGCAAATTGTCCCTTTTCCGTAATCACTTGATTAATTAGTTTTTCAGATACAAGCTTTTTATTTAAAAAGATATTCAAATACCCGCCTGCGACCTCTACTTTATCGAAAGCTGGTGATTTAATTTGCATACTTAGTTCGGTGGCAATGACATGAGGTGATTTTCGTTTTAATTTAGCAAGTGTAAAACAGGGGAATGCTAAATCTCCATGATCTGGATTTTTTGGTTTTTCAATTAAAATTTCCAATTGTGAAGTTGAAATTTCTTGGTCCAGCAGTCCATTGAGTATGGATGCCAGCTCCTTTTTATAGTTCATTATTAAATACCTCCTTTTTCTATAAAAATAAATAAAAAAACCCTCGCCTCTATATAAGAGACGAGAGTTTATATTTCCCGCGGTACCACTCTAATTGTTCACAAGAACCAGCTTTCTTTTGTAACGGAGGAATCTCCGGCCTCACCCTACTTCATTCAGGCTGGCATCTCCAAAGTGCGCTTCATTATCTGCTCTATGTCAGGCTTCCACCGTCCCTGACTCGCTAGGAATTCCCAGATAACTACTCTCTTTTTCATAGATTTTGCAGTTTGATTACCAGTTATTATACTGGAAAGATTAGGATTTATCCATAGGCGTTGATTATTTTTTTCATTTGGGAATCCTTACTGTAAAGGAGGGATTTTCATGTCAAGACGTAATAAAATACTTGTTCCAGAAGCCCGTAATGGATTAGACGCTTTAAAAGCCAGAGTGGTCCAATCGAGAAGCCCTGAGAATGCTAAATTTGAAGCAGCTGAGGAAGTAGGTGTTCCTCTGAAAAAGGGGTATAATGGCCAGCTTACATCTGAACAGGCTGGGAAGGTCGGCGGCCGACTAGGCGGCAGCATGGTCCGTGAACTAGTCAAAATGGCACAGGAAAATTTGAGTAAAAGACAGTAAATCAAAGGAGCCATTTGTCAATGGCTCCAACATTATTTCAAAAAAAGTTTGACAATTCTGTGACAATTGGTAGAATATTCAGTATAAAGGGGAGTGGTTGAGATGCATGAAAAACAGGTAAAGAATTTACAGGCTTTTAAAATGGCAGCAGCCTACGGTGGGGGATTTGGAATCATCTTTCTTTTATTCGGAATTTTTGCAAGCGATTACAATCTTATACTTGGACTCGGCATCGGTATAACCGCCGCCTCTATCGTCCTATTCCTATCTGGAACCTTTTTATCTTTAATGGAAGAATATACTCATTCAAATAAAGAAAAAATCTCGGCGGCACGGTCCTCAGGACAGTTTTATTATGAATACACAAAAAAAAGCGAAAGCGCCCTGAAGAGCGGCTTTGAACTTAGGGCCTCAAGGCGCTGGAGCTAGAAAAAAAGACTTGTGAGTGCTCACAAGTCTTTTTATTTCGGCTTTCCGCCTACAAGAAAGATTTTCATGACCTCGGCAATTTGCTCGGAACTTAATGGTTCATGATTCCTTTCCCAATCGGAAACAAGGGCTATGTACATTTTTAACAAAAGAAAACTAATAACCTCTGTATTTCCAGGCGGGATAGCTCCCTTTTCAATCGCTATTTCAATCTTTTTTCTTAAATAAGCAATGATTTCATCCTCAACATGCCGTAACATATCAGATACCGCTAATGTACCCATTTCTTTTTCCTCTTGAACAAGCTTGATCATCAGCTGGTGCTGAGAACGAAAAGCTAATAATCGAGTTAGAGCCCGATGGACATTTTCCGTAAATGGTAAACGGGGTTCGATAACAGCTTCTGCCTCGGCAATCATTTCTTTTACTAATTTAGAGATGATTTCTTCAAATAGTTCTTCTTTATTTTTAAAAAAGGTATAAATGGTTCCTTTTCCAACATTAGCGAGCCTTGCTACCTGGTCCATGGTGGTGGCCTTATAGCCGAATAAAGAAAAGGACTTTGTTGCCGCTTCTACAATCATGGTTCTTCTGTCGGGAGCCATTATACAACCCTCCTATTTGACTAATTTAGTTCTCTGGTCATATTTTACTATAACATAGCTGGTTCTTCGATTCAAATTGATTTATGGATTGTCAATAAGTTTTATGGATAGTACTTAGGTTTTATTTGTAAATGTTTTCAAAGTTTCCACCTATTACCGAATAACTTTTTAGTAATATAGAAGTGGTTAATAGAAAGGAAGTGGATTACATGATTAAAAGGGCTTTAACTATGCCTACAGACTTAGTTATCCTCAACTATTTAAACACACGCATGGATTTACCAAAGGAGGACAGGCAAAATTTTTTCAATCTAAAAAGAGGGTATGAAGGTGAGGTGATTTTCAATTCGTTGACGGAAAAACTTGAATGTGATTGTCTTATTTTAAATGGGTTGCTACTTGAGATCAACCATACAAAATTCCAAATTGATTCATTGATTATAATGCAGCATCTTATTTTCCTGAACGAAGTGAAAAACTTTGAAGGTGACTACTTCTATGAAAATAAAAAGTTCTATTCTATAAACGGAAAAGAACGAAAAGATCCTCTACTCCAATTGGACCGCTGTTCCTCTCTCCTCCGCCAACTGCTTCAGAATCTTGGATTTCCTATACCAATTGAACCTTGGGTTGTTCATATCAATCCTGAATTTTCCTTATACCAAGCCCCGCGTGATGAGCAAATAATTCTCCCAACACAAGTTAAACGCCATTTAAATAAAATGAACACTACCCCATCGAAATTAACTAGTAAGCACGAACGGCTTGCGGATAAACTAGTCTCACTTCATATTGATAAATCACCCTATTCTACTTTGCCGGCCTTTAGTTATGAACAGTTAAAAAAGGGTATTACTTGTCAGGTATGTCATTCTTTTTCGATTTTTCTCCGTGGTAAACATTGTGTTTGTGGGGAATGCGGTCATGAAGAGGAGGTGGAATCAGCTGTATTACGGAATGTGGCCGAGTTACGTCTTCTTTTTCCTGACAGAAGAGTTACAACCAGTATAATATATGAATGGTGCCAGGTCGTGGAGTGTAAGCGGAGAATAAACCGAATTCTTGAAAGGAACTTTAATTTGATCGGAAACCGTCGATGGGTTTATTATGAGTGATACTTTCTAGTTTAATCGGTTGGCTGGCATTTACTTTGGGAAAATTAGATCATTTTGTCCAATAGGAGTTTTGCTATTGGACAATTTTTTTCTCCGGCCAGAAATTTTGTCCTTTAGAAGCGTTCTATTGGACAATTTCTTAAAGATGGGAACTTTTCTGTCCAATAGAACCTCCTCTATTGGACAGTTTTTTCGGATTACCCCTGTTTTTGTCCATTAGGACTCCGCTATTGGACAATTTTTTTCTCGGGTCAGAGATTTTGTCCTTTAGAAGCGTTCTATTGGACAGTTTCTCAAAGATGGGAATTTTTTTGTCCAATAGAACCTCTTCTATTGGACAGTTTTTTCGGATTACCCCTGTTTTTGTCCATTAGGACTCCGCTATTGGACAACTTCTATCTAAGTCCACATATTTTGTCTAAAACAACTACCTTTTTTCAAAAAAGCTAAACCCGTCAATTGCTTCATCCCAGTAATCTTCCCATCAATTTAATCTCCCACTTGATACACACCGCAAATGCCAGCAACTAACTGCAGTTAAACTTGATCCCCCCTTAATAAATAGTCCCTAGAAGTAATTATTACCAAAATAGACAAATATTCTTTTATTTTACGGTTATAAAACTCAATTATTTCCATTAAGATTAATTATACAAAGCATTAAAAAATTTTATACCCCATGGAGAATTTATGAACTTAACTAAGCTTGAAGCATTTATTTTAGTTATTGAAAAGAAAAGTTTTTCCGAAGCAGCCATCGCTCTTAAAAGTTCTCAACCGGCCACTAGTTTAAAAATCAAGAGTTTAGAAGAAGAGCTGGGGCTAGACCTCTTAGACCGAGGAAGTTCGGGCATCCAGCCAACAGCAGCAGGTATGCTTGTTTACCAAGCCTCTAAAGAGATGGTACAGCGCTGGCGCAAGCTTGAAGATGACCTCCGTGTCTTTGAGAACACCTTGACAGGAACCCTAACCATTGGAGCCAGCACCATCCCTGGTACTTACCTGGTCCCCAGCTGGGTTAAAAAATTCCGAAGTCTCTATCCGAATGTAGCTGTAACCGTTGAGATTAGTGATTCCAAAGAGACTCTTAAGAAACTTCAGAGTCAGCTCGTGGATGTCAGCATTACCGGGCTGCCTTCTGACTCGAAAGAACTTAGCTATAAACAGGTTTCCTCTGATGCCCTTGTATTAATTGCACCCTCTCACCATCCATTGGGGCTTTCAAAGGAGCCAACCTTTGAACAAATTAAACAGTTTGATTTTGTGATTAGAGAGGAGGGTTCTGGTACCCGAAAGGTTATGGAGGATTATCTATCAATCCATTCCCATTCACTTGCTGATTTAAACTCTGTTGTATCCATCGGCAGTACTGAAGCCGTCATTGCCGCTGTAGAAGCAGGACTTGGGATTAGTTTTGTCTCAAAACTTGCCGCACAGCCAGCTGCCAAAGCAAATCGGATTCAAATTATCGAAAAATTCGAACCCTTCCAACGAGATTTTTATTTTACCACTTTAAATGATGTGAAAGATCGTCCCATTATTAAAGAATTTTCCGAAATAATAGGTTCCTAAACAAGGAGGAGTACAGAATGAAAACAAACAGGACAATGATCTTAACCTACTCAGCATTGGCCATTGCACTAAACGTTATCTTAGGCACTGTCGTCTCTTCGCTGAAAATCCCACTATTGTTTCTTGATACGATTGGAACCGTCCTTATTGCTGTATTGTTCGGTCCATGGTGGGGAGCATTGGCCGGTGCGTTAACTAATATGGTCCTTGGCGTTACAACCGAACCATCTGCGATTTTCTTTGGACTTGTCAATGTTGCTATTGCATTGGTTGCTGGATACATGGCAAAAAGGTTTGATTTTAGAAAATGGTACATTGCCTTACTCACTGGAATAATCTTATCCATTATTGCTCCGCTTATCGGAACACCCATTGCCGTTGCGGTCTATGGAGGATTAAATGGAAGCGGCATGGACTTAGTCGTCTTATGGCTTCGTTCTGCTGGAGAAAGCGTGTTTGCCTCGACGTTTATTTCACGGATTACTGGGAACTTTGTGGATAAAATTATTACCTGCCTGCTGGTTGCGTTTATGATTTCCCGTCTGCCTAATTTCTCAAAAATCATAAATAAGGGGAAAAGTAATGCAGCGTAGCAAAAAAATTTTAATCGTCTCTCATTGCATATTAAATCAGAATACGGTGATTGAAGGCGAAGCCCGGGCAGAAGGTGCCGTCCTTTCAGCAGTAGAGTGGGCCCTAAAACAAGGATATGGATTTCTTCAGCTTCCCTGTCCGGAATTTACCTTTCTCGGTTTAGACCGTCCATCCATGACATATGAAGAATATAATACCCTTGAATATAGGAAACATTGCAGGGAAATCTTAATGTCCATTCTTCAGCAAGCACAAGATTATGTTAAAAATGGATACGAAATTATGGGCTTACTAGGAATACAAAGCAGCCCATCTTGTGATCCGATAAAAGGCATTTTCATGGAAGAACTGACAGCCATGTTTACGGAAAACGGTATCCCCTTAAAAACACTCTGGTATTTACCGAACACTAGTGAACCAAAATTTGTGAGTGAGGAACATAATATTCAAAAATAAAACAGGCCAGCCTCAAATGGGGGGCTGGCTTGACTTTACTCTAACGATATTTCCATCTTCCAAATGATATTCCATTTATAAAATTTAATTAAACGTTTGGTTAGTTTTTTCCTTACTCCCATTATTTTAATTAAACGTTTGGTTAGTTCGCTCAAAGCCCCTCCCATCAGGCAGATTCCATATTAATCAAACGTTTAATTAGTTTTTCCGCCACCTCAAAAAAATCAATCAAACGTTTAATTAGTTTCACACCACCTTTAAAAAATCAATCAAACGTTTAATTAGTTTTTACACCACCTTCAAAAAATCAATCTTAGTAGTTTTGAACCATCCTACCAAACTTAGGAATTCTATATTGGTAGCTAAGCTGCTCTAAAAAAGGATTTGTTCACAACACTATCACTAGATGGAATTTTCTTTGCTCTCACAATCGACTATAATATGATTGGGGTGAGCACATGGCGCGTGAACGCAAATTTTCAACAGATGATTTATTTCAAGCTACCGAACAAATGCTTTTAACACATGGCTATGAGGGATTTTCGTTTAGTCTTTTAGCTGACCAGTTGGAAATCTCCAGAGGGGCCATTTATAAGTATTATGATAATAAAGAAGAACTCATCACAGATTATATGCTCTATGAAATGGAGCAGTTTCTGGCGGAACTAAAGGACATTGAATCAGTTGATGGATTTGATGCACAGTTTGACTTTTTAATAAATCTTATTTTCAAGAATTCAACCATTCCTCATATGATTGAATTAGGACGCCGCATACCCATTAACGGCAATCAAAAGGTCAAAGAAAACCACGAAAAGCTCGACAAAAAACATTTAAATATGTATCAACATTTACAAGGCTTCATCTCTCTTGGCAGGCAGGAATTAAAGTTGAAAGAGACACTGCCCGATCCGTTAATACTTGGATTTATTTTTCAAACGATTATGATACCTAATCACTTTGGAATTCCTCATACCATATGGATTCGTTCAATTAAAGAAATGATTCGTCATGGAATGCTAAGAAATGAATAATTGACACAAGTGTTACTTTAACTGATAATTAAAGTAACACTTGTGTTTATTCTTTCTCCCCCCTAAAGTGACAGTTGTGTCACTTTAGGGGGCACTAATCAAAAGAAAAGGAGTAAATGTATGAAAAATCTTCTTCAAGCGATTACTGACCGGGTAACAACCAAAAAAGGAATGTGGATTACACTTTCTTCCTGGCTAATTCTCACTATGCTTTTAGCTGTCTTTGCTCCAAGTGTAAGAGATTATGAGGTTTCTAATATTGCTTCACTTCCGGATGACGCACAATCCGTCATTGCCCAAAAGAAAGTTGACCAATATTTTAAAAATAATGATGGGCTTCCGGCCATATTAGTCTTCCAAAGGAAAACTGGAGAAATCAACCTGAATGATCTAACGAAGCTCTTAGATCAGGTTAAAAATGAAAAAATTAAAGGAGTACAACAAGTAGTCTCCTTATCAGCATTGCCTCCTCAGGCTGCGGCTGGTTTCTTTTCCACTGATAAGACGACAGCCATCATTCCTTTGACATTTGATTCATTCCTAGAAACAAAGGAAGTGAAAAAGTCAATTGAGGAAATTACTAAGATTACCAACGACACAACAGATTTAAAATTGTATGTGACCGGACCCGCAGGGATTGCAACAGATACACTTGACCTTTTCTCCCGTGCTGATTTAGTCCTGATCTTCTCTACCGTTGGTTTAATCCTTCTATTATTAATTATTATCTATCGCTCGCCATTACTGGCACTCATTCCACTCCTTGCGGCAGTCTTTGTCTATGAGGTGGTGACTCAAACACTCGGATTGCTGGGAAAAGCAGGACTCGTCATGACCAGCCAAACCGTATCAATAATGTCGATCCTTCTCTTTGCCGCCGTGATTGACTATTCACTATTTGTTTTCTCACGTTTCCGTGAGGAGCTGAAAACCTATGAAAATAAATATGAAGCTATGAAAGAAGCAATGAGGGAAACAGGTACGCCTGTATTCTTCTCAGGGGGAACTGTACTCGCCGCAATGCTTGTGTTATTTTTTGCAAAGTCGGGCGACTATCATAATTTTGCTCCTACCTTCGCCACAACGATGCTAATTATTATGCTTGCTTCAATTACACTTGTACCGGCCTTGTTTACCCTCTTTGGCAGAAAGTCCTTCTGGCCTAAAGTTCCAAAGGTAGGGGATTCTCCAATTAATCAACATTCCCTTTGGAGTAAAGCAGGCCGTTTTGTTGCCAATAAACCCGGTCTCTCCGTTGCTGCGATCGGTATCTTGCTTCTCTTAGCTGCAAGTAATATGTTTAATCTTAAATATGAATTTGACACCATGAAGTCTTTCCCTAAAGATATGCCATCCCGATTAGGCTATGAGATTTTAGAGAAGAAGTTTGAAAAAGGGGATCTGGCTCCCACAACCGTTATTTTGGAGTCACCAAAGCCTGTGACGGTTGAACAACAAGAGAAATTAAAAAAAGTTCTCTCAAATCAGCCGCTTGTTAGCAGTGTCCGCGTTAACGGAATAACAGAGGACCAAAAGGTGATTAACTACAGCCTGACCTTTAAGGGAAATCCATATTTCACTTCGACCATCGATGCAATGGAAAAAGTTATTAATAAATCCGGAAAAATAATCGACAACAGTGGTGTGGATGGAAAGCTTTATTTTGCAGGAGAAACGGCTTCCAAAGTAGATGACCGCGCGACCAATAATCGAGATGTACTGGTCATTGTCCTGCTCGAGACAATCTTAATTTTTGCCATGTTAATTATCTTAACCAAGTCGTTTAAGATGCCTATTTATATGATGGGGACCATCTTAATTTCCTTCCTTGCTGCACTTGGTTTAGGTACGTTTTTAAGCAATTTGTTTTTCGATATCAGCACCGTCAGTGACCGCGTCCCCCTATATGCGTTTGTTTTCTTGGTAGCGCTCGGCATTGACTACAATATTATGCTAATCTCAAGATTCCAAGAGGAACAAAAGAAACATACCGTAAAGGAAGCAGTGGAAATTGCTGTTGCCAGCACAGGTGGAGTCATTTCATCCGCAGGCATCATCCTTGCTGCAACTTTTGCCGTCTTGATGACCCAGCCTATTCAATTATTATTTGTTTTCGGTTTCATTGTTGCTGTTGGAATTCTGCTTGATACCTTCTTAATTAGAGGAATCTTACTACCCGGTTTAATTGTATTACTGGAAAAAGATAAAAAAGCAAGCGAGAGCAGGTAAATCTCTACTTTTAAAGGTCAGTCCTTCACCTCTGAAAGACTGACCTCTTTTAAAATCAAACTCACGATTAGGAAGATAGGACTTAGTTCCTGGAAAATTTCGCATACTATGCTAGTATAGTTATTGATTGTAAATGAATGGAGGGAAACAAAATGCTGCCTAACTTTGAAGAAAATCTACATAAATATGCAAGATTACTTGTTGCAAAAGGAATCAATGTTCAGCCTGGCGATTGGGTTAAAATGACGATTACCGTTGACCAAGCTCCTTTAGCACGTTATATCACCAAAGAAGCCTATGAACTAGGGGCTGAAAAAGTCATTATTAAATGGTCAGATGATGAAATTAGTAAACTGAATTACTTACATCAACCAGTAGAAGTACTAACCAACATCCCTGAATACGAAATTCAGGAATCTGAAGACCATGTTTTAAATCATCGTGTCAGCCGGCTTTCAATTGTTTCAAGTGATCCTGGTTTATTAAACGAAGTGGATCCGGCTAAAATTGCTGCCTACCAAAATAAAGCCGGAAAGGCCTTCAAAGCTCAACGTGTAGCCACACAAAATGATGATTTAAAATGGACGGTTGCTGCAGCAGCCGGAGCAGGCTGGGCAGCTAAGGTATTCCCTGACTTAGCCACCTCGGAAGAGCAAGTGGATGCCCTTTGGGACCAAATATTTAAAACCTGCCGTGTGTATGCAGATGACCCAGTAGCAGCTTGGGATGAACACAAGCAGACATTGAATGATAAAGCAGCAAAATTAAATGAGATTCAGTTTGATGCTTTGCATTACACGGCCCCTGGTACGGATTTGACTTTAGGCCTGCCTAAAAATCATATTTGGATGAGTGCGGAAGCCCATAATCCAAAAGGTGAAGAATTTATCGCTAATATGCCAACAGAAGAGGTTTATACAGCACCTGATACACACCGTATGGATGGAGTCGTACGCAGTACAAAGCCGCTTAGCTATGCTGGTACATTAATAGAAGGCATTGAGGTACACTTTAAAGACGGAAAGATCGTTGATATTTCCGCTGAAAAAGGCGATGAAACGATTAAGAATTTGGTTTTTGACAACGAAGGCGGAACCGGCTTGGGTGAAGTTGCTCTTGTTCCAGACCCATCCCCTATTTCTCAATCCGGGATAACCTTCTTTACTACTCTATATGATGAGAATGCATCCAACCACTTGGCCATAGGGGCAGCTTATCCTACGACGATTCAAGGCGGTACAAAGATGAGTGAAGAAGAATTATTAAAACATGGCATGAATACTTCGACTGTTCATGTCGATTTCATGATCGGTTCTGACAAAATGAATATTGATGGCATTAAACAAGATGGTACTATAGTTCCCATTTTCCGTAATGGGGATTGGGCAATCTAGTTTGATCAAAAAAACAATCCAGTTTTATTAAGCTGGATTGTTTTTTATGTGCCATATTGAAAAGGGAATATTTAGTCCCCGTTAACTACACGAAGTGGTACATCTTGTTCATCTAAAGGGATCATAGCATCTGTTAAATTTTTTTCGAGTAATAGTAAATAATTATTTTTAACTTGTTCCGTCCAGTTTAGTTTATCAGCCATGCAGGCAATCACCTGATTTTTCCACCTTTGCACTGTTTGAATATCAAACAAAATAGCTCCAGTACGGCGGTTAAAGAAATCAATTGGTGTTACAACCATTTCATGTTCAATTCCATAAATTAATTTTGCAAAAAGAGGCAGCGGTAAGTTATATTTCACTGCATCAGCTACATTCTCCTTAAGAATGTTAAAAACAGCAGCTGCGTTCGAGCCATAGATTCTTGATAAATGTTCCGCTTCTGCTTTTGTTAGTCCGGCTTCCTCTCCTGCTTTAAGCATCTTAGCAACATAACTATTAAAATTACTTGAACCTCCCACATCTCCACCAGAAATCGGCAGATGCTTTGTTTGACAAGGTGAGAAACTTCGGGATTCTTCTAATTGAAATATAGCTACTAATCGATCAACCACAATTTCAGCCATTTTACGATAACCCGTTAATTTCCCTCCAGCAATTGTAAGTAATCCTGATTCAGATTCCCAAATCTCATCTTTTCGAGAGATCTCAGACGCACTTTTTCCTTCTTCATAAATCAGCGGGCGCACACCTGCCCAGCTTGATTCAATATCATTCTCGCTTATCTTTACTTCTGGGAACATATAATTGATAGCATTGATAATATAATTCCGATCAGCAACCGTCATGTTAGGATTTACTGCATCCTCATTATAGAAAGTATCAGTTGTTCCAACATACGCCTTACCATCACGAGGAATCGCAAATACCATTCTGCCATCAGGTGTATCAAAGTATATAGCTTGTTTTAAAGGGAATCGTGACTGATCAATCACAAGGTGGACACCTTTAGACAGCTGCAGCACTTTTCCTTTTTTTGACTGGTCCATTTCACGGATCTTATCAACCCACGGTCCGGCAGCATTGACGACCTTTTTTGCATGGATTTCGTATTTATAACCGGTTAACAGATCTTGTACAAGTGCTCCAATCACTTTTCCATTGTTGTAAAGCAACTTCATTACTTTTGTATAATTGCTGGCAGTGGCACCTTTTTCAACGGCAGCCTTCATTACCTCAATCGTCAGACGGGCATCGTCTGTACGATATTCTACATAATAACCGCCTCCCTTTAATCCTAATTTCTTCACCAATGGTTCTTTGGCAAGTGTCTCTTCAACTGAAAGCATTTTTCTGCGTTCTTGCTTTTTCACTCCCGCTAAAAAATCATAAACCCGCAGGCCGATGGATGTACTAAACTTACCAAAAGTTCCCCCTTGGTGGATCGGTAATAACATCCATTCTGGTGTCGTTACATGGGGACCATTCTCATAAACGATGGCCCGTTCTTTTCCAACCTCCGCTACCATCTTTATTTCAAATTGTTTTAAATATCGTAAGCCGCCATGAACGAGTTTTGTTGATCTGCTTGATGTACCAGCTGCAAAATCCTGCATGTCAACAAGAGCCGCTTTCAATCCACGTGATTCGGCATCCAAGGCTATCCCTGCACCGGTTATACCGCCTCCAATAACTAATACATCAAATGTTTCACCTTTTAATTTATTGACTATCTCTTCTCGATGTAAGGTTGAAAATTTCATCGTCTCTTCCTCCCGATTACGTGTCTTATTATTTACATATGCATTGAAATATAGGATGGAAATAGAAAAAGACCACAAAATACATTATCCAATTGCGATAATGTTTTTGTGGTCTCTCCGACTTCTCCTGACAAATATTAACTTAGGTTTATCTTAACATATTGAATCATCATGATACAACTAATATTATTTGAAGGCCATTGCAGCTTTAACTGCCTTTTTCCAGCCATCATATAGATTGTTTCGATTGTCGTCTGTCATTTTTGGATCAAACTTACAGTCTACCGCCCATTGTTTTGCGATTTCCTCTTGGCTTTCCCAGAAACCGACTGCCAGACCCGCTAAATAAGCAGCTCCCAATGCAGTTGTTTCGTTTACAACCGGACGTTCAACCGGGACGTTTAATAGATCACTTTGGAACTCCATTAAAAAGTTATTTTTTACAGCACCGCCATCAACACGAAGTGCTTTCAGTTCTATTCCAGAATCTGCTTCCATTGCGGATAATACATCCTTTGTTTGATAGGCTAATGACTCAAGCGTTGCCCGGATCAAGTGTTCCTTCGATGTTCCCCTTGTTAAACCAAACACAGCTCCGCGGACATCACTATCCCAATAAGGTGTTCCTAATCCAACAAAAGCAGGGACGACATACACACCTTCAGTAGATTCAACCCTTTTTGCATATTCCTCACTATCTTTGGCGTCCTTGAACATTCGTAAGCCGTCACGCAGCCATTGGATGGCTGAACCTGCTACGAAAATACTGCCTTCCAGTGCATATTCTACTTTGCCATTTAATCCCCAGGCAAGGGTAGTTAATAAGCCATGTTCAGACCGAACTGCTTTTTCTCCCGTATTCATTAACATAAAGCAGCCTGTGCCATATGTGTTTTTAGCCATTCCGTCTTCAAAACAAGCCTGCCCAAACAATGCTGCCTGCTGATCGCCTGCCACTCCTGCGATCGGAATTTCTTTGCCAAAGAAATGGTAATCAACGGTGTTTGCATAAACCTCTGATGAAGGGCGTACATCTGGAAGCATTGATTTTGGAACCCCTAGTATTTCTAATAATTCATCGTCCCATTTAAGGTCATAAATATTAAACATGAGTGTACGAGATGCATTAGAATAATCGGTTACATGAGCACGGCCTCCGGAGAGCTTCCAAATCAGCCATGTATCGATGGTGCCAAACAAAAGCTTGCCCTGCTCAGCTTTGTCGCGCGCACCTTCTATATTGTCAAGAATCCATTTCACTTTGGTTCCGGAAAAATAGGCATCGATGAGAAGCCCTGTCTTTTCACGGAAAAGATCATTATATCCCTTCTCTTTCAGCTGTTCACAAATTTCACTTGTCTGGCGAGACTGCCAAACAAGTGCATTGTATACAGGCTCTCCCGTTTCCTTATCCCATACAACCGTGGTTTCACGCTGATTGGTGATGCCGATTCCAGATATCTGTTCAGGTTTGATGCCTGACTCAGAGAGCACACCTGCTATGACAGAAAGAATGGAACCCCAAATTTCATTTGCGTTATGTTCCACCCATCCTGGCTTCGGAAAGTGCTGTGTAAATTCCTTTTGAGCAGTATGAACAATTTCTCCATTTTTATTAAAAAGAATAGCTCTTGAGCTTGTTGTACCTTGATCTAAAGCTAAAATATACTTTTCCATGATAAATTCCCCCATTTATAAAATATCTTACTATTAAGCTACTTGGTTAGCCTGACTTCTAAGAGAACTCTGCTTTTTACTAGTTACAAATGAAAGTAATAGGACCACAACACTGATTCCTAATACAATCCAAAGAGACCCTGTTGCTTTTCCTAAAAAGACTGTTTTATAAAAAACTGCACCAAGGCTGCCGCCTAAAAGCGGGCCGACAACCGGAATCCATGAATAGCCCCAATTAGAACTTCCCTTTCCACTGATTGGCAATAAGAAGTGAGCAATTCGCGGACCAAGGTCACGGGCTGGATTGATTGCATAACCAGTTGTCCCACCTAAAGACATCCCGATGACTACAATTAATAAACCGACTGCAAGTGGATTTAATCCTTCTGTAAATTTATTTGCTCCAATAAATAATAGACCAAGAACAAGGATAAAGGTACCAATCATTTCACTTAATAGATTTGAAAAAGTATGCGATATAGCAGGACTTGTCGCAAATACCCCAAGCTTTGTTGCAGGATCGTCCGTCTCCTTCCAGTGAGGCAGGTAATGTAAATAAATTAACACCGATCCTAAAATAGCGCCAAACATTTGTGCCAAAATATAGGACGGCACATCAGACCAAGGAAAATCTCCATTTAGTGCTAAGGCTATTGTGACAGCCGGGTTTAAGTGAGCTCCACTAACCGAACCTACCGCAAAAACCCCCATTGTTACTGCAAGTCCCCAAGCAACTGTAATTACGATCCATCCCGCATTATTGGAATATGACTTCTTTAAAGAAGAGCCAGCCCCAATTCCTGTGCCAAACACAATAAGAATCATTGTTCCAATCATTTCCCCAACGAATGGTGTCATTTTTCTTTCCCTCTCTCTTTTATATTATTTTTCCTGTTACGTCTAGGCTGTAAACGAAAAAAAAGAGATTCACAACAGAATGAACCCATTAATGGGTCTCTGTGTGAATCTCCTTATCTCCGTCACAAAATATTAACTTAAGACGAGTATAGTACAAGGATGAAAGCGGTGTCAATACTTTTTTATGATTAAAATAGTATTAAAGTTAAAAACTAATTGGCAAATAGGTTCCATAACTCTTTTTTAGATGTGGTAATTCCAGAGGCACCGGCTTCTAATGCTGCATAAACGTCTTCAGATGTTCGAATGAGTCCTCCAGCTAATATAGGTGTTTTCACTCGTTCTTTTACTTCTGTTATCATTTTAGGCATTGCTCCAGGAAGTACTTCAATATAATCTGGCTGTGTTTTTTCAATCAGCTTGTAGCTTTTTTCAAGGGCATGACTATCAATTAAAAAAATCCTTTGCACTGCAACTACACCTTTTTGCTTTGCCTTTTGGATGACACTTGACTTGGTTGAAATTAATCCATAAGGCTTGAATTCTTGGCAGATATATTCGGTTGCATATTCATCATTTTTAATTCCATGGATTAAATCAACATGATAAATCATTTTTTTATTGTGTTGCCTTGCCATTAAGTTAATATTTTTTAGCTGCGCTATGTGCATATCTAAATAAACACCGATTTCAAATGGGCTTTTTAGGAATTTCTCAAATTCCTTCATATTCCCTGAAGCAGGTAATATCTTTTGTTCCAAATGACTCAATCCCCTTTGTACCAACTTTTCTACTATCTTAAAGAGAAAATCTTTATTATTCAATAGCAAAAAAAGGGTCAGCCTCCCGCTCCTTTACAAGCAACGAGGGACTGACCCCTTTCTTTTATTTCTTTAACAAATCATAATACCTGATTACTTCTTCTGTAATTTTACTATTTTCAGTCAAGCCGCTCACTTCTTTTAAGACAGCTGGGAGTCCGTTTTCCTTTATCATAGCTTGCAGCTTTACAGCCTCTGGGTCTTCTTGGTAATCAAACAGCAAAGCGGAAGCAATTGCCCTTGCAAGATTGGAATAGGAAAGTCCAGCTTTATTTGCTTCAACAGCAGGACGTACGAGACGATCATTAGGACCAAGCTTACGCAGAGGCGAACGCCCTACTCTAGTCACATCATCATTTAAATAAGCGTTTTGGAAACGATGAATAATCTTATCGATGTATTGGTTATGTTCTTCAGGATTTAAACCATATTGATGAATGAGATAAGCACCTGTTTCACCCAGCGTTGCTTGTACTTGTTTTACTATTTCCTCATCTGCTAATGTCTGGTCAATCGTGGACTTCTTCTCAAGATATCCCAAGTACGCAATCACAGCATGACCTGTGTTTACGGTAAATAATTTCCGTTCGATAAAAGGAGCAAGATCAGCAACCATTTTCATCCCTTCAACAGATGGAATGTTTTCGCTGGTTTCTACTACCCATTCATAATAAGGTTCTACCAAAACATCAAGTGATCCTTGATTGTTTTGAAGAGGAACGATTCGGTCAACTGCTGAATTAAAGAAGTATACTTTACCTTCTAATTTCTCCTTGGTTTCATTATCTAAATGTTCAAAGATAAACCCTTTTAATAAGTCGGTAGCTGAAATTTGATTTTCGCATGCGATTACATAGAGCTTTTCATCATTATTCTTTACTCTTTCGGCCAATCCCTTAGCAATTAACGGTGCAATATGCGGAAGAATATTCGGTCCAATCGCAGTGGTTAGATAGACAGCTTGTTTGATGGCTTCGATTACTTCCCTTTCTTGCGTCATATTATTTAATCCAGAAACATTCTGGATCATCATACTTTCTTGTTCAACCGTGGCTAATTTTACTTGGTATTGTTTTTCCTCATTTAACTGGTTAATGATTTGATCGGCAATATCAACAAAGGTAACATGATAGCCAGACTGTGAAAAAAGCGCCCCAATAAATCCTCTTCCTATGTTCCCTGCTCCAAAATGAACTGCTAGTTTCATTCTTATCATTCCTTTATAATTTTTGTTTGGAGATAATGTAAAAAAATCGCCTCTAATTTTGCACGAATCACTTGCTCATTTGCTGATGAAAAAATCATAATCGCTTCTTGGTTTTCAATCAAACTAGTGCTAATCAAGCTTACAATTTCCTGCTCTCTCACGCTTAATTCCTCCGGAGCGAGCAGTAATAGTAAGGTTTTCATGGACATATCCTGTCCATCCATACCTTTAATCATAATCGGTTCTTGTAGAGGTGAGATTTGAAAAATAAGTTCATGAATATTCTTATCTCTGCAATGGAAAAGTCCCATTCCCGTACCCGGTATCCCCAGGCCGCCTTTTCTTTCCCGCTCCCTTAACGAGGCAAGGACATCTATGCTTGAGGTTAAAAGCTTTTGTTTTTGGATCGTAATGACCATTTCCGCCAACACTTTTTCATGATCCTTTACCTGTTGCATTTTATAAACCTTGAAATTAGTTAATACAGCCTCAATACTTTTTTGTACATCCTTCAGCATGTTTAACACTTCAAAAATGGTTCCATTTGGTTTAACATCCGTCACAAAGGCATTGGTTTCTGATAAGGGTAGATAACTCCTTTTTTCCGTTACCTTTTTTAGATTATTTTTTAAGAAGTTCCTAATGGTGATAATGTTCTCCTCTGTTAAAAGTGGAGAAACCAAAAGATAATCAATATCTAAAAAAGGGAGCTTTACGGTCGAAATGATTAGATCAAACCTTTTCAAACTTGTTTGATTCTGAATTTCTTTTATTGATTTTATTTCAAAATGGTCAATCCCATTGATTTCTTTTTTTATCCTGCTTGCTAACATTTTAGATGTCCCAATACCTGTAGGACAAACAATTAATGCATTTATTGATAATTTCTCTTCCCGCATTACTAAGGCAGACCCAAAATGAAGAACAATAAAGGCAATTTCATCATCTGGGATAGAATCAAGATCCGTAAACTGCTTTTCAACACTATTTTTAACTGCCAAAAACAGAAAAGGATACTTCTGTTTTATTTCCTCTTTTAAAGGATTAAACAATCCCATTTGTTGTTTGATACGATACAGGGATGGTTCCATATGAGCTAAGAGCCCCTGATACAAGGAAAAATCATTCGTGAGATCGATATGCAACTGTGATGAAACATCCTGTATGAGGGTCTTTACCATTTTACTAAGAACAAGGCTGTCATAAGGCACAACATCCACTGACTGAAGCTTAGAACCCTTTAAGATGCCAGCCAAATAAATCAGATCTTGTTCCGTAAATGTTACCGAGAACGCTTCTTCAAGCTGCCCGCATATTTCTTTAATGAGGTTATATTCTGTCGGCAGATTCATAGACTCTGAATCCTTTTCTAGCAGGAAGAGTGCATCTGTCCGTTGCATGGTTATACCGATATGTACAATAAGTCCGATATAATCATTATCGGCCAAACGCTGCTGTGTACTATTAAATATAGTATTTACGAGTCGATCGATTACAGCGATATATTCAGGAAGAAAGTAGTTCACAACTAATTCTTGAGTATATTTTCCGTTTTCCAATAAAAACAAACTCTCAATTAACTCTTCATAAAAATACAACAAAAAGTAGCTTGCCAGTGCTTTTCGTTTAGCTGACTCTGCTCCCGTAAGATCAACGCCAACTCCTCTTTTTCGAGTAATCGTCACATTAAAAGGGCTTAACCAATCCGTCAATTCCTCTATATAGTTCGTTATCGTTACATTACTAACACCAAGTTCCATTGCTAAAGATTGAATTTTAAAGGCATCCTCTTGCATCAAGACAATCAGCAGCTGCAATTTCTTTTCTTCCGGAGTTTGATCGATTGGAACCATACTCGTTATCTTCTGTACTAACCGAAAGATATTTTCGTTCTTACCTTCAATCCTAAGCCCTGTTTCCAGATGACGTATTAAGTGAAGATCAAACATCTGAAGGATCTTTTCTACTCCGCTTAAATCACGGTGAACTGTACGGCCGCTTACATTTAAGTGATTCGCCAGGGATGCTGCTGTTTGTTTTCCAGATGTTTTAACCAGTAATTCAATAATGGCCTTTTCCCTAGTTGTTATATACATGCTACCAGCTCGTTTCTGTGATAGTAACTATATGAGAACTTATCGATCGGTAAGTATAATAAATGAGGATGGAGGCATTTTCTAAAAAAGTGAATAGAAAAGCAGCAGAACGGCTTTTCTATTCACAAACAACTCTATATTTACTTATCATTTAAAATGTCGATAATCTCTCTGGCTGATTTTGCCTCAACTAATTTTTCAATATTTGCCATATCTGAACATGTAACGGCAATTCCCGATAAGATTTCAAGATGTGTACCATCTTTGCCGGCAATACCGAAAATTAATCGAACCTTTTGACCATCAAAATCGACCCCGTTTGGTACTTGTAATACGGTAAATCCGGAATTTAAGACATCCTTTTTCGCCTCTTCTGTTCCGTGCGGGATCGCTACATCATTCCCCATATAAGTTGACGTCATTTCATCTCTTGCGATCATGGCATCAATATAGCTTTCTTTTACGTAGCCAGCCTTTACCAACGCTCTTCCTGCAAAACGAATCGCCTCTTCTTTTGTAGTGAATGACTGATTTAAGAAGATATTCTCCTCAAGAAGTAATGCATCATTCGCTTGATTGCTTCCATCAGGAACATTTGCTTCCGCATCTTCTACCATTTCTTGAAGTTCAGCTGTTTCTGGATTTTTAAGCTGGTTAATTAATTTGTCATATTCTGGACTCGATAAGAAATTTTCAACTGAAATGTGGTATGCATTTGGCAATTTATTCTGTGCTCTTGGTGTTAACTCTTCTTGTGTAACAACAATTTGAGCATCAGCCGGTAAATTACTGATAGCTGTATTTGTAACCGAAATATTCAATCCAGCTTCTTTAACTTTTTTCCGCAGCAGGGATGCACCCATCGCACTTGATCCCATTCCTGCATCACAAGCAAACACAATCTTGTTTACTGTTTCAGGCATTGCAGCGGAAGTAGCAGAAAAGACATTCGAAACCGAACTTTTCTTTCCTTTCAATTCCTGCATTTTTTTTGCAGCTTCTTCAATATCTTCATCTTGTTGTTTACCTGTTTTAAGAACAAAAGATGAAACAACAAACGAAACAATTCCTGCTACAAGCACCCCTGCCAGGTTGGCAAGATATGTGCCTGCATGATGCGGAGTGACGGCCATAATAGCAAGGATACTACCCGGTGATGCAGGAGCAAGTAATCCACCGCCTAAAAGGACTAATGTAAAAACGCCGCTCATTCCACCTAGGATAACTGCTAGAAACAGCATCGGACGCATTAAGATATAAGGGAAGTAGATTTCATGAATTCCACCAAAGAATTGAATAATCGCTGCACCTGGCGCTGTTCTTTTTGCTGTACCTTTTCCAAAAATACAGTATGCTAACAGGACTCCGATACCAGGCCCTGGATTTGCTTCAAGAAGAAACAATAATGATTTTCCTGTTGTTTTTGCTTGCTCTACGCCGATCGGTGATAATACACCATGGTTAATCGCGTTATTTAAGAATAAAATTTTGGCAGGTTCAATTATAATACTTGTTAATGGCAATAATCCTGTACTTACCAGCCAATCAACACCTGCAACAAGCCAACCTGTAAATACATCCACGGCTGGACCAATTGCTAAGAAAGATAGAATTGCCAGCAGCCCGCCTAGGATACCTGCTGAAAAGTTGTTCACAAGCATTTCGAAGCCTGCTTTAATTTTCCCTTCAACAGATTGGTCAAATTTCTTAATGACCAAACCTCCGAAAGGTCCCATGATCATGGCCCCTAAGAACATTGGAATATCTGTTCCGACAATAACCCCCATTGTTGCGATTGCCCCAACTACTCCTCCACGTTGGTCATGCACAAGCTTACCACCTGTGTACCCTATCAATAGTGGCAGTAAGTATGTAACCATTGGACCGACCATTTTGGCAAGGCTTTCATTCGGAAAGAAACCAGTTGGTATAAATAAGGCTGTGATTAACCCCCATGCTATGAAAGCTGATATATTCGGCATAACCATTGAACTTAGGAAGTTACCGAACTTTTGTACAGCTACCTTTATATTAGATTGAGCCATTTGCTCTCATCCCTTCTTTGTTGTAGTACCCTATCTATAGTAAGGCACTGAATCACTGCATTCAATAAAGAGTAAAGTGAGATTTGTCACACGCAAAAGGACAAACCTATTGTTTCTCAAAGAATATTGAATATACAGCATTTCTAACAAAAAAGGTAACGCGTGGAAAGGCTTATGGCCATACCTTTCATTACTTCTTTATTTGGACATGACCGCTTCGATTGAATTAATTTACATCTTCAAAAATAGCCAAAATTTCATCTGCTGATTGGGCTGAGACAAGTCTCTCAATGTTTTCTTCTTCAGAACAAACAATGGCAATATTAGATAGTATATCCAGGTGTTCATTATCTTTTCCGGCAATTCCAATCAGAAGCTTAACGATATTCCCTGCCCCAAAGTCCACACCTTGTGGAACTTGAACAAATGATATGCCAGATTCCTTTACAAATGACTTGGAATCCTCAGTACCATGTGGAATAGCTACGAAATTACCCATATAAGTAGAAGTTAATTGTTCTCTTTCAAGCATTTTTTCAATATAGCCAGCATCCACATAACCTTTATCGACAAGAATTCCCCCAGTTAATCGAATCGCATCCTCCTTAGAATCTACGATTGTGTTTAATAGAATATTTTCTTTTGCTAAGATAGATTTTGTCATCCTTATACACTCCTTAATTCCGTTAATTTATGATCAAAAAATTGCCCCAGTCTTTCTGTTAACAATCCCGCTATACTCTCCTTGTCATTAGATTGAAAAGCCTCAATATTCTCTTCGCTTTCAATTAACAAGGAACTTAAAAAACTTAATACCTCTAACGTCTTTTCTGATGCGTTGGCAGGTGACAAAAGCAGGATGAGAAACTTCATGTTCATTTCTACACCATCCATACCGAAGACTCTTATTGGTTTATTTAGTGTCGTGATAGTAAAAATCGGCTGAATGACATGCGGGGATCGCGCATGAAATAACGCCATGGCTGTTTCGGGAATACCAATCCCTCCAAGACCTTCTCTTTCGAGGATGGCATCCACAACCTTTTCGACGTCGCTGATTCTTTGTTGCAGAAATTCCTTTTGACAGGTTACGGTTAAGATCTCTTTTACAGTTTCGTTCCCTAGTTCGGTTAAATCAAATCCCTCTAGAACGGTGGCAATCGTTCCTGCATATTCTTTTATCGTTTTCATCTCTTCAATTAACTTGGAAGTAGATCTTTTACTCTTATTCGGATTGAACGTCACCGGAAGTTGAGTTTCTGAACTGTTTACAAATTTATATTCATTAATAAAGGAGCGGATTTTTTCTATTTCATCCTTATTTAAGAATGGATTGACCACTATATACTCCCCGTTATAATCAGGTATAGGAATGGTAGATATAACAAGCTGATAATCGGTTTTATCCATTTTTTGGAATTCCATCACTGAGACGTTTTGAATGAACCTCAACTCTGGGAACTCCCTTTGTAATCTAGTTGCCAGCATTTTAGAGGTACCAATTCCACTCGAACAGACCACAAGTGTTTTAAAGCTGCCAAGGTCTTTGCTGCCCATTAGTGCTGCACCAAAATGCATAACCAGATAGCCCGTTTCCTCATCGGGAACATAAAACTCAGGAAATACCTGGTTTACCGCTTGTTTAACTAGCTCAAATAAATCGGCATAATCCTTTTTAATCTTATCTAACAAAGGGTTACTGATGCCCATCTTTTGCTTTATACGATAGATTGCTGGCTTTAGATGAACACTTAGACCTTCAAAAAGAGAGCGATTTGTTGATAAATCCATTCCAGCTAGCTTCCCTACAATTTCAATCAGCTTTTTGGTTTTTATAGCCGCCTGTAAACTAGTATCCTCGATTGAATGTTCATTTTCATGCCTTAGCTTTGCACCCTTTAAGTGCATAGTAATATAAGCGATTTCCGCTTCAGGTATACGAATAGTAAATACTCGTTCTAATTGTGATACTATTTTCTCTGCAAATTTGTATTCCTTTGTAACCTTCTGGTCCTCCAAATAGGAAAAATTGATTTTAATTCCTTCTCCTTTTTGGATTCTTTCTACAGCCAATGCTAAATGAACGACAAGACCAATATAAGCACTATCGGCCATTGAAAATGGCAGCTCTTGAACAATCGAATTAACTATGTTTTCAACAATTACCAGTTTCTTTTTTTCAACCAGTCCCATTAATCTTTCGGAAATGCTATGAATTTGCTGAGTCGACCTCATTTGAATATTATCCCGGGTTAAACTTAGGAGCTCAGATTCATCAAGGTATTCTGAAATTAACTGACTCATTGCCCTTCTTTTTGCACTTTCTTCCCCCTCAATCTCAACACCGTAGCCTCTCCTTCGAATCAGGGCTAATCCAACGGTTTTTAACCTCTCTTCGAGCTTAGTTAGGTCAGAGCTTACCGTTGCAATCGTTACATTTAAGTCTGAGGCAAGTGCGAGAAGTTTGACAGGTTCACTTGTTTCCAATAGTTCACACAGCATAATGGTTTGCCGTTCATCTGGCGTATATTCTTTATGTGATAGATTAAACAAATAAAGTTCCAGTTCTCTAATCTTATTTTGTTCGCCCGTTATTTGGACACCAACCCCTGATTTTTTTTGCAATATGAGGTTGTATTCGTCAAGAATATCTTCTATGTTTTTTAAATCTCTATGGATCGTTCTGCCGCTCACACCAATTAATTCTGCCAGGTCTTTCACGGTTGTTTCATCAGGGTTCTTTAATAGGACTTCAAGAATTTGTCTTTCTCTTGCCGAAATATACATTTCTCACCTTCCTTATGGACGACCGCGTTTCTTGAAACGATGATGTTGCCAAAATTAAAATTTGATACTTACAATATTTATTTTAAATCCACGAATTCCCTTACACAATAAAAGCTATTTATGATTTAGTCCATTGTATTGTTGACATGATTAAAACAAAAGAGTCTAGTACATCTGTCTAGACTCTTTGTTTAACTATTTTTTTAAACTATTTACTAATTCGTCATATCTAGGGCTGTTTAAAAAGTTTTCCACTGAGATATGCTTAGCATTCGGTAATTTAGCTTTTGCTCGGTCTGTTAAATCCCTATGAGTAACAACCACATCGGCATCTTCTGGTAGATTATTGATAGCAGTATTGGTAACCGTTATATCTAAACCTGCCTTTTGTACCTTATTTCTCAAAATGGAGGCCCCCATGGCACTTGATCCCATTCCCGCATCACACGCAAAGACAATCTTGTTTACATGTTCAGGTTTGATTTCATCTTGCGTTGTTAAAACAGAAGTTACTGAACTTTTCTTACCTTTCATAGCTTCCATCTTCACTGCTGCAGAAGTTAAATCCTCCTCAACTGTTGCCTTACTTGTTTTTAGAATCAATGAAGCTACTGCAAATGAGACGCCTGTTGCTACAATTACACCAGCAAGGGTTGCAAAATATCCACCTTTTGGTGTCATGGCAAGTAATGCGAAGATACTTCCTGGTGATGGAGCAGCGACAAGTCCAGCGTGAAGAACACTAAATGTAAATACTCCACTTACACCGCCGGCCATTGCTGCAAAAATTAACATCGGCTTCATTAGGATGTATGGGAAGTAAATTTCATGAATACCACCTAAGAAGTGGATGATCACCGCACCTGGTGCCGTTTGTTTGGCTGTTCCTTTACCAAATAACCAGAAAGCAAGTAAGATACCTAGTCCAGGACCAGGGTTTGTTTCTAGTAAGAATAGAATGGATTTTCCTGCTTTTGAAGCTTGCTCAATGGCCATTGGACTTAAAATACCATGGTTAATGGCATTATTTAAGAATAGTACTTTTGCTGGTTCAATAAATATGTTAGCAAGTGGCAGCATGTTATGATCGACGATAAACTGAACTCCAGATGCTAAAAATTTGCTTAATCCTTCAACAACAGGGCCAACACCTTTATAGGCTAGAAGTGTTAAAGCGCCTCCAAGAATACCAGCTGAAAAGTTATTGACTAACATTTCAAATCCTGACTTTACTTTTCCCTCAATCAGTTTGTCGAACTTCTTAATGATAAACCCGCCAAGTGGTCCCATAATCATAGCACCTAAGAACATTGGGATATCTGATCCGACAATCACACCCATTGTTGCTGTTGCCCCGACAACCCCACCACGGATATCGCCCACCATACGACCACCGGTAAAACCGATTAATAATGGCAATAAGTAAGTAATCATAGGGCCGACTAGTGTAGCGAGGTCCTTGTTAGGTATCCATCCGGTGGGAATAAATAGTGCTGTAATTAGACCCCAAGCAATAATAGCACCGATATTCGGCATGACCATACCGCTTAAATAACTTCCGAACTTCTGTATTTTAACTTTTACATCTGATTTTTCTTTAGCAGTTACGTTTGTCCCGTTTACTTCTGACTTCACTTTAACTGTTTCACTCATCAGGTTTCCCCCCACTTAATATTTTTTTATCTGTCTAGCTTTATATTAAAACGCTTTCATCCATTCATCAATTGATACTAAATTTCATTTTGTCACTGTGGTTGTTGACAACATTTATTTTTTCAAAAAACAAAAAAGCTGGAGATGAATCAAGTATGATTCGTCTCCAGCCTTAAAATAACCCTTTTACTCAACCGTTACTGATTTAGCAAGATTTCGTGGTTTGTCGACATCACAACCACGGTGTAAGGCAGCGTAATAGGCAAGTAATTGCAATGGTATAACAGAGATAAGCGGTGTTAATACTTCATGTACTTCTGGGATGACAAAACTATCTTCATCCATATTTAGACCATCCATTGAAATAATGCATGGGTTTGCTCCGCGCGCTACAACTTCCTTCACATTTCCACGGATACTTAAGTTGACGCTCTCCTGCGTAGCAAGGGCAATAACAGGTGTGCCCTCTTCAATTAATGCAATGGTACCGTGCTTTAACTCCCCGCCGGCAAAACCTTCTGCTTGAATATAGGAAATTTCCTTCAGTTTCAAGGCACCTTCAAGACCTACATAATAATCGACCCCGCGGCCAATAAAGAAGGCATTGCGTGTAACAGACAAGAACTCTCTTGAAATTTGTTCAATTAGCTCCTTTGAGTCACAAAGTACTTCCATTGCATTTGCAATAATACCCAATTCATGGATCAAGTCAAAATCAACTGAAATTCCTTGGCTCTTGGCAGTTACCTCCGCTAAAATAGCTAAAACAGCCAACTGTGCTGTATAGGCTTTGGAAGAGGCAACAGCAATTTCCGGACCTGCATGCAATAACAGTGTATAATCTGCTTCACGTGACAAAGTTGACCCTGGTACATTCGTGATGGTTAAGGTACGGTAACCCAACTCTTTCACTTTTACAAGGACAGCACGGCTGTCAGCAGTTTCACCGCTTTGTGAAATGAAGATAAACAACGGCTTCTTGGTTAGAAGCGGCATGTTATAAACAAATTCACTTGCAATATGGACTTCAACCGGCAGTTTTGCAATGCTTTCAATAAACTGCTTTCCAACCAAACCGGCATGATAGGATGTTCCAGCTGCAATAATGTAGACACGGTCAGATTCATTCATAGCATTAATGATGTCAGGGTCAACGGTCAATGTCCCTTCCTCATTTTGATAGGTTTGAATGATTTTACGCACGACCAATGGCTGTTCATCAATTTCTTTTAACATATAGTACGGGTAAGTTCCCTTTTCAATGTCACTTGCATCAAGCTCCGCTGTATAAGGCTGACGGCTAATAATATCCCCATTAAGATTTTGAATGGTCACTTCATCTTTTGTAACAAGGACAATTTCCTTATCCATCAATTCAAGATATTGATTAGTCACTTGAAGCATTGCCATGGCATCACTTGCTACAACATTAAAGTCATTTCCAAGACCTACTAGCAGAGGGCTCTTGTTTTTAGCAACATAAATGGTCTCACCGTCTTCTTCATCTAAAAGCGCAATGGCATATGATCCATGTAAAAGGGCTAACGTTTTACGAAATGCTTCAATAACCTCTAAGCCCTCTTTAACAAATAACTCAATCAGTTGAACGACAACTTCTGTGTCTGTTTCACTTCTGAATGATACACCTGTTAAGTACTCACGCTTTAAGAGCTCATAGTTTTCGATTACACCGTTGTGAACAAGTGTAAAACGGCTTGAAGAACTTTGATGTGGATGGGAGTTTGATTTACTAGGAACACCATGTGTGGCCCATCTTGTATGACCAATTCCCATATTGCCTTTTACATCTTCATTGACAATTTCACGAAGATCCGCAATGCGGCCCTTTTCTTTAAAAACATGAACACCATTTTCATTCTTTACAGCGATTCCCGCAGAATCATACCCTCTATACTCAAGCTTTTCTAAGCCTTTTAAAAGAATTTCTTTCGAGTCATTTTGACCAATATATCCAACAATTCCACACATTTTCTTTTTCCTCCCTGGAATCAGGGGGCAAGAATGCTTTTGGAGGCAGTGCTTGCCCCCTTATCTCTGCTTTTGATTAAGGTATCTGTCTATACCTTTCTAAACATTACAGTTAGTATGCGCATATTCTTCTCTTTGTGCATAGAGTTGCCTCTAGGTTTTAAAGAAGAACTTTTCGGTTGTGTGCAGGCAACCGGGAGGTATCCGCCGAACATTCGATAATCCTCCTCCTCGTCAACTAATCAGCTCACTCTTGATTAGTCCAGGCGCTTTTAATTTTTCCAAGCTTCTACCCCTATCCTCCTTCCAAAGTTTTCGCTTTAAGAAACAAGCACACTAATCTTACATGATTTGTCAATCGTCCGTCAACTAAAAATTAAATGGCAAACCATGTTTAAATCTTTCCTTATAAAATATGCATAAAGGAACGAATCTGTTCCCTTATGCATAAAAGAAGACATCATAACATACCGCTAAAATTTTTTTCAGGCAGAATCGGTATTTGTTGTATAGTTTATTCCTTTAATTCCATTTCTTCTTTCACAACGTCAACAATCCGGTTCACAAAGGATTCACAAAGTTCTTCTGTTGCTGCTTCCGCCATGACTCGAACAAGCGGTTCTGTTCCACTTGGACGAACTAGAATTCTTCCGTTCCCTTCCATCTCCGCTTCAACTTGTTCAATTACAGCTTTTACCTTCACATTATCGGTAACGTGGTTTTTATCTGTTACTCGTACGTTAACAAGCTTTTGCGGATACTTTTTCATTTCACCCGCTAATTCTGATAATGGCTTCCCGGTTACCTTCATGATATTAACCAACTGCAATCCTGATAATAATCCATCGCCTGTTGTGTTGTAGTCTAGGAAAATAATGTGTCCTGATTGCTCACCGCCAAGGTTAAATCCACTTTTTTTCATTTCTTCTACCACATAACGATCCCCTACTGCTGTAGGTACACTGTGGATTCCATGAATTTCAAGGGCTTTGTAAAAACCAAGGTTACTCATTACCGTTGAAACAATCGTCCCATGTTTTAGACGCCCTTGCTCTTTCATATACTTTCCGCAGATGTACATGATTTGGTCGCCGTCTACAATGTTTCCTTTTTCATCAATTGCAATTAAACGATCACCATCACCGTCAAAAGAAAGACCTACATCAGCACCTTTTTCCTTCACAAGAGCTGCAAGTGCTTCTGGGTGGGTTGATCCTACTCCAGCATTAATGTTCAATCCATTTGGTGATGCTCCCATTGTCGATAAATCTGCATCAAGGTCTGCAAATAAATGGCTTGCTAATGCAGAGGTTGCTCCGTGCGCACAATCCAAGGCAATATGGATGCCTGAGAAGTCTTCATCTACTGTATTCTTTAGATATTGCAGGTACTTTTGGCCGCCTTCAAAATAATCCATCACCTGACCAAGTTCTGCTCCTGTTGGTCGTGGCAGCTGGTCTTCTGGTAAGTCAATATAGTTCTCGATTTCTAATTCCTGCTCATCAGACAGCTTAAAGCCATCTGGACCAAAGAATTTAATTCCATTATCTGCAACTGGATTATGAGAAGCAGAAATCATTACTCCTGCTTGAGCTCCTAATGCTTTGGTTAAATAAGATACCCCAGGGGTTGAAATGACACCTAAACGCATTACCTCTGCCCCTATTGATAGTAACCCGGCCACTAGGGCTCCTTCTAACATATGACCAGAGATACGGGTATCACGGCCAATTAGTACTTTAGGGCGATCCTTATCCTTTGTTAAAACATAACCGCCGTATCGGCCTAATTTAAAGGCCATTTCCGGTGTTAATTCACTGTTTGCTACTCCACGTACCCCATCGGTACCGAAATATTTACCCATCTTAAAAAATCTCTCCTTCAACATGTGTAATGCTATAAATTAGGCATTATTAGTAATAGTTATTTTTGCGGTGGATTTGTCAGGCGTCCATTGGACATCCGTTGGCCCTTTTACTTGAATTTTGACATCATGGGTCCCTTCGGCCAAGCCAGTCAAGTCGATAAAAACAGTGAAATCACTAGGTCCCAGCCCTGTTACAGACTCAGTCGGCCCATTCACTTGTAAATTAACAGTCTGACTTGTGGGATCATTAACTTCTGCTTTAAAATTATCAGCTAAGCCTTGAATTTTTAAGGGTATACCCAAGATCGTTTTTTCTTGGTCCGCAGCTGTGGTTTGTTCTACAGCTGGTTTTTGATCCACTTTTTTTACCACTACAGTTGCTTTTACTAACTGAGGGGTAACCTTCGTCACTCCATTTGAAATAATCACTGGCAGAGTAAGTGTTGTATTTTCCGTAATCTTACTTAAGTCGACTTCCACCCGTACACTTTCTGTATCTTTTAAGACCTCTTCATTTCCAGTAATCTTGGCTTCCGTTTCATCTAATTCAATTGATTCAATCGTTATCCCTTCCGGTAAAGTTCCTTTTTTTACAATATTAATCGGAACCGTTTTACTGTTCGACTTTATTGGAATCGTCACTTTAACCGTTTCAGGATCAACCGTTACATCCAACTTATTTAACTTTTTATCCAGTACTTGAATTTGAGCTTGTTTCGAGATGGTTGCTTTTAGTTTACCAGTACCGTCAAGAGTGGCTTTTACGTAGGTAATTCTGTCAATGTCACTTTTAGCGCCGGTAATTTTTACTTTATTAGGCTCAACCTCAGGAAGACCGGCTGAGTACCCATCCTCTATTTGGCCGCCATCGAATTCTGCTTCGACCCTGAATTCCTTCGTAATCTTTTCTTGCACAGACACCTTCACACTTGCCGGCTTCATGGTTGCCTTTAATTTATCCGATAAGTTTCGAATCTTGAGCTTTACATTCTGCTTTCCAATCTTAGCATTGGTCAAATCAACATATACCTCAAAGTTTCTTAATGCCTTTGCCGATTGTACATGTGTAATCGGACCCTTTATGGTCACATCTACCGTGTTCGGTATCCCTGTAACAACTAAATTCTCCGTATCATAATAAACTTTTACAGGAATATCCTTTATGGTCTCTGTTGTTTGCTCTCCAGGAACATTCACATCTGTTAACTTTTGACCAGTATGTGGTACAGAGGAATATAAAAGGACTGCCAGTAACAAGGCCAGTATCTTTATAAACCAAGGATTATCAAACAATTTATCCATTTTGTTTTCCCCTCCAGTTCCAACGAGCCGAAGAAGCCTGTTTAGCTTTATTATGAATCAGCATTTCACTGGTAAGCAGTTCTTTTAGTTCCTCCACTTTCAAATCACGATGAAGTTCTCCATTCCTTGTCAGTGAAATCCCTCCCGTCTCCTCGGAAACTATAACGGTTAAGCTATCGGTGACTTCACTTATTCCTAAAGCCGCCCGATGCCTTGTCCCCAGCTCCTTTGAGATAAACGGACTTTCAGATAGGGGGAGGTAGCATGCTGCTGCTGACACATTATTTTTCTGGATAATGACCGCACCATCGTGAAGTGGGGTATTGGGAATAAAAATATTAATGAGCAATTCCGAAGAAATATTGGAATTTAATCGAATACCTGTTTCTATGTAATCACTCATGCCTGTTTCTCGTTCAATTGAAATTAAGGCACCAATACGGCGTTTTGCCATATAATCTGTTGCCTTAACAATGGCTTCGACTGTTTTTTCCTGATTATCATCGTCTTGTGTACTGCTTCGCGAGAAGAATCGCCCTCTTCCTAATTGTTCAAGGGCTCTCCTGAGCTCAGGCTGAAAGATAATGATAACCGCAAGAAATCCCCAATTTATGGCTTGTTGCATCATCCAGCTTAACGTAATTAAGCCGAGCCACTCACTGACCACCCTGACAAGAAGAATAACAAGGATTCCTTTTAATAATTGAACTGCCTTTGTACCTCTTATCACATTAATCAGTTTGTAAATGACGTACCATACGAGGGCAATATCAACAATACTAGCTAGATACTTCCATATACTGAGATCCGCAAACTGCATTGTTTGTTCCTCCGTAACTTTCTAACAACATTTAATTCATACAACTTATTTATTATAACATAAATTCACCATACAACTTTATTATATGTATGTAGTTAAAAAAACAAATCACCCCCGCGGAGTGATTTGTTTTTATTTAGTTTCAGGCTGTCCAAAAATATCCACTACATCTTGAGCTGTTTTTTTCATATGATACCAAATCCAGTCGAAAACTTCATTTATTTCTTCGATTTGTCCTGTTACATGGCCGGCAGAAGCTAAGTATTTTTCTCCGTTAATTACGGTAACATCACCTTGAACTTCACCTTCAATCCGAACATTCCCATTGTGAACAACGACATCTCCTTTGACGACTTCCCCTTTTGGAACAATGACCGTATCATTTTTAACTACTAAATTTTTTTGCTTTGAGACAGAGAATTCCTGATCCTGGCTCCAGCTAGAGAACAAGCTTCCCATCATTAATATAATAAAAACAGACGCTGCCGTGAGCATAGGATGGTTGGTAAACCACCTTTGCATCCACACCTTTTTCTTTTCCTTCGGCAGTTTGGCCAATATATTTGCTGTAAAGTCAGGCGGTGCTTGCATATGGGAAATACCTCTAACCAACGCATCCGTCTTTTTTAATTCATTAAAAATCATTTCACACTCTTTACAGCTTTTGAGGTGATCTCTTAGGATTTTTTCTTTTTCTAGGTCTAGTTCTTCATCTAAGTAATCATGCATGAGTTCGATGATCTGTTCTGGACACATTTATGTTTCACCTCATTATACATATCGTAATTGCTGTCTTAATGCTTCCCGGCCGCGATGAATTCTTGTTTTAACTGTTCCAAGCGGGAGGTCAAGGATTTCACTTATTTCATTTAAAGACATGTCCTCCATATACTTTAAGACGATTGCGGAACGATATTTTTCCGGCAATTTTAATATTTCCTTTTGAACGGTCTCCTGCAGTTCTAGACTTTCTACTTCGCTCTCTGGCAAAGGAGAATCGGAGGAAATTTGCGAATACATAGTTAAACCTTCTGTTCCAGCGACTTCCGCGTCTAAATAATAATCTGGTTTCTTTTTGCGCAGACGGTCAATACAAAGATTGGTAGCAATCCTAAAAAGCCATGTTGAAAACTTTAAATCCTGGTTAAACGACTGAATGTTCACATAAGCACGGATAAATGCTTCCTGTGCAAGATCTTCTGCTTCATGACGATTTCCAAGCATCCTGTAACATAACTGGTAGACACTGTTTTTATATATTTCTACGATTTCACCAAAGGCATCTTGATCTCCTTTGATGACCTGTTTTATTCTTTTTTTCACAATTGTATCCATTAAGTTTCCTCAGCTCCATTGTCGCTATACGATATACGAACTTCAGCCAAAAAGGTTTCGTTTTCAAACGAAAAACTTTTCAATATCTTTAATATTAACAAAAATTTACTAATGTGGGACAAAATATGTTTTAAAGTTTTTATTGCGGGGAAAAAAGATAATATGTACATAGAAAGAGGTGGAAGATGATGTCTTCTTCATACCGCGGATTAATAGAGGAAATAGAAATTCAACGAAATAATATGATTCGATTGGCATCTGAAACTTCCCTGTCCAATCAAAAAGTAATTGAGGAGAGCAAGAAACTTGATTACTTACTTAACAAATATCACCTGTTATTGACCCAGTAAGACATTAAAAGCTGCATAGTCTAGTATGCAGCTTTTTTTTTATAATAGTTTTTCACCAAATAATGATCCCATTAGCTCTACAGCACAAATGGCTGTTTTATTTTTCTCATCGAGGATTGGATTAACTTCCACAAATTCGGCAGAAGTAATCACGCCTGCCTCTTCAAGCATTTCCATGGCCAAATGGCTTTCACGGTAGCTGATTCCTCCAATAACTGGAGTCCCTACGCCTGGAGCGTCATTTGGGTCTAAACCATCTAAATCCAGTGATAGATGAACACCATCTGTTTTTTCTTTTAGGTAGGCAATCGTTTCTTCCATCACTTTCGCCATGCCTAATCGATCTATTTCATGCATCGTGTACACTTTAATGCCTTTTTCCTTAATTAATTCTTTCTCTCCATCATCTAGTGATCTTGCACCAATAATGACAATGTTCTCTGGTTTTATTTTTGGATTATATCCGCCGATTTCGGTCAATAACGGATGGCCTAAGCCTATGCTTACGGCAAGGGGCATACCATGAATATTTCCTGATGGACTTGTTTCAGCTGTATTTAAATCCCCATGAGCATCATACCAGATGACACCTAGGTTCTGATAATGTTTCGAAACACCTGCTAATGTTCCAATAGCAATGCTGTGGTCTCCTCCTAGTACAAGCGGGAAGGCACCAGATTGAATCGCTTCATCAACCTTTTCGGCAAGTAACGCGCTTTTTTCTGCTACAAGATCTAAGTTTCTTAGATTGGATTCTTTATCTATGACAACTTCTGGTCTGCCAACAGGGATATCACCCCAGTCATGTATTTCATCAAATAGAGGTCTTAAGCGTTCATTAATTCCCGCGTAACGGATTGCACTAGGACCCATGTCCACTCCCCGTCTCATTTGTCCTAAGTCCATCGGCATTCCAATAATTGATAGTTTCTTTGTCATCTCTTTCTCCCCTTTGCCTGTTATACTACCTATTTTAACCGCTTTCATACCGATGACTCAACTCGACAAAATTCTGTATATATATACGATATTGTTAAAATATTCTGTGGTTAAACGTTTACTTTTTTCTTCCGGATGTATAGGCCGAGTGTTGTAATTAACAAACCTCACTGGAGTACTCATTGACTTGTCTTATGAGGAAGCGGCTCATTGGACAAAACTCTTCTGAGGTATCTTAAAATTGTCTTTTAGACAAGGGCTATTAGACAAAACTCCTGGCTGCTCATAATTATTGTCTTATAGAAGCTTTTCTATTGGACAAATTTCTTCCGAGGTATCTTAAAATTGTCTTTTAGACAATGGCTATTAGACAAAACTCCTGGCTGCTCATAATTATTGTCTTATAGAAGCTTTTCTATTGGACAAACTTCTTCTGAATATCTAAAAATTGTCCAATAGAGAGAGGCTATTGGACAATTCTCTTCCGAGGTATCTTAAAATTGTCTTTTAGACAAGGGCTATTAGACAAAACTCCTGGCTGCTCATAATTATTGTCTTATAGAAGCTTTCTATTGGACAAACTTCCTCTGAATATCTAAAAATTGTCCAATAGAGAAAGGCTATTGGACAAAAATAGACCCTTCCTTATATAAATTGTCTTATAAACCACTGCTTTAAATAACTAAACTGAAAAAATCCAACCAATTTAAATAAATTTGTTAAAATAAGGACTTCCTTACCTTAATAATGAAATTGACCAAATCCTAAAAATAAAAAAAGCCTTAAACCATGAACATGATTTAAGGCAAAATATGTAGTGTGATGGTGGAGTCTAGGGGGATCGAACCCCTGACCTCCTGCGTGCAAAGCAGGCGCTCTCCCAGCTGAGCTAAGACCCCATTGGAGCGGAAGACGGGATTCGAACCCGCGACCCCCACCTTGGCAAGGTGATGTTCTACCACTGAACTACTTCCGCAACTCTGCGGATAAATATTAGAAAACAAAATGAGCCATGAAGGACTCGAACCTTCGACCCTCTGATTAAAAGTCAGATGCTCTACCAACTGAGCTAATGGCTCTTGGCTGGGCTAGCTGGATTTGAACCAACGCATGTCGCAGTCAAAGTGCGATGCCTTACCGCTTGGCTATAGCCCAAAGATGTAATTACTTCTAGTATGTCCAACTTTTTAAAAAGTATGAATGGTGGAGGGGGACGGATTCGAACCGCCGAACCCGGAGGGAGCGGATTTACAGTCCGCCGCGTTTAGCCACTTCGCTACCCCTCCATATTCAAAAAAAGATGGTGCCGGCGAGAGGACTTGAACCCCCAACCTACTGATTACAAGTCAGTTGCTCTACCAATTGAGCTACCCCGGCGTAAAGTAAGAAAAATATATTAAAACATTATGGTGGAGGATGACGGGATCGAACCGCCGACCCTCTGCTTGTAAGGCAGATGCTCTCCCAGCTGAGCTAATCCTCCAAATTATGGTGAATTTTCTACAAAAAAGATGGTGACCCCTACGGGACTCGAACCCGTGTTACCTCCGTGAAAGGGAGGTGTCTTAACCGCTTGACCAAGGGGCCATAATTTAAAATTAAAGGTAAGCTTCCAAGCGGGCTCGAACCGCTGACCTCTTCCTTACCATGGAAGTGCTCTACCTACTGAGCTATGGAAGCACAGCTATACTTTGTATTGACATAAAAATGGCTCCGCAGGTAGGACTCGAACCTACGACCGATCGGTTAACAGCCGATAGCTCTACCACTGAGCTACTGCGGAACAATAAGATAACAGCCTGGCAACGTCCT
>NZ_JBALNF010000004.1:0-65516 GCF_036962465.1 Neobacillus vireti
GCGCCGAGGAGGCTCCCCGGCACGCCCGCGGAAAGCGAAGCCGCCTGGAGCGGAAATCAACATTCAAGATTAACACAGCCATAGAAATAAAAAGACTGCAGACACTTTGTCTGCAGCTTATGATTTAATGAGTGTATATCCGATAAAGTAAGAAAGAATTAAAAAGCTGCCAATTGCTAAAACAATGGAGTATTCTGACATTTACATCACACCCTATGATTTTTATTTAAAAATATCATAAAGGCCAAATGCAGCAAGTGATAAAAATTACACTTTTGTGACTTGGATGTGAATTCTTTTTGAATATATCTCTTTTAGTCCCGACCTTTTATTTTATTCCTCCATTTTTCTATTTGTTTATTCCACTTGTCTTCCCATCTTTGAACTTCATTGTTGAAATGCTCTTGAAAATGACTTTTTTCATCTTCTTTTTTCCTTTTTTCAATCAATGGGGCAATATGTGGAACATTGAAACTTTGGTTCGAAGCGCCCCATAATGACTTTTCCATCACCTTACTAAAGACAACAGCAGCACCCGTTGCACCAGTTGGGGTTATATAATGGCCCACATCTGTTTGATCATACCCGACCCAGAACGAACCGACCAACTGAGGAGTATAACCGACAAACCACTGATCCTTTAAGCCGTTTATCCCTTTGATTGGCACCTGGGTAGATCCTGTCTTTCCAGCAGTTTCCCTTCCAGGGATTTTTGCTGCTTTTCCCGTTCCTGCTTCCACTACACCAAGGAGCATAGTCGTGATATTATCGGTTACAGCCTTCGTGGTTACCCTGACCCTTTTTTCCTTCCACTTGGCGACTACTTTCCCCTCTGAATCAACGATTTTTTTAATCACATGTGCCTTTATTCTGCTTCCTTTATTAGGAAAGACTGAAAATGCTTCGGCCATTTCTAAAGGAGAAACCCCATTATGCAAACCACCTAGCGCCATTGATAAATTTTCATCTTCTTTATCTAACGAAATGCCAAACCGTTTAACAGAATCCACTCCCTTATCTATTCCTATTTCATTTAAAAGCCACACGGCAGAAACATTTTTCGATTCCTTTACCGCTTCGTACATAGGGACCTCGCCAGCATACTGGTGGTCATAATTACTTGGATGATAAGACCTAAATTTCATTGGTTCGTCCTTAAGCATATCGGTAATCTTCCAGCCTTCCTCTAGCGCTGGTGTATAAACAGCTATCGGTTTAAAGGATGAGCCGGGCTGTGCCTTTAATTGTGAGGCACGATTATAACCTCTGAAGGTATGTTCTCCTCTTCCGCCAATAATGGCCCTGACTCCTCCTGTTTTTGGGTCAAGTAATACCCCGCCGCTCTGGACAAGGCGGTCCGTACCTTTAGGAAAAAGGGAATTATCTTGGTAGGTTTCTTCTATAGCCGCTTGCATTTTTGGATCAAGTTCCGTATAAATTCGGAAGCCGCCTGTTAATAATTCATCCTGTGAAAAACCGTATCGTTTAATGGCCTCATCTAAAACTTGATCGACATAATATGGATATTTTCCGCGGAATGGATCGCCACCTTTATCATTTAAGACAATCTTTTCTTTTTTTGCCTTTTGATACTGACCGTTTGTGATGTAGGCTTGTTCTTTCATTGCAGCCAAGACTAGATTTCGTCTTTCGGTTGCCTTTTCCATATGCTTATATGGATTTAGGGCTGATGGTGCTTTAATTAAGCCGGCAAGTAGCGCAGATTCACTTAGAGATAAATCCCGGACATCTTTGGAGAAGTATTTGCTTGCTGCTTGTTTAATTCCATAGGCTCCATCCCCAAAATATATTTGATTCATGTACATTTGCAGGATTTCTGATTTAGAATACTCCCTTTCAACTGCAATGGCTAAAAAGACCTCTTGAACCTTTCTTTTAAAGGTTTTTTCAGACGTCAGAATGGTATTTTTCGTTAATTGCTGTGTGATCGTACTCCCTCCTTCAACCATCCCGCCTGCCATCAGGTCTCGAAAAAGCGCGCGTGCAGTTCCGATTAAATCAACCCCATTATGCTTGTAAAAGCGATGGTCTTCAATTGCTATAATGGCATTCTTTAAGGAAGCGGGGACTACCTTAATTGAAACACCTTCATTCTTATTTGCGGATACTTTGCTAGCCATTTTTCCATTAACATCATAAAAAACAGTAGGCTGCGGCAGCTCATTCTTTAACCCTGAAATATCTGCCTCTTTTGTAAAGTAGGAAAGTAAGCCGAAAAAGAATAGCATTAGAATCAGTATCAACAACACAATCACTTGAAATAAATGCCACTTTTTCAGCTGTTTAACGAGCCCGATTACTTTATTAGTAAATATCATATGAGGACATCCTTTAGCTGTAATCTCTATTAAAGATATACTTTTCGATGATTTATTAGGCTTTATAACGGCTTGGAGATGGAAGCTTCCTTATCAAAAAAAGATGGGTCAGGACCACATCTTTTTTACTTCTATTATTCACTTTTTACCAGTTCTTTAAAGCGTTGTTTGGAAAGCTTTTCATCGAAGCTTGAAAAGATACGATAGTTTTGCTCATCTAGGATCCGAAAATGCTTACTTAAAATATTTTGCTGGAGAATAAAGCCGTTTTTTTGTGAAATTACCCTCCACCAAACCCGGCCTCCAAGCGTTTTTGTTTTACGAAGATCAATGCCGTTTAGGGCAACTGTCTCTAATACCTCAAGTGGCTCATTTCCAAATAAAAATTGAACCGTCTCCGTTTCTCGGAAAAGAGCACAAATTGAAACAACCGTCGACCAGCCAGCTAAAACTCTCCCTTTTTCAATTTGAACAAGGGTTTTCTTCGAGACACCAATAATATCAGCCATCTTATCCTGGGTATAACCTGCTTCTGCCCTGATTAGACGAAGCTTAACAGAAACCTGCATTATAATTTCATCTCTGGTCACAGTAAGCCCTTCCTTCAAATTTCTCTAGTGTAATTTTACACAAGATTAAAAGAGTATTCAAATTTCAAACAACAAAAAACTGCTATAAATCACTATAGCAGTTTAAGTAGCTATTCATTTAAAATAATCCTCTCTTAGGCCATACGCCACTGCTCCGGGTGCCTGAGATTTTCTATCCTTGTGGTGGAAGATGGCACTGACTTGAACAAGAATTTTTCAAATCACAGGCAGCGCATTTTCCCTTTTTGGATTTATTTATAAACTTAACTAAGGCCCAGGCGGCATATCCAAAAATAGCCACACCGATTATGATACTGGCAATCATTTGTTCCACCCCTTCCAGATTTTACATCCATCCAACTAATTTTCCGCCTTGATAGATGACCAATGATAATACATAAGCAATCACAAACGCATATATCATGGCAAAAGCAGTCCATTTTTTAGAACCTGTTTCCTTATAAATCGTTGCCGTCGTTGCCAAACAAGGTATATACAAAAGGATAAAGACCATGAAGCTATAGGCGGCAAGCGGGGTATAGTATTGTGCCAATAACCCCTGAAGGCTTGCATCATTTGGAACAAAGTAAATAATATTCATGGTTGAAATGATCGCTTCTTTTGCCAAGAAGCCCGTTATTAAGGAAGCAGATGCCTGCCAGGTACCAAATCCAATTGGATCAAAAATAGGGGCGATGATATTCCCAATGGCAGCTAAATAACTATGATCCATATCAACCTTTAAACCATCAGGACCTGCATATGATAACAGCCAGATAAAGACTGAACCGGCAAAAATAAAGGTTCCCGCCTTTCTAACAAATCCTTTTCCTTTATCCCAGGTACTTCTCCATAATGATTGAAACTGTGGTAGTCTGTACGGAGGGAGTTCAATTACAAATAAAGATGTTTCTGATTTTAGTAGTGTTTTAGAAAAGATTTTGGCTAACGTTAATGCCACTACAATTCCCAGCACGTATAGGCTAAGAACAACGAATGCCTTATGTCCTGCAAAAAAAGCCCCTACAAATAAAGCGTATACCGGTAACCGTGCTGAACATGACATTAGCGGTGTTAAAAGGATGGTTAGTAATCTCTCCCTAGGTGTTTCAATCGTTCTAGCAGCCATAATCCCTGGTACATTACAGCCAAATCCGATCATCATCGGGATAAACGCTTTACCATTTAATCCTACCGATTCCATGATGCGGTCCATTACAAGGGCAACACGTGCCATATAACCAGAGTCTTCTAATAAAGAAATAAAGAAGAAAAGGATAAAAATTTGCGGTACAAACACCAGAACACCACCAACACCGGCAACTAATCCTTCAATAATTAAGGCATGAATAAAATCTGAGGCATGAATTGCACTCAAGACTGCCTCAAAGCCAGTAGTAATTGGTCCCGTTAGAAAGGCATCTAGTATATCTGATAGAGGTGTTCCGAGCCAATCAAATGTCAGCATAAACATGAAATACATAAGCAAAAGAAAAATAGGCATCCCTAGAAAGCGATTTGTTACGATGCTATCAATTTTTTCAGAAAGTGGTAAACCTGAGTTACTTTTGCTTGCTACTTCAGCCACGATTTTTTCAATCACTTCTCTTCGTTTTAAATAAATAAAATTGGCAAGTGACTTTTTATCCAACTGTGCTTGCAGCTTGTTTTCCAAGTTGTTTATAATTTCGTTTATTCTTTGAGGATTGGCAATACTGTTAACATAATTTTGAACGTATTGATTTCCTTCAAAATATTGAATGGCTAGAAAACGTGTAGGGTGGCTGGTCTTGCCCATGATCTCTCCGGTAATCGCAGAAATTCCCTCCTCGACTTCTTTGCCATAATAGACGAGATGTTTATTAACAGATTGAATTGATTTTGTAGAGATTACCTCAACAAGCTTGTCGCAACCTTTTCCGCTGCGGGCCACGACAGGCACAACTGGAACTCCAAGGGCCTCGGCAAGCTTAGACACATCAATCTGAATCCCACGCTTATTAGCCACATCAATCATATTTAAACCGATAAGTGCAGGCTTCTCAAACTCGAGCAATTGCAAGGTTAAATGTAAATTACGTTCTAATTGTGATGCATCTAAAATATTTAATAATCGGTCAACAGATTCATTCAAAAAGAACGAGGTAACAACTCCCTCATCCTTTGATAAAGGGTTAAGTGTATATACGCCAGGTAAATCTATTAATTGGCCAATATTATTCTTGAAAACGCCGACTTTCTTTTCAACTGTTACACCGCTCCAGTTACCAACATACTCATAGGAACCTGTTAGATTATTAAATAATGAGGTTTTTCCAGTATTCGGGTTTCCAATTAGAGCGATTTCCATTATATTCTCTCCACTTCAATCTGAACTGCTTCTTTCCGGCGCAGGCCAACACACTGGCCGCATGATTCTATCATAATCGGTCCGCCAAATGGCATAACACATTTTACACAGACTTCAGATCCTTCAGTAATTCCTAAATCAAGTAAGCGTCTTTGAACGAGGTGACCAACATGAGATAGATCGATTATTTTCCCTTTATCTCCTGCTTTTAAAGCCCTAAACATGTATATCACCCTATCTAAGTTAATTGAGAATGATTATCTTTCTAAATGTATTTTAACACTTTTTTGGGTTAATAAGCATAATAAATTTGACAAAAGTTCGAAAAGTGCACAAAAAAAAGGAAAAGTATATACTTTCCTCTTTTTCGTTCTTATAAACTCTTTTGCAGCACCATTTTCTTTGGTAATGCACTGATTAACAAAACGGTGATGATCGCACTTATTAGAAAATTCGGCAGCATATAAGTCCCATTATAAAGTAAAGAGTAGATAGCTACCGGCTGACCTTTAGGAGCATACTCACCGAAAAAGGCAATCCCAGAAATCACATGACAAATATATCGTAAAGCACTTCCCAAAAACGCCCCACATATTACATACGTCATCCATTTACCCTTGTTCTGTTGATTCAAAGCTTTTTTGATCGCTGAAGCAAAAATTCCGGAGGTCCCAACTACTGTAAAAGCAATAAAGTAATCAATAATCCCTTGAACAATCGTATAAACTTGTGAAAATCCCAAAATAAACTGAAGGAAACCTAATAAAAAGCCTGTTAAAAGCCCGCCTTTTATTCCCCAACGATAGGCAATCAGAAAGATCGGTACCATCGCAATGGAGATAGAACCTCCCTGCGGCCATATCTTTAAAGAAACAATCCCTGCTACAAAATCTAATAAATAAGCAAGTGCAGTAAATACAGCAACCTCTGCGATAAATAATGTATTACTTCTAGTTTGATACACTAAATTCTCCCCCATTATAACGTCCTCTAATTAAACAAGATTTTTGTTGTAACAAATGTTATCAATTTGCTTCTAATTTATATATAATTATCAACATTTTACTAGATAAAAAATATTTCTACAATTTTAAAAAGGATTTTTACAATCATCAGCGAATTATCATGGTAATCAGTTTGGTTAAAACCAATAGGGGGAAACAACATGTCTACGGGAGAACAAACGGATTTAGTCGCCTTTTTTGCACAGAACAAAAAGCAATTAGTCCAAGAGTGGGAAAAAACAATATTGATTTATGACGGTGATCCTTTTAAAGGTAAAATTCGTGAAAATGCTGAAGCCCTATTTGATGTCATTCTTACGATGCATACCTTATCAAAAGAAGAATTATTAAATGTGATTGAAAAAATTGCCATTGATATTTCAAAGGAACGCGTTTTAGCAGACATTAACATTGGTGATTTTGTTTACAATGTAAATACCGGAAGGACCGTTTTATATAACTATTTAAGTCAAACAGGACTCACCTGGTCCGAACTGCAGAAATCCATTAATGATATTAATTTTTGTTTTGATAAATTTTTATATTTTGCCGTATCTCATTACTCTGAAGCAAAAAATAAAATTATTGAAGAAAAGACGATGTTTATTGATTCAACCCATCAAGATCGCTTAACACTTCTCGGCCAAATGACCTCAAGCTTTATTCATGAATTTAGAAACCCGCTTACATCAGTACAAGGATTTATACAATTACTTAAAGCTGATTATCCAAATATGAGATATTTAGATATTATTTCAAGCGAATTAGATCAGCTGAACTTTCGAATCTCACAGTTTTTGTTACTATCAAAAAAAGAGTTAATCGGCAAGGAAAAGGTATACTTCAAATTAAATAACCTAATAGATGAGGTTTTAAATTTCCTCTACCCGAGCATTTTGGATGGTAAAGTTAAAATTCTAAATCATTTGACTGGTGATTTTACCTTGATTGGCTATGCAGATGAAATAAGACAAGTTTTTATCAATATCATTTTTAATGCCATTGATGTTTTGAATCATCATGAGGTACCCCATCCAACCATCGAGATAAAAAGTTCATTTGAAAATGATACGACGATTAAAATAAGTATTTCAAATAATGGGCCAGTCATTCCCTCCGAATTGCATAAAACCATTTTTGAACCATTTTTCACCACAAAAAAACTAGGAACAGGTCTGGGGCTGTTTGTCTGTAAAGAAATTATTGAAAAACACAAAGGAAAATTAACCTGTGATTCCTCAGAGGATAAAACTACCTTTTCTATATTCTTGCCAGTAGTTTTAGACCAAATGGACGAGACTGAAATTAATCTGGTGAAATCATCAAATCCCCCTTTTTAATAAGCCGGGATTTTTTTCTTTTAAATTCTTCCTCCCGTTCCGGGCCAAATGCGCATATGATGTACCAAAAATCATCATCGGGAGAATAGGCCTATGTTTACATTAAAAGTGGATCATGAAATCGAGCTTCAATTGTTTCAACAGCATCATTCTTTATCGTTATTCAGACTTATTGAAGAGAATCGCGAGCATTTGCGGGAATGGATGCCCTGGGTGGATAGTATGACAACCCCGTATCAAATTGAAACAGTTATCCCCGTATGGCTTAATCAATTTGCAGAGAACAGCGGCCTTAATGTGGGCATTCAATATCGGGGTGAGCTTGTCGGCTCCTTAGGTTTACACCAAATTGATTGGTATAACAGCATGGCAAGCATCGGCTATTATTTAGCTAAAAAAGCGGAAGGTCATGGAGTAATTACCAGATCCGTTAAAGCACTACTGAATTATTGCTTTTTCCAATTAGGTTTAAATCGGATTGAAATTCGCTGTGGGGTAAAAAATAAAAAAAGCCGGGCAATCCCAGAACGTTTGAGGTTTGTCAGAGAAGGGACAGTCCGAGATGGAGAACATTTAAATGGACATTTTCATGACCTCATTATTTATAGTATGCTCGCACGGGAGTGGAATCCTGTCCAGGTTTAAACACCCAACAAACCAAAAATCAAACAGCAGCCAGCGAGGCTGTTTTTTTTGTTAAAATGATAGCTTATTTGCTATTAAGAATCATTTTTGAAATAATATAAGGAAACTTGAGCAATTTGAAAAAGTTAGATTTTAGATTTATCGGGAATAATTAATACATACAGTAAAAAGTAAGTGAGGTGGAATGCCTTACCCTTTGTAAGGTACTAAATGATTTGGATGAACGTTTTAATTATTGTTATCCTGATTACTTTTACCGCATTTTTTGTAGCATCTGAATTTGCAATGGTAAAGGTACGAACGACTAGAATAGATCAATTAATGGCGGAGGGTAATAAAAAAGCGGAAGCAGCCAAAAAAGTCATTTCTAATTTAGATGGGTATTTATCCGCCACGCAGGTCGGCATTACGATTACTTCTCTTATCCTAGGTTGGTTGGGAGAGCCTACAATCCGCGGGATTTTAGAACCAATTTTTTCTTGGATTGATTTACCGCAATCATTGGAACAAGTGATCTCTTTTATTCTTGCCTTTTCGATCATTACCTTTTTCAATGTAGTTATTGGTGAATTAGCACCAAAAACGTTTGCCATTCAAAAGTCAGAACAAATCATTATGCGGGTTGCAAAACCATTGATACTTTTTTATCGGTTGATGTATCCCTTTATTTGGATCCTTAACAGGTCTGCTCGGTTTGTAACGGGACTTTTCGGAATTAAACCAACTTCAGAGCAAGAGATTGTTTTATCTGAGGAAGAATTGCGTATGATCCTCTCCCAAAGTTATGAAAGCGGTGAAATCAATCATTCCGAATACAGTTATATGAATAATATTTTTGAATTTGACGATCGAATTGCAAAGGAAATAATGGTGCCAAGGACTGAAATCATCACCCTGTCAAAAGATGCCACTATGGATGAAATTATCGACATTGTCCGCGAGGAAAAATATACGCGATATCCCCTCATCGATGGAGATAAAGATAATATTCTAGGCGTAGTAAATATTAAAGAAGTCCTTACCGATTGTATTCAGCAGAAATGTACAGGAGAACAACCTCTTCTCCCGTATATCAAACCCGTGATTCATGTAATTGAAAATATTCCAATACAGGAGCTTTTAGTAAAATTACAAAAGAACCGCTCTCATATGGCTGTTTTATCCGATGAATATGGTGGGACGGCTGGAATTGTCACTGTTGAAGATATTCTAGAGGAAATAGTCGGAGAAATTCGTGATGAATTTGATATGGATGAGCTCCCACTTATTCAAAAGAAGGGCGAGAATCACTACATTTTAGATGGGAAAGTTCTAATTAGCGAGGTAAATGATCTCCTGGGAACAACACTTGAGGAAGAGGACGTAGACACAATTGGCGGATGGTTTTTAACACAAAAATTCGATGTCAAAAAAGGGGATTCAATTGATAAGGAAGGCTTCACGTTCCAAATAAAAGAAAATGAAGGCCATCATATCGTATTTATTGAAGTGAGCAAGAGTAATCACAGCGCCTCCGAATAATGGGGCGTTTTCTTTATGCATCATTTTTGTAATACTTTGTTTTTTCGTTCATATTTACTGCTTTTTTCCATAAAATATGAGTATAAACTACTAACTAAACTATAACGTTTGACTGTATGGTTTAATTTCTTTATAATTATTATTAATTTGTAAATTGTAGAGGTGGTATGATGGGGCTGTTTATCGGATTGGTGAAATAGCGGAAATTGCGCACTTATCAAAACGCACGATTGACTATTATACGTCTATTGGCTTGTTAAAGGCAGAACGCTCTAAATCAAATTACCGCATTTATTCGGATGAAGCATTAGATGATTTGAGATTTATAGAGGAATGTAAATGTCTGCACTTTCCATTAGACGAGATTAAAAGAAAACTAGAGATGCGTAAGGAAAAAAACCTTCGTGAATCTGAGGTTGAAAAGCATGTAAGTGCTGTAACGCAGCAAATGAAACAGCTGCATAGCGACTTATTTGACCTCATCCCTATTTTAGAAAAATTGGATGAGGAACAGAAAGAAAAGCTGACAAACAATCTTAGTCTGCTTAGAGCAGTTCTAATGAAATCACTTTTAAGTGTTACGACTTAACTTTTTTAAATAACTGGGAGGTGACACCTTACCCGTCTAAACAGCGGGATAAGGGAACTTATTTGGACATATTTAACTTGGTTATTATAGCCATTTTAATTGCTTTAACTGCCTTTTTTGTAACTTCTGAATTTGCCATTGTCAAAATTAGAAGTTCAAGAATTGATCAGTTAATTGAGGAAGGAAATTCGAAGGCAGTACCGGCAAAAAAAGTAATATCGAATTTAGATGAGTATTTATCTGCCTGCCAATTAGGTATTACGATAACTGCATTAGGATTAGGCTGGATTGGGGAATCGACCATTGAACATATTCTGGGTCCGCTTTTTCTAAAACTTAACATTCCTGAGAGTGTGACTCAAATATTATCGGTCGGAATTGCTTTTGCTCTTATTACCTTCCTGCATGTAGTTGTTGGAGAATTGGCTCCTAAGACACTTGCTATTCAAAAGGCAGAGCTAATTACCTTGCTTGTTTCGCGTCCGCTTATCATGTTTTATAAAATAATGTACCCTTTTATATGGGTATTAAATAAATCTGCACGGATTGTTTCCAGTATTTTCGGGCTAAAGCCCGTGTCGGAAAATGAAATTGCCCATACTGAGGAAGAACTTCGAATTATCCTGTCTGAAAGCTATAAAAGTGGCGAAATTAACCAATCAGAGTTTAAGTATGTAAATAAAATTTTTGAATTTGACAATCGCATTGCCAAAGAAATCATGGTACCTCGAACAGAAATGGTTTCTTTATCAAAGGACGATTCGTTAGAAACTTTTCTTCAGGTTTTACGAGAAGAAAAGTTCACTAGATATCCTGTTATTGATGGAGATAAAGATCATATTATTGGTTTAATCAATATCAAAGAAATCATGACTGATTTAATTGGCAATGAAAACCTTTCATCACAAACACTAGAAAGTTATACTCGTCCAATTATTAGAGTAATAGAAACAATCCCAATTCATGACTTATTAGTGAAGATGCAAAAAGACCGTGTTCATATGGCTGTATTAATGGATGAATATGGTGGAACATCAGGAGTTGTTACGGTCGAGGATATCCTAGAGGAAATTGTTGGTGAAATTCGAGATGAATTCGATATGGATGAGATTCCAGAAATCCGAAAGGTTAAGGAAAACCATTACATCATCGATTCAAAGGTTTTAGTGAGTGAGATTAATGATTTATTAGGGGTTGAAATCGATGATGAAGATGTCGATACAATCGGTGGTTGGATTCTAACCGAGAATTACGAAGCCAAAGAAGGCGACATCATTCTTCATGATACCTATACCTTTAAAATACTCGATATGGAAGAACATCATATCAAGTACATTGAGGTATCAAAAAATGCAACTAATGAGGAATCTACATCCCCACAAGTATCAGTAACAAATTCAGAAGTCCTCTCATAGAAAAATAGGCCGAATCTATCGGTCTATTTTTTTGCGTTTTAATCAAAATAAAAAGACTGTTTACGTTAAACAGTCTCCACTATCATTATTTTTTTATTGAGATAATCATATCTTCTTCTAACTTTGCTATTTTAACCAAATGAGAATCCAGGCGGCGATTAACATGCTGAAGCTCATTACTATGTGACTCCTCAATACGCTGAAGTGAATCTTTAATATCTGACAGATCAATTTGATTAACTTCCACTCTATGTTCAATACTATCCATTTTTTCTAATCGTGAGAGCCTTTTTTCAATGGTTTCCAATGTAGTGTTAAATGTTTGAATTAAACTTTTTAAATCCAGTTCGTTCTCTGGCAATTTTACAAATTCTTTTTCCATTGAACAAACCTCCCTTCCTTTAATACTTATATTTTAACATCATTTTCACTGTTATTATGTTACAAAAACAGCACAGTCTTTATACCTTTTTTACTTTTGAACATTCTGCAACGAAAAAATGAACATTTATTTAATACGGATATGAACGTGTATATTATCACATTATTTGTACTATAAATATTGTAATCTTACCTTATAAGGTGCAGGGTTTATTACATTTTTATTTTATCCTTGATATCTCTACCTTATAATAGATTTTTAAATTAAAAAGGTTGGTGTAAAAATATGTTCATATCGATCGATGAAAAAGCTGCATTATGGTTCATGAGGGAATTTGAAATGAAAAAGCCAATCAATATTCGTCTATTTCCCCAATATGCCGGCTTTGGGGAAAAGAATAAGGGATTTAGTCTTGCTTTCTCAGCTGAGCAGCCTGAAAATGTCGGTTACACACAAGAAATGAACGGAATAACCTTTTATGTAGAGGGAAATGACATTTGGTTCTTTGAAGATACCGAGACGTACTTATCTTTTAATGAAGTAATAGAGGAAATTCAAATTAACTATAAAGAAACATCAGCTATTCAGTAGTAAAATTAAAGATGACCGTTTTAAAAGAGGGCACTAAAAAAGTCTCATTAAATTAGGATGTGTGTCTAAATTGGCTGTTGATTTCCGCTCCAGGCGGCTTCTTTTATAAGGCTAGAATTTAAAAAAGGTATATTTCCTCATTATAAAGGATATTATACCTTTTTTGCTGTGCTAGTTTACTTGCTTGCCTAAGGTTGGAGCAAATAATTTTGCGCTTTCAAAAACTTTTCCAAGTTTTTCTTCACCTTGGGTGAAAAGATCATCGCCTGCAGTAAGTGATGGTGTATCTTTTTTCAATTCCTCTGCTTTCGCCTGATAAGAAGCAGCATAGTCCTTTAACGCTGCCTCAAGATTAGCTTTTTGATCCTTTAGCCCTGCAGGAACTTGAATATTGGTTAATTCTTCGGAAACAGCAGCAGCAGATGCACTCGCTTTGGTCTTCTCCTCAGCAGTTGGCAATTCTTCAGGAGTCGCATCTTCCTTAGTTGCCTTTGCCATATATGAATTTAAATCAGGATCTTTTGCATTGATCTTATTGCCAATTTCCATATAAAATTTAACTAATTCCTTCTTAACATCCACTTTAGATGCAGCTGTTTCTTTCGTTGTTTCCTTCTTGTCTGTTTTTGACTCGTTATTTGCTGAACAAGCAGCTAACCCTATGGCCATTGTTAAGGCAGATAAGGATAATAAAAATTTCTTCATCCGTTTTTCCCCCATTTTCTCTTTTTAATGCCTTGATTATTTTACACCATTTCATGTTAGGAGAAAAGTAAAAATATGTTTCTTAAATAATAATTTTCGAAATAATCCTTTAAAAAATATTGAAAGAATTCCTATACTTCGCAAAACAATGTGTATTATGTATCCCACATTACTTATACTTCCAAGCATGTAAATTTTGTATTTCAGAATAAATAGAATAGCTTGAAATATGTTACAATAGTGAATTTTTTAGGTATAATAAAAGTGACATAAATCCCCACTCAAAACAATCGTTCTTAGCTTTTTACAAAACTTCAAAGAGAGAGAGATTAACATATTGGAACAAGTAAGTTAAGGGGGCATGAGGGATGAAATACAAGTTTATAGAGTACTTGGGCAGAGTAATGGTTTTTAGTATTGCCATCGCTATTTCAGTTTATGCTGGTTATAAATTGGGATCATTTCTGGATGATCAATATCAGATGTATCCAACCTTTACATTAATCTGTGTTACTTTAGGAATAGGTGTAGGTGGATTAACAGTATACTCTATGGTTTATAAGTATTTTAAGATTACTTTTCAACAGGGCAGACTGGATAAAAAAATTAATGAGGCAGAAAAAAGCAATAACTATCCCACTATTGAAGTTACACTTGACCAAGTCCGAAAAGCGGTAAGAGACTTCTCTGATCATCTTCCTAAAGGCGTTTACCGTACTATTTTAGTACTAGATGATAACCGTATTGACTTTAAACAGCTCGCCCCCCATCTTGGCGGAATTCCTTCTAATAATTTCTATATGTCGAAGGAAACCTACGATTTATTTGAAGAACATGAAAAACTAATACCAGTTGAGATGGATATGGTCCAAAAGGCAGTAGACCAATATGTAAAGGACCATAAAGAGTACCCAATGTTAACATTTGATCCTCAGCACAGGGTGAATTATTATTTGCTTTTACAAGAACACTACTTAAAAGAATCCCCTGTTACACAATTTTACATTACCGACCTAGATGGACTCATCACACATATTAAGCCTCAGAATAAAAACTCCTCTCAGCTCTGAGAGGAATTTTTTGCTTTTGGATGGTTTTTTTTGCTTTTCTTTCAACAATATTGAGATAATAGCAATAACTATTTAATTATAATTTAAAAATGAGGGGTACAAAGATGATAAAACAGAAAAATAAATCGCAGCATTTAGCGACTATTTCTCTCGCAATCATGGGAATCGGATTTATAGCTACACTTCCCTTACAAGATTCACTCTGGGGGAATATCCTCCAAGGTGGTTTTGAAGCAGGTCTTGTCGGGGGATTAGCAGATTGGTTTGCGGTAACTGCTCTTTTTCGGCATCCGCTTGGCATTCCTATTCCGCATACTGCATTGCTGCCTAAGAACCGGCATAGAATTACTGAAGGAATTATTTCTATGCTTGAAAATGATTGGCTTACAAAAGAAAGTATACACAAAAAAATTAATTCGATTGGTTTTACCAATAAGTTAGCAGACATCGTCGAGACTGAAATTAAATCCGAATCGGTGCAAAAAAATATTGTTACGTTTGCCCAACATCTGATTAGAAAAATAGAGGTAAGAAAATTAACGTCCATAATCGAAAAAGAATTAAAGATTAAATTAATGGACTGGGATATAAAAAAATATCTTCCCTTACTTATTGATCAAATAACAGAACGAAAATATCACGAAAAGACCCTTGATTATATTCTTAAGGAAATTGATGAATGGGCTTCGAAGGATTCCACTAAATATAGACTGGGCGGAATGGCCGTGGATGCAGTGGAAAACATCAAGGCAGATGGATTTATGCAGTTTGCCTTAAAATCGTTTAGTAATCTTGTTAACGAGGAAAAGTTAGGTAATATTATTCAAAGCTTGATTCAAAAAGGTGTTTCCAGTTACCGCGATTCATACAATCCAAATCGGCAAACATTAATAATTCATATCCAGAACAAGCTTGAATCAATAAAAACAGACGAAAAGATCTATGAAGAGCTTTCGAATTTAAAATCACATGCCATTACTAAATGGGAACCGAAAGAGCAAATTAATGATCTATTAGAACAGTTTCAGCAAAAAGTAATCGATTTTGTAGCAGAACCTGCCTTTTTAAATGATTACTTACTTCCTTTTATAAATGACAATCTAATTGCATTAAAAAACAACCACGAAAAAATAGAGATAATAGATACGTGGCTGAAATCAAAACTCTCGTCCTTTATCGATAAAAATCATTCCAAAATAGGCAAACTTGTCAAAGAAAATTTAGACAGACTGGATGATAAAACATTGATTAACATGGTCGAAACAAATGTTGGGAAAGATCTCCAATGGATAAGAGTAAATGGAGCGGTTTGCGGATTTATAATTGGGCTTATCTTAGTGGGTATTAGAGCTTTCTTTTAAATTGCCTTAGTTAATAAGGCTTTTTTTGTAATCATCTATCAGCAAAAAAATAGTTCTTTTTCAGATTCCCCCTTCATATTTAGTACTATAGTCATATTTTTCACGATATAAGGGGGCAGGAAAATGGCTGTAAAGCTAATTAAGATTTCTGTTGTTTACTTTGTGATTGGAGTGCTCATTGGCATGTATATGTCGATGACGGAAGCCTTTGATTTCACACCTGTTCATGTTCATATTAATTTATTAGGATGGATGTCACTAGCACTAGCTGGTTTAATTTATGTTGGATTTCCAAATGCAGCTGAAACCAAACTTGCCAAGGTTCATTTTTGGCTTCATAATATTTCACTTCCCATTATGATGATCGGGCTTGCCCTTTTAGTCTCTGGTGTAGATAGTGCCGGCCCTGTAGTTGCTGTTGGCGGAACATTAATGGTGATTGCGGTTATTATCTTTGCGATAAATATCTTGAAAAATGTAAAGCGATAACAGTCTAATATATCTTCTAAAAATAAGCGAAGACACCGAAATGGTGTCTTCTTAATTAAGTTTACCTTTTATAAATTTCTAATTGTTTTTTTCTTAGTTTGTCCTTTTCTTCATTTGATTTTCTATAGTTATATTGGTAAATCGCACCCTCCCAGTCACCGTACATTGGGTTAGGGAAAACGATTAGCTTACGGCCAAATTCCGCTTTGCGTTTGTCCACTTCTTGAGATCTTTCTGAAACCGATAAACCCTCAAACCCGCTAAAATCACCTAAATTATCCCCAAAGTACAAAAGAACGTCGTGAGTTTTTGCGACATGGATACGTCGGGTTTCCTTTCCTTTTTCACCAGGCTGTTGTAATAAAACATGCTCACTATTAACTTGAGGAGCACCTGCATTTATTAAATTTTTCATGGTTGCTGCTTTTTGTGACTCGTTTCGGTTAGATATGTAGAAAATAGCTACTCCTCTTGCGTTAGCATATTGTAAAAATTCAATCGCACCTGGCAAGGCCTTTGCTTCCCCACGGGTAAACCATTCATTCCATCCAAAGGGAACTCCTTTTCCATGAAGGACAAACCAAGCTTGATGAGGACTGTTATCAAGTATGGTCTCATCAATATCAAGGACAATCGCAGGTTTTAATTTGTTAAACTTTGGACGGTCCCTTAGTAATTCATCTAATCTCATTCTGCCAATGTTATAACCTTGGTAATATAATGCTTTTGCTTCAGCTGAGTTTTGAAACCAAAGTACGGACATGGTGTTTTGTTCATACAAGTTTACCGATGAACTGCTTATCGTTTCGGCCTTTACATGGAAACTAGAGAGTGATAAAACGATTAACACAGTCAAAAACCAATTAGACTTCTTCCTCAATTCATACCCTCCTTTTCTTTTTATCAATAGTAGTATGTGATAGAAAGTAATATCCTAACGATCAGATCATAAAAAAGGTCAGCAAGTCCAAAAAAAGACTTGCTGACCTTCTCAAATTTAAATTATTCGTTTTTTCACACTGGTTTCCATCCGATCTCGTTTATGAAATCCTTTGATATAATACACAGCAACTAAGAAGATTAAGAATATCGGTCCAATCACTAAGGCGATTCTTGTATCAGGATTATAGGCCATCAATGCTATAACAAAGGCTAAAAAGGCAAGTGCTAAATAGGAAGTATACGGAAATAAGGGCATTTTATATTTTAATGCCTTCACTTCTCTCTGGTTTAGAGATTTACGATACCAAATTTGCGATAAAAGAATAATTCCCCAAGTCCAGATAGCTCCAAACGTTGCAATACTCGTAACCCATGTAAATACCTTTGCAGGGACAATATAATTTAGTATCACCCCGATTAGCAAGGCCCCAGCTGAGGCAAGCACGGCCATTCCGGGGACCCCGTTTTTAGTAACCTTACCAAAACTTTTAGGAGCCTCATCATGCCCTGCAAGATTAAATAGCATCCTGGCTGTACTGAAAATACCACTATTACAAGATGATAGGGCTGCGGTTAGAACAACAAAATTTATAATACCTGCCGCCCCGGGAATGCCAATTTTTTCAAAGGTAAGGACAAACGGACTACCCTTTGTTCCAATTTCCTCCCAAGGATAAATTGACATAATTACAAACAAAGCACCAACATAAAATAGCAGAATGCGCCAAAAAACGGTATCAATTGCTCTAGAAAGAGACTTTTCAGGATTTTTTACCTCTCCAGCTGTAACCCCAATCATTTCAATTCCCAAGTAGGCAAACATAACCATCTGTAAGGATAAAAAAACTCCTTTTATTCCATTTGGAAAGAAGCCGCCATGTTCCCACAAATTCTCTACACCAGTTGCAATCCCGCCATTCCCCAGCCCAAAGATAATCATTCCAGCACCGATCAGAATCATTCCAATGATTGTAACGATTTTTATTAAAGCAAACCAAAATTCTAATTCTCCATATGCTTTAACAGCAAGAAAGTTTACTCCCGCCATAATGACAAGTGCTGCCAATGCCCATATCCATCTTGGGACAGACGGAAACCAGTACTCCATATAAATACCTATAGCTGTAATTTCCGCCATACAAGTAACAACCCATAAAAACCAATAATTCCAACCTGTTATGTATCCAGCCAGCGGTCCTAAATAATCACGAGCATATTTACTAAATGACCCTGCTACTGGCTTTTGAATTGCCATTTCTCCTAAGGCCCTCATAATGAAAAACATAATTAACCCACTAAAAGCATAACCTGCCAAAATACCAGGTCCCGCCATTTTGATGGCTGACGCTGAACCAAGAAATAATCCTACCCCAATAGCTGCGCCGAGAGACATTAACGTTATATGTCTTTCCTCTAAACCGCGTTGAAGTTCTTTGTCCTGAGTGCTTTTACTCATCTATGAATCTCCTCCTGATAAAAACTTCAATTTCCCCATCCATCCACCTGTTCATGACTTTACATAAAGATATTTTATGAATAAATATAATACTACTTATCCGCAGAAAATGCGACAGCACATCCTCCCTTTTTCGCGTTGTTAGCGTTTTCAAATTAATATAATTTTTTTTTGAACATTTCTTGTCATTATTTTAACATTTTTGTGAACATTCTTTTTTTGTGGAAAAACGAGAAATTTGCCGTAACTTTTTGTAGAATTATACTAAAGCATATAATCATATCCTGACAGATAATCTGGAGGTTATTATTTTGAATACTAGACACCATGATCCATTTAAAGCAGCTTTTGATAGTTTAGAAGAATTTGTTGATCTGATAAGCCAAGTTTTAAATTGCCCGATTACGATTGAGGATGCAAACCATCGACTTCTTGCCTATAGCACACATGATGAACGGACAGATCCTGCCAGGATTTATACCATCATTGGAAGAAGAGTACCTGAAAAAGTGATTAATCAATTATGGAAGGAAGGTACCATTCCTGCACTACTGAAAACTCGTGAGCCAATCCGTGTTAAAAATATGGATGAGATCGGACTTCATAATAGAGTGGCTATCTCAATTTGGAAACAAGATGAAGTATTAGGCTTTATTTGGGCAATCGAAATTGACAAGATCTTAACAGAAAAAGATTTTGACTTACTCAAATTAGCAGCAGATTCCGCGAAAAATAAACTTCTACAGCTTCAAACCAGAAAGAATAAAAAGGAAGAACATTCGCAGGAATTTTTTTGGAAACTTCTAACCGGACATTTGAAGGGTGAAGAGGAAATTTATGAACGATTTCATACTCTAAAAATTACACCCTCAGCTTCCTTTGCGATTGCAGTATTTCAATTTCCTGAGAACATAACAAATAAAGTAGAGCAAAACATCTCGTATTTATTAAAAACAGGCCAACTAATGAAAATACTGCTTTATACCATTGACTGTAATCAATTAATCATCTTAATCTCTGCTGATAATATTAAAGAGCCTTACCAAGAATTTAATCGTTTTGTTCAAACCTTTGTATTGACGATGAACGAGCGGTACGCTATCAAAGGAATCACTCCTGTATACAGCAGCATTTATAAAGATTATCAATCAATTGGCCAAGCCTACCAGGAAACATTAAGAGTTTTAACTATCAAAGAAAAATTCCCATTAGAGACAGAGGATATTTTTAATTATCACAAGCTGGGGATTTACCAACTATTTGAACTCATTTTGGAAAAAAGACAAAGCGAAGCATATGAAAATGATTCATTAAAAAAACTGCAAGAATATGACCAAAAGCATCATAGTAATTTAGTTGAAACATTAGAAGTCTTCTTAAATAAAGATAACAATATAAATGATGCAGCTAAGGAACTAAATGTTCATGCCAACACCCTTAATTATCGGTTAAAGCGTATTTCTGAAATTGGCGATGTGAATTTCAAAGATCCAAACCAGAAAATGCTTCTGTATCTTGACCTAAAGCTCGAGAAATACAAATAGATATGAACATTTTGTGAAAATCCCCAAAAGGGATATAAAATTTTTTCCTTTCTAAACAAAGTAATCTTGCAAAAAACATCTTATACTTTTTCTATAGCAAGGATATTTTATAGTATTAGGGAGGATTTCAGATATGATTATTGGTGTTCCTAAGGAGATTAAAAATAACGAAAATCGTGTAGCACTTACTCCGGCCGGTGTGGTTACATTAGTAAAAGCCGGTCATATAGTATTAATAGAAAAAGACGCCGGTTTTGGAAGCGGTTTCACTAATGAGCAATATTTGGAGGCTGGCGCGCAAATTATAGAAGATCGTAAAGATGTCTGGTCAAAATCAGAAATGATTATGAAGGTAAAAGAGCCTTTAGAGAGCGAATATCAGTATTTCCGCGAGGGATTAATCTTATTTACTTATTTACATCTTGCTGCTGAACCTGCACTTGCACAAGCACTAAAGGATAAAGGTGTACTTGCCATTGCCTATGAAACAGTCTCCGTGAATAACACCCTGCCGCTGTTAACTCCAATGAGTGAAGTTGCAGGACGTATGGCTGCCCAAATTGGGGCACAATTTTTACAAAAGAATAACGGAGGTCAAGGAATTCTTTTAGCTGGTGTTCCAGGTGTTAATCGTGGCAAGGTAACTATTCTCGGCGGTGGTATTGTCGGAACCAATGCAGCAAAGATGGCTATTGGTCTGGGCGCAGATGTGACAATCATCGATTTAAGTGCAGACCGTTTACGCCAGCTGGATGATATCTTTGGAAATCAAGTTAAAACGTTAATGTCTAATCCATATAATATCGCGGAGGCGGTTGCGGAAGCGGATCTTTTCATTGGAGCTGTGTTAATTCCAGGTGCAAAAGCTCCAAAACTAGTAACAGAAGACATGGTGAAATCAATGAAGCCAGGTTCTGTTATTGTCGATGTTGCGATTGACCAAGGTGGCATTGTAGAAACTAGTGACCATGTAACAACACACGATAACCCTACTTTTGTTAAACATGGTGTGGTTCACTATTCAGTGGCCAACATGCCTGGGGCGGTTCCTAGAACATCTACCATTGCCCTGACAAACGTTACCGTTCCTTACGCATTACAGATAGCTACTAAAGGGGTAGTAAAAGCCATTTCGGAGAATGCTGCTTTAAAACTTGGTGTAAATGTGGCAAATGGAGAAATTACCTATGAAGCAGTGGCAAAGGATTTAGGTTATTCATATGTACCGGTAGAAGAGGCCTTAGTAAAAGAACTTTCTTCCATCTAAATCCAATTTTTCAACCATTATCAATAAAACAAAGGGCAGCTATCAATTGATAGCTGCCTTTCCTTTATAAGTATTTTCTATGCACGCCTTTACCATCATAAGAAAACAGCATTTTTCTTTCTTCAATCATGGTTTCTATATGGACCGGTCTCCCCCAAAGCTGGTGAATATAGGGAAGTACTTTTTCGAGGTATTTCACATCTAATTCAACACCCTCATACCAGTGCTTTAGGTACAGTTCACCATTTTTCAAGAAGTCGCCATCATTGACAGTAATATATGGAAATCCCCCGTTAACCCGCATATTTACAAGCTGATCTCGAATATGCTCCCACTCTTTATCAACGATTTTATAATCCCTGCCTTGCTTTTGGAAAAGATACATATCTTCTCTCATAACAAGGTCCTTATTTAAATAATTACGCAGGAAGGAAATATCCGATTCAACTTCGCGAACCTCGAACATTTTTTCCCTGCCTGAGCCAGGTTTAATTCCTCGGCGAATCATTTCCTCTGTTGGGTTATTATATCGCTCTTCAATATCCTCAAAAATTTTAATACCGAGATAATAAGGATTTATTCCTGTTTTTGATGGTTGGACTACCCCAGCATTTAACTTGGCAAATTCAATTGCTTCACCACTAGTTAAATCCAGTTCCCTTAATATTCGTTGATGCCAAAAGGAAGCCCAGCCTTCGTTCATGATTTTCGTTTCAAGCTGCGGCCAGAAGTAAAGCATCTCCTCACGCATCATGGTTAAGATATCCCTCTGCCAATCTTCCAGTTCTCTAGAGTAAGTTTCAATAAATAACAATAGATCCTTTTCAGGCCGTGGTGGGAACTTCTTTTTCTTTGGCTGGTTGTTTACCTTTTGATCTTTTTCGTCGAGTTTCCAGAGATCGTCGTAAGGTGTTACCGCAACGGTATCTAATTCTTCGTCTTCCTCATCATCTCCAATCGACCATGAAAGCTTTGGCCGCATAAGAGAAGGATCAATATGTTCATCAATAGCCAAGATGGCATCTAAAAAGGTTTCGACTTCCTTTTTCCCATATTGTATCTCATATTTATGGATTCGTTCAGCAGTAGCAGCCATGCTTTCAACCATATCACGCTTGGTGTTTTGAAAACGGACATTATTTTTAAAGAAATCACAATGAGCCAACACGTGTGCAACAATTAACTTATTTTGTATAAGGGTGTTTGAATCAAGCAAGAATGCATAACAAGGGTTTGAGTTTATTACGAGCTCATAAATTTTACTTAGCCCTAAGTCATAGTGCAGTTTCATTTTGTGAAATTGCTTTCCAAAGCTCCAATGAGAAAATCGTGTTGGCATACCATAAGCACCAAAAGTATAAATAATTTCAGCTGGACAAATTTCATAACGCATTGGATAAAAATCCAGTCCAAAACCAGTGGCGATTTCAGTAATTTCGCTTATGGCTCTTTCAAGCTTTTTACGATCTTCTATGTTCATTCCTCACTCCCCCTTTTCCTCTTAACACAATGTATGAAGAAAAGGCGGGATTGATGAGGGAGATGGCCAAAAAACAATAGCTAGCCTTATTGTTTTTTGTGATTTTCCTCCAATGTTTAACAGTATAAGCTTATCGGTCCAACTTTTTTGCCTCCCTTGCAAGAAGCAGACCGACATATTTGTTCCTTTTCCATTCACTACTAAAAACTGACAGGGGTGGACTTGTATCTCCAACTAAGTAACTTATTTCTATTGTCAGTGCTGGTTTGTGATAAGTTGTGATAAACCAATCTGTAAATCCCCCGCCGAATGCCTCTGGCTCAGGTTTCGCTAATTTATAGTTGGTTAGTCTAGAGACCCTCTTTGCAATCTTATAATCACGGTTCAGATTTTCCCCATTTTTATAATTCCAAAAAATCTCCCTGCCTGCCGTATGATACGCAACCGCAATCGATGGTTTTATCTCCTTAATAAATTGGGTTAACGCAATTACTTCTTTAGCTTCTAAAGGTCTTTTCCCTTTATAAAAGGCATAGCTAGGATTTGAGGGTTGATGATTAAGCTGTTTCCAGCCTGCGGGGTATTGTCTGTTTAAATCTACTCCCATTCCATTCGCTTTCCATCGTTTGAAACTTTTTGATCCTTCATTCATTCGCAGCAATTGTTTTTTATGATCAGCGGGAAATGACTCGAGGTTAGTTTGTTGAATGTAAACACCATCTGGATTTAGCATAGGGATAAACCAAATAGAAACTTGATCTAAGATATCGGTTGACCTAAAGCCCATTCTCTTACCGTTCTGATAGGCCTCGGCATAATTTTCAAGCATGGTCATCAATAAGGTGCTTGTCAGCCATTCTCGTCCATGATGAGCACCAATTAAAACGATAGTAGTTTTTCCACTTCCCAGCTTAACTCCCCAAATTTCTTTTCCAAAATGGGTTGTTCCAATTGATTTTATTTCGATATGGCGGCGATATTTAGCATTTATTTTTTCTAAATCCTGCTGCATACGTTTATATGTGTAAGGTTTATCCACTTGTACAATTTTTGCTTCTGCCGAGGTAAATGGCAGTGTGAATAGAAAGAAAGTGACCAAAAAAACTCTAACCATTTAAAACACCACTCTTCTTAAAAAAACTATTTTATACTGGTAAATGTTAAAAACAGCGTAAACATTAGGTGTCCAACATTTTCTGTGAAAGTTATTTGAGGAATGTCATAAAATAAAGTCAACTCCTAATTAAGGAGGAGGCAAATAAATATGAATAAGATGGATTACGACCGAGCGTTATATTATACGCACAGATCTGAATGGGACAATTTGCTTATCTTAATGGTTCGGACAAAAGACCAAATTTTATCGAAAAAGATTGAACAATTCCTGCACGCTTATAATTTTGAACGTGACTATACCGTGATTGAAACAAAATTATATAACCTTCTTCGTTACATTGACCATGCTAATGAATCACTGGATCCTGATGAAAATGGCTTACCGATGTATAGTCTTTCCTGAAAAATAAAGTGGATACCAAATTGTTGAGAAAATTTTTTCTACCGGGAAAAAAGAATTCCACCAAAAAAAAACGGCTTCCAATGATGGAGGCCGTTCTTTAGTATGATTCATTTCTATTTTTTGGCTTAAATAGTTTGGACCATTTTTACTTTCTTATCTACTAATGCCATAAAGTCCTTCTCAATCGATTGAAGCTTATGTTTGCTTTCTTCAAGGCTGGAACTATTCACACCAAAGTAAAATTTAACTTTAGGCTCTGTTCCTGAAGGACGGAGACATACCCAAGATCCATCTTCAAAAATATATTTCAACACATTGGATTTAGGTAATAAAATCGTTTCTTCGCCATCTTTCGTTGTCCGGATACTTGTCAAATAGTCTTCGCTTGCAAGAGTCTTCACTGAACCTAAGTCTGTTAATGGTTCATTACGGAATGAAGCTAATAGGCGTTGAATCATCTCTGCCCCTTCTTTTCCTTTTAATGTTAATGAGCGAAGTCCCTCTTGATAGAAACCGTATTTTTCAAATACACGCAGCATTCCTTCATATAGGGTTAATCCTTGTTTTTTATAATAGGCACAGACTTCTGTCGCAAGCAAGGCAGCTTGAACTGCATCCTTATCACGTGCAAAGTCGCCAATTAAGTAGCCGTAAGACTCTTCATAGCCAAATAGGAAAGAATGCTCTCCTGTTGTTTCATATTCCTTGATTTTTTCTGCAATAAATTTAAATCCTGTTAAAACATCAACTGTTTTTAATTGGAACGCGGAAGCAATTCTCCGTCCTAATTCAGATGTAACAATTGTCTTTAAAACCACACCATTTTCAGGCAATGTTCCTTTCGCTTGTTTCTGAGAAAGAAGATAATCTACTAATAATGCACCTGTTTGATTACCTGTTAAAACAATATATTCTCCCTCATCATTTAAAACAGCAATCCCAAGACGGTCCGCATCAGGGTCAGTCGCAATTAAAATATCAGCTCCGACCTTCTTTCCGTCACGAATTGCTAATTCAAAGGCAGCATGCTCTTCGGGATTTGGGCTTTTTACAGTTGAAAATTCAGGATCAGGAAGTTCTTGTTCTTTAACAACCGAAACATTTTTATATCCTAATGCCGCAAGTCCAGCTCGGACTAATTTATTGGCTGTCCCATGTAATGGCGTAAATACGATTTTAATATCAGTCTCTTCAGCAAGAGTTGGATTCTCTGATATGGTTTTTAATTTTTCAATATAGGCTTGGTCAATTTCAGAACCAATAGTTTTGATCAAACCAGACTGACGTAATTCTTCCTCACTGCTGACTTGGATGAGTAATTCATTTTCAATTTCATTTACCTTTGCAATCACAATATCGGCCGCTTCAGGTGGAAGCTGACCACCGTCTGAACCGTAAACTTTATACCCGTTATATTCCGGTGGATTATGGCTCGCTGTAACCACAATGCCAGAAAAAGCATTTAAGGACCTTAATGCAAACGATAATTCTGGTGTAGGGCGTAACTCATCAAATACATATGTTTGGATTCCTCTAGAAGCAAGAGTCTTAGCAGCTTCCAATGCAAAATCTGGTGATTTATGGCGTGAATCATAGGCAATGACTACACCGCGCTTTTTCGCTTCTTCTCCATGTTCTTCTATGTAAGCTGCCAATCCTGCGGAAGCTTTACGGACCGTATAAAGGTTCATGCGATTTGTCCCTGCTCCAATTTCCCCGCGCATTCCACCTGTACCAAACTCAAGATTCTTGTAAAATATTTCTTCTAGTTGTTTTTCATTGCCCTTTAAAGTTTCTAATTCATTTTTTAATTCATTGTCTAATCCTTCAAATTCCAGCCAACTTTTTGCGATTGCTTTCCATTCCATAGATGTGATCCCTCCTATTTATGTACATCCAATAATTCGAAGTTTAACTCTGATTTTCCTCTAAAAATGACAGGATAAAAACCGACATTTTTTGCAGGGTACGTGGAAGCTACTCATATTATAATACCTCAAAAATATGACAATAAGAGAAGGAATTTAAAAAAAGCCTGCAAAAAATCACAGGCTAAGGGATTAACTACTTATATAATTAGTTCGTTATCTGCTTTGGTATAGATACTGAGAATCGAATTCTTTAGACTTTTCCCTTCAATAAATTGTTCAAAATCAAAGGGGAAAAACAGTCCAAATTCATTTAATGTAGCAGCATTTTTGTTGAACACCATTTCGTATTGCTCATCTAAAGGTGATGATTCGAGAATGGAGATGATCGTCTGAATGCATGTCATAACTTGAAATGCATCTTTTAATGTATTAAAATCCAAAGACGTATCGAGGATTTTTAATTCCTCAAATTGACTAATTTCTTCATCATTAAAAAACTGAGGAAAAATATTGGAGTAAACGTACCTCACCAGTTCATTAATCTCTTCTTCTTGACTTGGTGTCGAGGCAAAAACTATTTTCACTTATTTAACCCACCTTTGCCATCGCTTATTTCTGTCGTAATATATATCATAAGAATAACATAATTCGAAGTGGATTTTCGGTGGTAATTATCACCACAGTCAGAAAAGCGAAAGCGCCCTGGTCAGCGGCGTATGGCCTGGAGTGCTCCAACTGAGATAAAGGAAACACGAAGAGCGATAGCGATTCGATGTTGACTTATCGTAGGGCGGAGCGCGAAGGACACTAGCCGCTAGGGCGCTGGAGCTGGACAATTTTCAAAGTCAGTTTTTACACTTAGTCTTTAAACAAAAGCGGAGGCGCCTTGATCAGGGGCGACAGGCATAAGACGAGCCGGCGAGAAGGCTGCTCTCTAGCCTTCTTGACGGATTGACCTAAATGTGGAGGCGACTGTTTTGGGACGAAGGCATAAGACGCACCCTGTAAGAAGGCGCTTTTTGCCTTCTTCAGGGGGTGGCTTATGACTCGAGTCCCAAGGAGCCGCAACTGGATAAGCTTATGACCCCGAGCCCCTAGGCGCTGGAGCTAGACAACACGAAGAGCGATAGCGATTCGATGTTGACTTATCGTAGGGCGGAGCGCGAAGGACACTAGCCGCTAGGGCGCTGGAGCTGGACAATTTACCAAAGGAGAAAATATGATTAAAACGAAACGTACTGGTGAGTGGCTGCAAATCATCGTTCCAAGTGAATGGGAAGGGATTACGATTACTGACCTTTTCCGAGAGATATGGCAAGCTCCCAAGAAATTAACCCATCAATTTCGGACTGAGAATAAAGTCTTACTCGAAGGAAATCGGGGTAATTGGAATACTCCACTTCCGGCAGGGGGAAAAATACAACTTCATTTATTCGAAGAAGAAGCGTCTCAGGTAATCCCTTCTTACCATGAGATCAATATATTATTTGAAGATGATCATGTTTTAATTATCAATAAGCCCCCCTTTATGAATACACATCCAAATGACCCTGATAAGGAATCCGATACCCTGGTGAATGCAGTTGCTTTTTACCTCTTGTCAAAAGGAGAATCAGCAAATGTTCGGCAAGTCCATCGACTGGACCGTGATACATCGGGGGCCATTCTCTTTGCCAAACATGCTTTAGCAGGTGCCATTTTAGATCAAATGCTTGAGAAACGTTATATTAAAAGAACCTATATCGCAGCTGTTCATGGCCTGTTAAAGCAGCGGAAGGGTACCCTGAATATGCCGATTGGGCGGGACCGACATCATGCAACTAGACGCAGGGTGTCACCAACTGGACAAGCTGCCGTTACTCACTATCAAGTACTAGAATATAATAAGCAAAAAGAGTTTTCTTACATTAAATGTTGGTTGGAAACGGGGAGGACTCACCAAATCAGAGTTCATTTCAGTCATGTGGGTCATCCTTTAATTGGAGATATTTTGTACGGAGGAAAACCGCTTACGAATAGGCAGGCTCTCCATGCGGCAAAGCTTGAATTTTCCCATCCATTTACTAAGGAACCAATTATTTGTTATGCCTCCTTTACAGATTTACCTGAAATTTTTAACAGCATCGATGTCCATAAAATATAGAAAAGGATGTCTCATTGGGAGACATCCTTTTCATTGCCATCTTATTGTTAATCGGCTTTTCTAAAAGCACGCATGATAAAGCTTAAAAGAAGTACTAATACCGCCGCACCAATAATGGCAGGGATAATCGCAAAGTCTGCTACATTTGGACCCCAGTTACCTAATACTGCTGTTCCTAACCATGCACCAATAAAACCTGCGATGATATTACCAATAATGCCTCCCGGAATATTTCTCCCGACAATTAATCCAGCTAACCAGCCGATAATTCCACCAACAATTAATGACCAAATGAAACTCATTTAGAACACTCCTTTTTAGTATTCTTCATTTCACTTTTGTATTTCTGCTCAGACAGCTGAACTGTTATTGAAAAATCCATTGTTTACTGCCTGTACCTATAAAGTACCCTTTTTTTTTATTTATACTCATTTAAAAATAATTAATTAAACATCACCTAAATTTATACATGAACAAGACACAAATGAAAAATACTAGGCAAAAGAAATCAAATGAACTTTCAGGCCAACGAGATAGTATTCAGAAAATTCTAATGTTAAGTTTTTGTAAATTCAACGTAAATTCTTTCTCTTTCGACAAATTTTAGATAGAATATTTGAGTGCGCTATTAAACATATTTTTGTTGTAAATATTGGAGGTATAATCAATGGCAAAAAAAGTAGATAAATTCTCAGCATTACTAAGCAATATCTCAACCAATCTTGATGAAAGTGTTGATTTTTTCACTGAATATAAACTTAAAAACATCAGTGATTTAAAAATCTTCTCTGAGAAAATGAAAGAGTATGAATCCAAAGGTGATACCTACGTACATGAAGTAATTAAAGAATTAAACGATGCATTTATTACTCCCATTGAACGTGAGGACATCCTCCAGCTTGCAATGAGCATGGACGATGTATTAGATGGTCTTGAAGCTTGTGCTGCCCTATTCGAAATGTATTCCATTACTGATGCAGATGAGTTTATGCTGAAGTTTGTCGACGCTATTCAAGGCAGTGTTCACGAGATACAGAAGGCTGTTGAATTACTATCCAACAAAAAGTTAGCTCAGATTAGAGAGCATGCCATTAAAATTAAGGATTATGAATCCAAATGCGATAATATTCTAAGACAATCAATCAAGCATTTATTTGCTGTCGAGAAAGACCCAATCCGCATTATTCAATATAAGGAGATTTACGAAGATCTTGAGGATATTGCTGACTACTGTCAGACTGTAGCTAATACTCTAGAATCCATTATTATGAAAAATGCCTAAGGAGCAAAAAGATGAGTCTTGTACTAATTTTAACAATCTTAATTGTCATTGGTGCTCTTGCATTTGATTTTATTAATGGTTTTCATGATACAGCAAATGCAATCGCCACGTCCGTTTCAACAAAAGCTTTAAAACCTCGTCAAGCCATTATGTTGGCTGCAGTAATGAATTTAATTGGTGCTTTAACTTTTACTGGCGTAGCCAAAACTGTATCAAAGGATATTGTTGATCCGTTTACCTTACATAATGGATCAGTTGTTATTTTGGCTGCACTAATTTCAGCAATTTTTTGGAACTTACTGACTTGGTATTACGGAATTCCCAGCAGTTCTTCTCACGCTATCATTGGATCAATTGCCGGAGCTGCAATTGCAGCGGAAGGATTTAATGCTTTGAATTACACCGGTTTTATCAAAATTATTGAAGCGCTGATTATATCACCAATTCTTGCCTTTGTTGTGGGATATATTGTCTATAGTATTTTTAAAGTAGCGTTTAAGAATTTAAACCTAGCTAAAACGAACAAAAGATTTCGTTATATCCAAATCGCAACTGCTGCTCTACAATCATATTCACACGGAACAAATGATGCGCAGAAATCAATGGGGATCATCACCTTAGCACTTATTTCTAGTAAGTATCTATCCCCTGATGCAGGTATCCCTTTTTGGGTACAGCTTTCCTGTGCTGTTGCAATGGGTCTAGGCACCTCAATTGGCGGCTGGAAGATTATCAAAACAGTCGGCGGAAAAATTATGAAAATACGTCCAGTTAATGGTGTTGCCGCTGATTTAACCGGAGCTGCTATTATCTTTGGTGCTACCTATATACATCTACCGGTAAGTACTACGCACGTAATCTCTTCTGGTATTCTTGGGGTGGGTGCTTCTCACCGTCTGAAAGGTGTAAAATGGGATACCGCTAAACGGATGTTGATTACTTGGGTTATTACCCTGCCAATTACAGCCCTTATCGCTGCCATTGTTTTTTATATTCTAAATTTATTCTTTTAATTAGTTTAACCAGAGATTTTTCTCTGGTTTTTTTTCTTTCATTGCTGCACTTCTAAATGTGATTTCTTCTCATATTTTTATGTATAAGGACAAGTGTTGAGGTGAGAATGATATTGAAAGAAAAAATATTCGCCATGATGATTGGTTCATTGCTCGTAAGTCTGGGGATTAATGGGTTCCTAGTTCCTTACCATCTCCTAGATGGCGGTGTTATAGGTTTGGGATTAATTATTCATTATTTTTACGGTCTGCCGACAGGTCTTAGTATCATATTCTTTAGTCTTCCTTTATATATCTTAGCTTGGTTTTTCGAGAGACGCTATTTTTTCTATAGCCTGCATGGTTTAATTATTTCTTCCTTTTGCATTGATGTATTTTCTTTTATCAATGGCAAAATACAAATTGGAATTTTGCCAAGTACCATTATCGGCGGGATGCTTGTTGGCATTGGGATTGGCCTAATGCTTCGCTATGAAACAAGTACGGGTGGAACAGACTTACTTGCCCAGTTGCTTACCAAATTTACATCTATTAATATTGGGATCATTATATTTTTAATTGATGGTTTAATTATTACGAGCGGCATTCAAGTCGTTGGGTTGGAAAACTTCTTTTATTCTCTTCTTACGATTATTTGCGTAGGCTTAATGACAACCGTTACTGTTTCCACAAAGCCACTTACGCAATAAAGCCACCTGGAGCTTTTCAGGTGGCTTTATTACTGTTTAATTGGTTATTTGGCATCAACAGATCCAAATGTTTTTTTCATGATTTCATAAGAGGTCTTCAGCCGTTCATAGAATGGAGGTTGATCCCATGAATTCCAGGTGTAAACAAGTGAACCCTTTTGTTGAAGCTGCCCATTTACAGTCTTTGGAACCGTTTGTTCTAAACTGCCTTGCGTTGTTGTTACAATGGCGGTCCTGATTCCACTGGCCTCTTCACTGCCTGACAATCCTTGTTTCCACACATCTCCCATGATTTCTTTCAAGCTAGGGTCCTTCACATTTAAAAGCTGCCAAGGAATTCTTCCTTCAATTATCTTTTTATCGCTGCTCATACTTATGTCAGTTAAGGAATTGAAGTTTTTACTGGCAGGATTAGCATTTCCATACTGTAATACCCCTGTTTCATAAGCCTGAAATGGAATGACCTCCTTGGTAGAAGGAATCGTTTGTTGCTTATTTAATGCCAAGCGGATTGGATTAAATACCCCATTATTCTTTTGAGAGGCAACTGGCTCTTCAGGAATCATTTTCAAAAGTTTTCCATACTGATAATAGAACGTATCATAGTAACTATCAACCAATATTCGCGAGTTATTTGGACCTTGCAGCTTAATAAGAAAGTCAATTCCGTAATCAGTATTAATCTTTACTTGTTGATTGATTGGAATGGTTGTTTGGCCTTGGTTCCCAATTGTGTCGAGTAATAGATAGGTACCGTCATTCTTAAAATCAATGGGTTGATTATATTTAAGTAAGAAATACAAATAGCCACTATCAGAGGTGAACCGCACTTCCTTCAACTTCTGTTTATCTTCAGTATGATATCCTATTTTTGCAGCTGCAATATCCCAATCTTCTGCCGCGCCATCGACAATTATGGCTGTTTCCTTCTTACCTGGTTCAAATCCCAGCAAGCCAAAATGCTGTTCATTAGTTTGCTGGTTATTCCAGTAAGGGCGGCGTTCCGGGTCATCGAAGTCCATTGTATTCCATGTTCGCTTAAACCATTCATCCTGCCAAGTAAACACAAGTCCGCCCGCGTATTTCTCTGAAACAATGGATTGAAACAAATGCTGATCAATTTGTCCTTGATCCTTTTCAGAAAGAAATCCCTGATTCATCCCGTAAGGATTTTTATGAGTTAAGCCCCTTGAAGACGGTACGCCAAATTCCGCGACCAAGACTGGCATATGGTGGGCTGAGCGCNNTTATTTTTCTTCCCGCTAGCATCAGTATAATTTAGATATTTTTTCTCATTATTAAGAAAATCTGGATAGTAGGGATAGATATGATAGGAAGCAAATAAACCAGATTTAAAAGATTTTGATGACTTAATATGATTGGGATCAACCGATACCATATCCTCTGTTTCTAATGGTTCAGAGGGATGCTTGAGCAAATCCGTAGTGACCCAATTCGTAAAGCTCATCGAATGCTGCCACTTGTATTGGGCTGCCTCATAACTTGCTGCATAATCCATCAACTCAGCGAGCCAAATTTCAAAAGGACTGGCATGGTCTGTTTCAAAATAATTTCCTTTAAATTGGCTCAAACCAGAATGCTTTGTATTGGTATTTTGAACCATTGCCGGGTCCCACTCAGTTCCAATAATAGTTCCAATTACAAACTTGGAAATATCATGTTTATACACACCCGATGCATGCCCTGGCCGCTCAGCAAGAATAGCATTTCCATGAATAATGTCCACCATATTCTTTATTTCTAGTTTCGCATCATCCACATTTACTTTGGCGAATGCATCCTGAGTTTTGTTTAAATTTTCTTCATTTACCCACGTTCCATGAAATAAGAATAAAGGCTTTTTAGCAATTTGATTATATTCATAAAAAGCTTCATAAAACTGGGGAGGGTGAAGGGTATAAACCCTGATGGCATTAGCATTCATTGCTCCGATTTCTTGAAACCATCGGAAATACTCTTCTTTTGTAATAGCTGTTTCCCCAGGGAAGTAGCCTGGTTTGCCGATCCCCATATTCACTCCCTTTATTAAAAGGTTCTGCCACTTTCCATTCTTTTTGATTTGAATATAAGATTCATTTGTTTGACTATTGGTCTGAATCCCGTTCTTGACAACTAATTCAACTTTCTCTTGCGGCTCTACCTTTTTAACCCCATTTTTCAGGATATCTTTCATCATTGGGACATATGCTGACCAATAAAAGGAATGATTTGTTCCGACTGTCTTTTTCCATTTATCCAAACCTTTTGTCTGGTAAATGCCTGGTACATCTGCTTCATCAGCATAGTCACCAGAAAAATAATAGGAGGAGTATCTAGCATTCTGATGGTAGATGACCGCAGGAAAATGGTTCGGTATTCCAAATCCCGCTAACTTTTCACTAGCCTTCTTTGAAACTGGCAGTTGATAATTGGCTAAGACCTCATTATTATTTTTGGCTTGAATAATATCAAACCAATACTGATACGTACCATTTATTTTCTCCGAAAAGTGTTGTTGGCCTTGTTTTGTCAATGTAAATAAAAGTCCGTGATCTTTCATATCTTCTTTTCCTATGACCACCACATAATTGCTTTTACTAACAAAGACAAAACCTTCTCCACTGAAAGTCCATTTTTCATGTTGCTTTTGATAATTCTGTTTTACCCAAGCAGGCACCTCTTCGCTGTTTAAATCGGAAAAATATCTGCCAATCCACCCCGACCACTCCACATTCAACAAATTTGATATTCCCTCTTTTGCAGGATCCGAGGTGGGGCTGGCAAATGTATTAAATTCTGCAATTAATGTTTTAGGTTTTGATTGAATGAGTGCCTTCTTCAATTGATTAACTTCACTCAGTGTTAGACCGCCATAAATTTTTGCTGACCTTTTCCCAGTGGAATTCTGCCCATAAAACTCCTTCTTATAGACACCGTATTGATCTGTCAGATAGAAAATATCATATTTAGTCAAATCCTTGGGAAGTGGGACAATGGTATAGTCTAAATTACTTTTTGGTTCAAATCCCTTATAATCATTTTCTGCTGAATAAGGCTGGCCATTCTTAACATACTTAGCATTGTTTAATATCCAAACCAATCCCTTATGCTCCCGATAAGATGAATTTGGTACTGTTTTATCCATAATTAGCACATTCAAATTCTTCTCCGGCTGAAGTCTCCATAGCCAAAATGGACTTGTTACTATTGCTAGAAAAATCATAGCATAGAAAAATAAGAAGATTGACTTTTTCATTTTGATACACCTTTTCTTTTCATTTCTCCCCAGCTTGTTTCTCCTTTTATAATTTGCCAAACCCCTTCACAACGCCAAAAAACAGTCATTGGCCTGTACCAGATGGTTTCTGTTAACGAATAGAAAAAGAGCTTGAAGATATCTGTAACCTTTGGATATTTGGTTAAGCTCCACTCCTCTAAAAGGACAGCAGCCATTGAAAAAATAGAACCATACAAACAAGATAGTAAAAATAGTAAAATTGAAAATTCGATGTAGGTTCCCCCAAGAAGCAAACATAAAATCATAAAGATATATCCTGAAAGTTCAATAATCGGACCAAAAAATTCTACAATCCAAAAATAAGGAAATGCAAGTAATCCAATGGACCCGTACTTAGGATTAAAGGTTAATTTACGATGAGTCCATAAACTTTCAAAAAGCCCCCTATGCCAGCGTCTCCGCTGTCTCCGTAAAAATGTTATGTCCTCTGGTACTTCTGTCCAACAAACAGGATCGGGTACATATACGATTTTCTTTTTAAGTCCCTTTTCTTTTAAAAGGCGGTGCATTCGGACGACAAGTTCCATATCTTCACCTACAGTATCGGTTCGATAGCCGCCTGCTTCAATGACCCAATGTTTTGAAAAAACACCAAAAGCTCCAGAAATAATAAGGAGGAGATTGTGTCTGCTTAACCCTATCCTCCCCATTAAAAATGCTCGTAAATATTCAATTATTTGCATAACCACCAAGGGCTTATCTGATAGCCCAATATTTTGGATATGACCATTCTGAATTTCACAGCCATTGGCTATCCTCACACTGCCACCAGACGCAATTACCTCCTCATTTGAGTCCACAATTGGCTTCATTACCTTTAAAAAAGCATCTTCCTCTAAAACAGAATCACCATCCAATGAACAGAAATAAGGATAATGGGAGAAGTTTAGACCGACATTTAGGGCATCGGCTTTCCCCCCATTTTCTTTGTCAATCAGAAAGAGATTAGAAAGAATCGATGATTGATATATCTTTTTAATTGGTTTAGCATTCACTTGGATTCTAACCACTTTCTTTATTTCTTTCATATCATAAAAATCAATCATTTTTTGCAAGGTGCTGTCTTTAGAGCCATCGTTTACGACGATTACTTCAAAGGTTGGATAGTTTATACTTAATAGTGAACGGACGCTTTGAATAATTCCAGCCTCCTCGTTATAGGCAGGAACAATGATTGAAACCGGCTTGGTATAAATTTCATCCACATAATCTTCATAGGCTTGAACCCGATCAAGCTGATATTCCTTTCGCAGTTGAAAAAATGAGGTTATAAGAATGGCGGTATAAAAAACAATGACAATGACCATATAAAATGCAATAAACCAAGCAAAAGACGTAACAATATTTCCCCATTGTATAAATCCCAGCTTATTCCCCTCCTTTATGCAGCCATTCCCAGGCCATATCCTTCGCAAATGGATCTGTTGATGTTTCTAATACAGTTTTTAAGATGGCTTTTCCCTGAGTAAATTGGCAGATGGCTTGCCCAGCCTGTGACCGAACCCACCAAGTACGATCATGCAGAAGCTCAATCAATCGCGGTATAGCTTTTCCTTCCTTTAATGATCCGATTAATTTGGCTGCAACTAGTCTTTCTTCCCATTTATCTGAATAAAGAAGTTCTAAGTAGGGGGCACTATCTTTTACATAACCAATTTCGGCCAAAGCCTTTAAGGCCCTTAACCTTATTTCACCAGAATAGCTTGAGAAAATTTTTTCAAGAAAATGGTTATAGGAGACCTCTCGTTTACTTGCAATTACTTCAATAATTGCTTTTTGAAGCGGCAAGCCAGCATGATGAAAATGAAGCACATACTGATCAAATTTCTTTTGCTCTAAAGGATTCAGTATATGGCGGTAATCATATTCCGTAAGGTCCTGATATTTTGTGGTTAACAAATCGAATAACTGATTATATTGGAATAAAGCCAGTATTCTTAAGATATAAATGATTTCTTGGTGTGAAAGTCGTTTCCTATTCAATAACCGGAAGACATCGTCAGTAAGGTCTATCATATTAAAATCCTCTATGTGATAGAGGGTATTCATTCTTGTACTCCACTTGTGGCTCTGGAGTTGTTTTTTGTAATAATTCGATAGATACATCGATGCTAGTTTCGCTAAACGGGCTTTTTCCTCTTCTCCTTCAATTACCTTCGTATATCTGCTCAGCAGTTGTTCGATAGCCTTTTGCTGAAGGATCGTTACAGGTGTGAGTTTCCTTGAAATAACACCTTCTATTAAGTTTGAAGAAATAAGGGGATTGTAGGTCTCACGATATTGTTCTACTATTTTTTTCTTTCGGATTTCAATTGTTTTTCTAATTGTTAAATATCCTAGTAAAATGACCAGAAGCACTACTAAGGATAGCGTTAGAATGGAAAGGAACAGTAACTCGTTTGTAAACAATTTATTTCATCCTTTTAATTAACCTTTGTATTCGCGCCTGCAGTTCCTTAATGCTAAAGGGCTTCGTCACATAATCATCGGCACCAAGTGCTAAAGCCTTTTCGATATCAGCTTCATTTTTCCTTCCAGTCAGCATAAGAACATGAATATTATGGCTATATTTTATTTTTTGTACCTTTTGCAGAACTTCAATCCCATCCATTACGGGCATCACACCATCTATTATTAAAAAATGCTCTCCTTTTTCCTCGAGTCTATTTGAATTAAAAAACTGTACTCCATCTCCATATTCCGCTAAGTTTAATTCAAAGTTAGAAAAATCCATGACATTTAGAATTCTCAATAACATCGTTCGAATAATCGGATCATCATCAATAATGGAAACAAATAGTTTCCTTTTTGGGACATCCATCATAGACTGATTAGCACTCTCCACCCGTGCCCTGCCGTTTGCCTTTGCTGAATATAAGGCTTGATCTGCAGCCATGATAGCTGCTTCCATAGAAACATCAGAATGATGAATCGTATAAATGCCAGCTGAAAAAGTAACATAATGTGTCTCTTCCTTTAAATGAAAGGGAATGGTTGAAAATTTGGTAAGCAATCTTGAAACAATCTCAGCAACTTCTATTTGCTGGGCATTCTCAAAGATAATAATAAACTCCTCACCACCATATCTAAAAACGGTATCAGAGCTTCTTGTATGTTTTTTTAAAAAAGAGGCAAAATCTGCAAGGATTTTGTCTCCATTTACATGGCCAAAAGAATCATTAATTTGTTTGAAATGATCAAGGTCTAAGATGGCTATACTGAAAGGTTGTTTTGTTCGTTTAATATCCCTAAGGCAGCGATTATACACGTCGGATAAAAACTTTCGATTATATAATGATGTAAGCTCGTCTACTAGTACAAGTTGATTTAATAATTTTTTCCGCTTTATATGACGGGATATTCGAACAGTCAATTCTTCTAAATCAATTGGTTTTTCAATGAAATCATCAGCACCTAATTCGTAAGCTCTTATTCTTGTTTCCCGGTCATTCATCAGACTAATCATGATTGTGGGAACAAAATGCTGATGTGTATGCTGTTCAATTTCCTTTAACAATTCAATCCCATTAATTCCAGGTAAATTAATATCAATAATTACACAGTCAGGATTTAGATCGTAGTATTGTGAAATCGCCTTTTTAGAATCGGTACTGGCAGCAACCATCCATCCTTTTTCCTCGAGGGTATCCTTAAGCAGAATAAGCATCGAAATATCATCATCAATGATTTGAATAAGCGGTACTTTCTCATCAGATCGGCGCTCGTTTGATGTTATCGGTCCCGCCCCTTTTTCAGAGTACATTTCATATTTATCTGTCAAGCTAATTATTTCTTCTAAAAACTTTTGTAGTTCTACTTTATCCCATAACCTTTCATCTTCTGCCTGAATCTGGTTCAGTAAAAATCCAGATAGCTGATGAAGACCCACTAATTGTAATGTTCCTGCACTTCCATGAAGGGAATGAAGAAATCGATAAACTTCTGAATGTTTGATTGCCTCGTTACTGTCAAACCACATCGATAGTTGATTTTTTATCTTTTGAATAAGCAAATTTTTATATTTATTTAAGTCCATTAACTATCTGCACCCCAATTTTTCTATGAGAAAATAATGACAATCGTAAAATACCATATGTGATAAGTTTGTGATTATCTTGAGTGTATTATGAATCGATAAGAAATACCATGAAAAAAAGTCGAAAAAAGGCGAAAATTTTCGGAAGTGTCAAAATACACTTGTTGCTAGACAATTCTCAAAGTCAATTTATTATACTTTCTCTTTAAATAAAGGCTGTGTTAATCTTGGTTGTTGATTTCCGCTCCAATCAACATGCTAAAAATCAACGATAACCTTTGACACAGCCTAAATAAAAAGAAGGATCCCTATACGGAATCCTAATCTAATACTAGCGTAAATTTTTCACTTTGCTTGTACAGCTCTCCATGGCGGCTATGATTGAACCCCGGAACTGTTCTCTCTCAAGGGTTGCTACTGCCTCAATTGTTGAACCGCCAGGTGTACAAACTTGATCTTTCAACTCTCCGGGGTGTTGGTTAGTTTCTAGAACCATTTTAGCTGCTCCTAGTACAGCCTGTGCAGCCAGTCGATAAGCTTGATCTCTTGGGATACCTTGACGTACTCCGCCATCGCCCATTGCTTCTATTAACATATAGACATAGGCGGGGGACGATCCACTGATAGACGGTATGGCATCCATTAATTTCTCGTTCAGACGCTCCGTTTGACCAAAGCATTGCAGCAATTGCTCAACCGCTGCTAGTTCTTCCTCATTAACATAACTATTTGCACAGAGTGCAGTCATTCCCTCACCTACTAACGAAGGAGTATTAGGCATGGTCCGGACGGTCTTAACCGGCAAACCAAATAACCGTTCGATATCCGCTAGGTTAATACCCGCTGCAATCGTAACGATAGTAGTATTTTGAGTTATTTCATTTTTAATTTCCTCAATAATACCTGCATGCTGGTCAGGTTTTACTGCTAAAATAAGGATGTCGGCAAACCTAGCCACATCTTTGTTGTTTAATGATACGAGAATACCATACTTTTCAGAAATAACCTGTATCGTTCTTTCCGTAGCAGCACTGGCCATTAAATGCTCTTTACTAACTCCATTTGCTTGTACAATTCCACCAATCATTGCTTGAGCCATTTTTCCGGCTCCTATGAAACCAATCTTTTTCATCATACGTTCATTCCTTACCATTGCAAATTAACTCCATTTTACTACTTTAATAAATGGCTGTGTTAAAGAATATTGTTGATTTTTAGCATGTTGATTGGAGCCGCCTGGAGCGGAAATCAACATGCAAGATTAACACAGCCTAATAAATAAAAAAAGAGAAGGTATTCCATAGAAATAACTTCTCACCATTAAGAACATTCTTTTCATAAACTATTAATGCCGCATTACCTTTAAGATCCAATCAAGAACAACGCCGCCAAAATAAACACCGAACACACCCACAACAGCTGAAAAAACAGGTGGAGCTGGTAATGGTAATTTTAAAAACCTAAATAACATTCCTACAATAAGTCCAGCAATTAAGGCCATTACGACTTCTTTCATCCTGTTACCCTCACATTAATAGTTATTATTAGAAAGTTCCCCTTTTGCAATTGAAACACCAGAACTTGCGCCAATACGGGTAGCTCCTGCCTCTACCATCGCCAAGGCATCTTCACGGCTTCTAACTCCTCCAGAAGCTTTCACACCTACATCAGGGCCCACAGTTTGACGCATTAAACGGATATCCGCGACGGTTGCTCCACCTGTAGAAAATCCTGTTGAAGTTTTTACAAAATCAGCCCCTGCTTTTACAGCAAGTTCACAAGCTCTGACCTTTTCTTCATTTGTTAGTAAACACGTTTCAATGATTACCTTCACTAGTGCTTTTCCCTTTGCCGCCTCGACGACAGCAAGAATATCTTTTTCGACTAATTCATCCTGCCGGTCTTTAAGTGCAGCAATGTTGATAACCATATCCACCTCATCAGCACCATTTTCAATTGCATTTTTGGTTTCAAATGCTTTTGTTTCTGAAGTTGAGGCTCCTAATGGAAAGCCAATTACCGTACATACCTTCACCTCAGGAGTATCAGCTAGCAGTTCAGCTGCGGTTTTAACCCATGTTGGATTAATACAAACAGATGCAAATAAATACTCTTTTGCCTCATCAATAATTTTAATGATTTCTTCGCGTGTTGCATCCGCTTTTAATAATGTATGATCAATCATTTTGACAATATTTTGAGTCATTTTAATTTCCCCCTAATAATTTACGTTATACGGACTACATTCTTATTTATAACAACATAACTATAACAAACGCAATGAACATTTGTAAATAATAAAATGAACAAATGTAAAATTGTTTGCCTTACTTATCAAGCAGGAATTTTGCTGTAAATTGGTCGGTAATTAAAACATTTGCATATTTTCCTGTTAAGGCACCATAAATTCCCTCTATTTTGTTAGGCCCTCCAGCTACAACAATAGAATATTCTTTCTCGCTTAGCACATTAAGGTTCACACCCAAGGTTCTTTCATTCAAACTTTCATTGCAAATTTGGCCATTCTTATCGAAGAAACGTGAACAAATATCCCCTACTGCCTTGCCATAGAGTGATTCCAAATCGCTGTCTGTAAAATATCCTAATTGAAATAATAAAGAGTCTGTCTTAATTGAACCTATTGTAAAAATGGCGATATTTGCCTGCTTTCCCAATTCTAAAATTCTACGGATATGCCGGTCTGCCTCCATTGCCTGCTTTACAACTACGTGATCAACGATGGCAGGTAAGGGAAGATTTAAAGGAGTCGTATTGTAGGCCTTACCGAAAAGATATAGAATTTCCGAAGCATACGTATTGGTTTCGGCATGACTCACTCCGCCTTTTAATTGGACAACCTTGACGTTTTTTACAAACTTTTGTTTTAGTTCAATCGCAATATGATATAGCGTTGTTCCCCATGTAACGCCAATAATGTCGTCTTTTTTAACGATGGTATCCAAGTAAGCGGCGGCCTTTTCACCTAGGTAATTTTTGATAATATGGTCCTCATATTGTGGTATAGAGGCGACTATCGCCTTTTTTAGATGGAACTTTTTTTCTAGTTGAGCGGCTAAACTCTCAACATTTTCTGTGGGGTCCATTATGGTAATTTGAACAATTCCCTCACTCTTTGCCTGCTGTAACAATCGTGATACTGTCGGGCGGGAAACCCCCAATATCTTAGCAATCTCATTTTGGTTATAATCCAATAAATAATATAACTTTGCTGCTTCAATCACTTTGTTTAATTTATCTTGTCCCAAAAGTATCACCTATACACTATTAATTTTCTTTATTGTACCAATAACACATCAAATTTTACATATTCTTTTACATTTGTATCAGTTATCTTGAACATTTTCTCGACAAAAAATTTCACGTGAATGTTCAACGAGATTTAGGGAAAAAATTTACGGAAAGCAAAAAGTGCGTGTCTTATGTTTTATGTCGCAATCTTAAGGGGAAATCTTTCGTAAAGGAGGCTAGAATTTTGGAGAAATTAGCGGGATCAATCTATAGAAATCGAAAATGGATATTGCTATTTTGGATAGCAGCGATACTTCTATTCGGCCTTTTTGCCCAAAAATTGCCTAGTGTTTTAAGAGGAAATGGCTTCCAGTTCAAAGGAGAATATAATCAAACAAGGAAACTCCTAGAAGAAGAATTTGGGCAGCCAAAATCCTCGATTATCCTTGTTTTTGAAAGAAGAAAAACCATCAGCGCTAATGAATTTCAGCAGTTTATTCAAGATACATTTAATAGACTTAATAACTTCGACTCCGCCAGAGATATTACCTCTCCGTTCGATAGAAAAGGGATGCTTAAAAGCCATTATGCTTATGGACTGCTGACCTTTGACAAAGAAGCAGAAAGTCTTGGAGCAGAAATAGCCAAATTGAAAATGATTCTGAAGAACCAGCCTGGCTTAAAGGTCACCATGACTGGTGAACCGATTATTGTCCAAGACTTAAATGTCGCCAGTCAAGAGGATTTAGCAAAAGCAGAAATGATTGGTCTGCCGATTGCATTAGTAGTACTTATCCTTGCTTTCGGGGGTCTTGTTGCTGCAGCTCTTCCAATTGTGATTGGGGTGGTGTCCATATTAATCACGATGGGAACTGTATATCTTTTCAGTTATCGTGTTGATTTAACGATCTTTATTCTAAATATTGTTCCCATGATAGGTCTTGCCTTAAGTATTGATTTTGCTTTATTGTTCATTAACCGCTATAAGGAGGAATTGCTAACCAATTCCATTCAAGGATCAATTGAGGTGACGGTTAAAACAGCTGGACGATCAATTATCTTTTCGGGACTTTGTGTATTTATTGGGCTATCTGGACTTTGGTTTATTAAAATTGACATTTTTCAAAATGTTGCCCTTGGAGGGATGCTGGTCGTCCTGATATCTGTGCTTTCCGCTTTAACCTTTCTTCCGGCATTACTTTCTCTCTTAGGGCAGCGTATTAATCAATTAAGTATCATTGGAGTGATAGAACAGGAAAATAGCATTTGGAACAGATTTGCCAAGCTGGTGATGAATCATCCGATTATAATGGCTTTCCTCGCACTCGCCATTCTTTTAGCTGGTCTGGTACCAGTAAGGCAAATGGTTTTGGCCATCCCCGGTACGGATTCCCTGCCGGCCAATTACCCTTCCCGGTTGGCGTTGGAAACATTTCAAAAGCAATTTATTGCAAAAGACAAACAAGATGACAAAAAAGTAACCATTATACTAAAAACAAATGGTTCAGTTACGGAGAGTAATAACTTCGAAAAAATAAGTGCTATTATTCATACGTTTGAGAAAGATAAGCGGGTTAATACAGTTAACTCCCCTTTCACTGCATCAGGAATAAGGGATGATGAGCAGCTAAATCAGTTTCTCCAAAAGGGCAATCCAGCACAGCTTGCGCCAATAAAGCATTACTTTATCAGAAACAATAAAATGTTAGTCGAGGTTTATTTAAATACCGGAGAGCATTCTTCAAAAGCGAGGGATTGGGTAAAAGAGTGGTCACAAAAAAGACTTGGTGTCCAAGCCTTTTTTGGCGGTCCCATCAAATTTGAACAAGAGATTTTTGCTGAAATCTATCAAAAAGCACCTTATGGGCTGTTTCTAATTTTATTATCAACGCTCGTGATTCTAATGGCTGCTTTCCGTTCCATATTGATTCCACTTAAGGCTATCTTAATGAATGTGTTGAGCCTGGGATGTACTTTCGGAATGGTTGTTTGGATCTTCCAGCAAGGACATCTTGGAATAGAACCTGTTGATATTGCATTAATCTTACCGGTATTTGTTTTCACTCTTGTCTTTGGACTTTCTATGGATTATGAGGTCTTCCTAATCTCAAGAATACAGGAATTTTACTATCAAACAGGGGACAATACCTTAGCCACCATTTCCGGGTTAACCCTCACTAGTAAAATCATTACCTCCGCCGCTGCAATAATGATTGTTGTAACCGGGGCGTTTGCTTTTACAGGGGTTATGCCGGTAAAACAGCTTGGCGTGGGGATTGCGATGGCCATTTTTATTGATGCAACAATCGTCAGAATGGTCCTAGTTCCCGCTTTAATGAGACTGTTGGGTGATTGGAATTGGTGGTTCTTTGGAAATTACTTTAATCGGCAGCGGAATCGGAGCAAAAAGCCAGCTTAAATAGGGGAAGGATCCCGTTTCCTAGGGAATCACATCCTAAATTTCATGCATGTATGTACTGTTCGAGGATAAATTGAAAAAAAGACACCATACTAAGATTACTCTACACCATGACATGTAGGAGGTAATCATATTGAAAAAAAGAATGCTATCTTTACTCATTTTATTCTTAACTTTTACATCTAATACATTTGCAGCTGAGCCGAGTGCAGATGGTCAAACATTGGTGAATTTGCGGATATTGGAAACCACTGATTTACATGCAGATTTGATAAATTATGATTACTATCAAACAAAAATGGATAATCGAATTGGATTGGTAAAGACAGCGACACTCATCCGTCTGGCACGGAAAGAAAGTAAAAACTCTTTGTTATTTGATGATGGAGATCATTTAAAAGGCAATCCACTCGGCGAGTATTTGGCTAGAATTAGAGGCATGCATAAAGGAAAAATACATCCCGTCTACCGGGCATTTAATTATTTAAAATATGATGCAATTGCAATTGGGAATCATGAATTTAATTACGGTTTAGGCTTTTTAAAAACTGCATTAAAAGGGGCACGGATGCCTGTCCTTAATACAAATGTGTTCTCAGTAAAGACAAATCAACCATACTTTAAGCCTTATACGATCCTAAATAGAAAAGTAATTGATCAAAGCGGCAGATCACACGAACTAAAAATTGGCGTTATTGCTTTAATGCCTACACATATTATGAAGTGGGACAAGGCCAATCTCGAAGGAAAAGTGTTTGCAAAACCCATGGTTGAAACGGCTAAAGAGTTTGTACCAATTCTCAAGGCAGAAGGAGCTGATATAATTATTGCCCTTGCCCATACTGGCATTAGCAATGAACCCTATCATGCCGATACTGAAAACGCCGTTTATTATTTAACTCAAATTCCAGAAATCGATGTCGTTCTGGCTGGGCATTCACACAGTGTCTTTCCTGGTCCCGTCTATCAAGCGCTGCCAAATACTAATATGGAGACAGGAGAAATCAACGGAAAACCTGTCGTAATGGCTGCAGCCTTTGGGAGCCGGCTCGGGATCATTGATCTTGAATTAAGCAATCGAACTGGGAAATGGCGGATCGTTGCACAAAAGTCATACACAAAACCCATTGTAGATGAAAAAGGCAGGTCCCTCGTCAAAACAGATATAGGATTGTATAAACTAGTCAAAGAGGAGCATGAGGAGACTGTTGATTTTATTAAGAAATTGGGGTTGTAATAAACACTGTGGTTAGGTAAAACAAGATTTACTATTTTCTATAAGACCTTTACATCCCTTGTTTAGTTTATTACAATAAAACATATAATACATATGTTGATTTTGTGGTGGAGTCTGTCAATACAGGCTCCCTTTTTGCATTTTTCGATAAATGTAAAACTACAGAGGGAGAAGTGGTTCATACATGTCAATACAAGCAATCATGGCAATAGGTGTATTTTTAATTACCTACGCTTTTATCGTCACAGAAAGGATTCACCGCACCATTATCGCAATGGCTGGTGGAATCATGATGGTCCTTTTAGGGATTGTTGGTCAAGAAACAGCCTTACATCACATTGATTTTAATACACTCGGGTTGTTGACGGGGATGATGATTATTGTTGCCATTACAACTGAGACGGGGTTATTCAAATTTATCGCTATTTGGGCAGCTAAAAAAGTAAAAGGCGACCCATTGAGGATATTACTTGCACTAGGAGTGATTACAGCTTTAGGCTCCGCTCTATTAGATAATGTCACCACGGTTCTACTAATGGTTCCTGTGACATTTAGTATCACAAGACAATTACGTGTTAATCCAATTCCGTTTTTAATTACTGAGGTTATTGCCTCTAATATCGGCGGTACTTCTACCTTGATTGGTGATCCACCAAATATCATGCTGGGTAGTGCTGTAAAGGAACTAACTTTCATGGCCTTTATTAACAATCTTACTGCCATATCTTTTTTCATTTTATTTGTAAATATCGGTATTTTAGCCTTCCTCTATCGAAAGCAGCTCCGAACGTCAACTGAATTGAAGGCTAGTTTAATGGACCTTGATGAAAAAGAAGAAATCACCGATAAAAAACTATTAATTAAGTCATTAACAGCTCTCTTCTTAACAATCTTAGGATTTTTCCTGCATCAACTGCTGCACATTGAATCAGCAACAGTGGCCCTAGCAGGCGCCTTTCTTTTACTTTTATTAACAGGTGAAGAATATTTGGATAAGTCTTTTTCGAAGGTAGAGTGGACAACCATTTTCTTCTTTATTGGGTTGTTTGTACTTGTTTCGGGCTTGATTGAAACAGGAGTCATATCTTTATTAGCCGATTACTCCGTCCATTTGACCGGCGGAGATGTTGCCTCTACATCGATCTTAATTCTCTGGGTTAGTGCGATTGCTTCGGCCTTTATCGATAACATTCCCTTTGTTGCTACAATGATTCCAATGATTAAGGATATGGGTGAACTGGGTATTCAAAATTTGGAACCACTCTGGTGGAGCCTGTCTCTGGGGGCCTGTCTCGGGGGAAATGGTACATTGATTGGCGCAAGTGCCAACGTGATTGTAGCTGGTCTGGCTGCAAAAGAAGGACATCAGATTACCTTTGGAAAGTTCCTATTAATCGCTTTTCCGTTAATGATACTTTCCATTGTGATTTGTACCTTCTACATTTATTTAAGATATTTAATATAGGGGGATTGGAAATGAGAGTCGAGTACACGTATGACAAAAAGCATATCGAACTAAAAGAAACGACGAACGGTAACGATATTGAATTTTTCATTACATTATTTAATACTGAGTTAAAGAAAAACCTTATGAAGGTACGGCAGTATTTTGATGACAATAGAGTATTAACAGATATTCTCTATTACATTCATCCGAATAACAACTATCAAGTAATTGTGAGGAATGACTTTTACAATGAATTTATCATTCAATTATTTAGGCAGCAACTATTAAAAGAAATTAAATGGACTTAAAAAGTGGGTGTCCCAAAAGTTTAACTTCTGTGGGCACCCACTTTTTTATACATTAAACTAGTCTGTTGATTTCCGCTCCAGGCGCGTGCGGTTCGCGTGCGGTTCGCGTGCGGTACGGGGAGCCTCATCGTCGCTTCGCTCCAATCAACAGAGTGTAAAAAATTTTCATCAGCCAACTTTTGGGTCAGCCTCTTTTTTAATTACCGATAATTACTCGAAGTACATTTGGATGCTGTTTAAAGGTTTTTGTCCCTGCTCCATAGCCAATAGAAGAAATTTTCATGGAAGGGATTGGACCGAATTCCTCAGCTAGTACAGCTATAATAGCCGCTCCAGTGGGTGTGGTTAGCTCTGCCCTTATTTCCGACTGTTCAAGTGGAACTCCTTTCAGAATTTCAAGTGTTGCCGGAGCTGGAACTGGATAAATTCCATGGTCAATACGAATTCTTCCTGTACCCACTGGGATAGGGGATGACTTTATTGTTTCAACATTTAATTGATGTATTAATATTGCTGCGCCTATTATATCGATAATCGAATCTATGGCACCTACCTCATGGAAATGAACCTTCTCTAAAGGAATTCCGTGAATAAGCCCTTCCGCTTCACCAATCCGTTTAAATATCCTGAATGCAGTTTCTTTTACTGGACTAGCAAAATCAGCTGCATCTATTAACTTTACAATATCTTTATAGGCACGGTGTTCGTGATGGTGGTGGCCATGGTCATGATCGTGACTATGGCCATGGTCGTGATTATGTCCATGGTCGTGGCTGTGCACATGGTCGTGGCTGTGCACATGGTCGTGACTGTGCACATGGTCGTGACTGTGCACATGGTCGTGACTGTGCACATGGTCGTGACTGTGCACATGGTCGTGATTATGTTCGTGATCATGGTGCTCACGATGGTGGTCTTGGGTTTCATGAACATGGTTAGGAGTTTGCTCTTTACCTTGTTCATTAGATATCTCAATTTGACTAGAATTATTTTGTAATATTACATCAAACTTTGTACTCGTAATTCCATTCTTGACGATCTTTTTCCATTTTAATTCGTATTCACCATCTAATTTAAGCTTCTTCAATTCTGCCTCTAAAAGTTCCGGGTCTGCTCCTGCATCAATTAGTGCACCAATGACCATATCCCCGCTAATTCCTGAAAAACAATCAAAGTAAAGTGTCTTCATTTTTTACGGTTTCCCCTTTTTGCGCTAGTTGATGAATTAAGACAGCATTATAGCCGCCGCCAAACCCATTATCAATATTGACAACACTGATTCCTGAGGCGCATGAATTTAGCATCGTTAAAAGTGCAGATAATCCATGAAAATTAGCACCATACCCAATGCTTGTCGGAACAGCAATAACGGGGTGTGAGACGAGACCTCCCACCACACTTGGAAGGGCTCCTTCCATTCCTGCCACCACAACAGATACAGTTGCCTGTTGAATTTCTTCTGCGTGGTTCAAAAGACGATGTATTCCTGCAACCCCTACATCATAAATGCGATGAACTGGACTGCCTAAAACTTCTGCAGTAACGGCAGCCTCCTCCGCAACTCTTAAATCCGAAGTGCCTGCAGCTATTACAGCAATGTATCCCTCTTTATTTTTTATTGGCACCGTTTCATCTTTCCAAAAAAGAATATGCGCTGTCTCATTATAAGTAAGTTCCGGACAAGTATGCAGGATGACTTCTGCCTTTTCTTTGGAAACCCTTGTGACAAGGATTTCGTTATTCCGTGCCCGTAAAGCTTGAATAATGGAAATAATTTGATCAGCTGTTTTCCCTTCTCCATAGATGACCTCAGCAAAGCCTTGACGTTTCTTACGATGATGGTCCACTTTAGCAAAGCCTAAATTTTCAAAGGTCGCTAATCTTTCTTTAGCCTCTGTAATACTAAGGGTTCCTGTTTGAACTTGTGTTAAAATTTCATCAAGCATAAGCTTCCCCCTTTATTTTCTAATTAAAATACTTTTTCATATCTGTAGCCAATTCAATATAATTCTGATAGATTCCCTTATAGAGTTCGCTTGTATCCTTATTTGGTAAGGTCGCTTCCCCCATCGGTATATTCATTTTAATATCTTCAAAAGATTCTACCTTATGAATCGCGACAAGGGCTGTCCATGCAGCACCCCAGGCAGCACTGTGGTGGCTTTCCGAAACATAAATCTCTGCTTGAAAAATATCCGCCATCATTTGCAGCCACAATGGAGATCTGGCTAAACCGCCATTAACATAAATCTTTTGCGGCTCTCCAGCTAACCTTTCCAGGGCTTTTCCTATTTGATGAAGATTAAACGTAATCCCTTCTAGCACGGCTCGAATAAAATGTTCTTTTTTATGGGTTATGGAAACTCCATAGAAATTCCCTTTTGCCCGTTGATTCCAGATTGGAGCTCGTTCACCATTTAGATAAGGAAGAAAGAGGATTCCATCTGCCCCCGGCCTAACCTTTTTTGCATCAGCTAAAAAGTCTGTAAAACTTCTATCGTCTTGTAAAAGATCCTTAAGCCATTGCAGGACTACCCCGCCATTGTTAGTTGGACCACCAATGATAGCGGTATCTTCTGTAAAGGAATAACAGAAAGTTTCTTGATTTTCACCAATCCTTACACCTCTTGTAAGCTGCCTGATTGCACCGCTCGTACCAACAGATACAGCCACTTCACCAGGTAAAATAGCGCCAATGCCGAGATTTGCCAATTGGCCGTCTGCAGCGCCTACAACAAATGGCATATTCGGATCTATTCCCATTTCTTCAGCCTTTGCCAGATTAATACCTGTTAAGGTTTTCGTCGGAGAAACAATTTCAGAAAGCTGGTCTTCTTTAATACCGGCAAGTTCTAATAAGTCTTGTACCCATTTATGTGTTTTTGGGTTGAATAATCCTGTTGCTGATGCCATGGAATAGTCGATTACCCTTTTACCAAACCAGCATTGCAGTAAGTATTCCTTGATGGACATAAAGTATCGGGCTCTTTTGTAAGGTTCATATTCTGTTTCTTTCATCCAGACTAGTTTTACAAAAGGTGTCATCGGATGAATCGGAGTCCCGGTTTGGGAATAAACCTGATCTCCCAAGGTTTTCATTATATTTTCAGCTTGTTCATAACTTCTTCCATCCGCCCAAATAAGTGCTGGGGATATTGGACTTCCTTCTTCATCCATACAAACTAGTGAATGCATCGCAGCAGAAAATCCAATGGTAACTAACTCATTTTTCTGGATAGCTGCTTTTTTAATTACTTCTTTTATAGCCTGAATGGAAGCTTGTTCAATTTCAACAGGATCTTGCTCCACCCAGCCCTGATGGGGATATGAGGAAGTGTTCATTTTCTCTACTTCGGCTACTAATTTTCCCTTTAACGTAAACACACAAGCTTTTACACTTGTTGTTCCAATATCAAGCCCCATTACATATTCACTTGACATAATTCATCTTCCTTTATTTATAACATTTTTAAAAGAAAAAGCTTTGGATTCTACCAAAGCCTTTTCTTTTTTCCTTATCACACTTAGGCAAAAATTATTTAGATAGAACTTTGTTCATACTACCACTCTGATAACCAACTAAGTCGAGTGTAACGTATTTGTATCCAAAGTCTTGAAGTTGTTTAACTATTTGTTCATGCTGACTTAAAATAATTGCCATATCGCTTGGTTCTACCTCTATTCTTGCTATCTCCTGGTGTGTCCTTACCCGGACTTGGTGAATATGAAGCGATCTTAAATAATCTTCGGCCTTTTCAACCTTGGTTAATTTCTCTTTTGTAATAAACTCCCCATAAGCTATTCTGGATGAGAGACAGGCTAAGGATGGTTTATTCCAGGTAGGCAAATTAAACCCTTTGGAAAGTTCTCTAATTTCTTCTTTATATAATTCCGCCTCCTGAAGCGGACCTCGGATTCCCTTTTCTTTAGCAGCCTTCATGCCGGGGCGAAATTCATTCATATCGTCTGCAATGACACCATAAATGACATTTTGAAATCCCTTTTTATCCATCACAGGGACTAAGTGCTCGAATAGACTGCTTTTACAAAAATAGCATCGGTTTTTATCGTTCTCTGCATACCCTGGGATTGCTAGTTCTGATGTTTCGATAACTTGGTGTTGGGCACCAATTATTTCTGCTAATTTCTTTGCCTCTTCCAATTCACTTGAGGGATAGCTTTCAGAGTCTGCTGTAACTGCAAGTACTTTTTCTGCACCTAACGTGTCAACTGCAGCTTTTAACAAAAACGTACTATCTACCCCTCCTGAGAATGCAACAACAACTGATTTCATTTCACGGAGAATGGATTGTAATTTTTTATACTTCTCTGTCAGCATTTCCCCAACTCCCTTACCATTTCTTTAATTCTATTCTCTTTTTAACATATTTTTAGAAAAGCTGGTTTATGTGAATTCAAACTAAATGGTCATACTTCCAAATCCGCCATCTACTCTTATCAAGGCACCAGTCACAAAGCTTGAAGCTTTATCTGAGGCAAGCCATACTGTCGCACCCTGAAGCTCCTCCGCTTCCCCAAAACGGTTCATTGGTGTATGTCTCATAATATTTTCAATTCTTTCTGCATCTAATATTTTACGATTTTGTTCAGCAGGGAAAAATCCAGGAATAATGGCATTTACACGAATTCCATTTGGTGCAAACTCACGAGCTAAATATTGGGTGACACTATTAAGTCCTGCTTTTGATACAGAATACGTAAATACCCGAGAAAGCGGTGTGGTTGAAGATACAGAGGAAATATTAATAATACTTCCCTTTCTATCTTGTTCAATCATCCTTTTCGCAAAAATTTGACAAGCTAATACAATTCCTTTTAGGTTAATTTCCATAATTTTATCATACTCATCCATTTCAAGTTCAAGAAATGGGGTTGAACTATTCGTTCCAGGTGCATTTAAGAGTATATCACAGCCGCCAGACCATTGGTCAATTTCATCCGCTGCTTTAATTAATGAGTCACGAGAACTGACATCCGCTTGAAATGCCTTTGCCTCGCCGCCATTATCGTTAATTTCCTTTACAACTGCTTCTGCCTTTTCCAAATTACGGCCGACAATGGCGACTCTTGCTCCATGTTCCGCTAAGCCCTTTGCCATGGCTGAACCTAATACACCATTTCCCCCGATTGCAACTGCTGTTTTTCCGGTTAAATCAAATAAATTTGCCATCTTTATTTCTCCCCTTTTTTAAAATAAATTTTCTTTATCATTAAATTTGAAATCATAAACATCTGAAATTTGCTCCATATTTGGGTGCTGTGCAATGTAAGGAAGCAATGGCTCTGAAACTTCAATCTCACTAAGCACTAATGTATTTTTAATCCTTACTAATTTAACTTTTGTAAAGTCTAAGATATTACAGGTTTTTACTGCTGCTTGAATTGCCATTTTATCATTCGGCAAGGTAGTAGCAATTTTGGTAGGTGCACAAACGGTTGAAGTCAACCCATTTGCATAAGTACCTTCTTTGTCCATCTTATCTACCAGCCGCTGGGTCGTAAAATCAGCTGTTCCTACTCCATTCGCATTCCCCTCTGATTGAACGGTTACATCAAGCACTACCATTTTGTTCACATCAGGTCCGCCTGATGCATATGGCGTTGGATAACGCCCGGTAATATTGGGATCCATACCATCCCCGCTAATATTTTTACCAATCTCGTCAATCAGGAGAACATCCAACTGATCAAAGAAAAGCTTCGGCAATAGCTCCTTTGCTTGCTGTTGTAGTGCAGGTTCTTTTTCCACAATCTCCTGAGGGGTAAGAACTTCGAGCACTGCCACTTTATCAAAAGCATTCTCAATTGTTGCAACCCCAAAAAGGAAAGGAGTTTTTTCCATAATCACCTTCGCCATTGCGGGAACATTCTCAGCCATATATTTAAAACCCATTTGATGACATGCTTCCGCCCCTTTTTGCTTCCCTAGTCCAATACTAATCATTTTCATAATGCCGCTTTCAACCGGACCTCGGAAGGCTGTATGAGGTTTTACTCGATTAATGACTACAATTCCATCTGCTTTTGATGCAAACTTATCAACATAGATTGGTAAACCGTTAGGCAATTCCCCAACTTTTACGACCTCCATCGATGATCGAATTTCACATCCTACAGTATCTTCTGTTACGCCTAGATGAGCTAACACCTCACGCTGCCCCTCTGCCGTTGCACCGCCGTGGCTTCCCATACTTGGAACAATGAATGGTTTCGCTCCTTGTTCCTTTAAGAATTGAACCGTTACCGCTGTTAATTCTACAAGACGGTCCAAACCTCTGCTTCCAACTGCAATAGCAATTTCCATCCCAGGCTGAATTTTCTCTTGAATATGTACCTGGTTTAATTTCATTCTTAGTTCTGATCCGAGGTCAACAATCTTATTATTTTCAAAATTCACCCTTACTTTGGCCATTTTTGGCACTGGAATATCTTTTAAGAGTTCTTGAAGAATTCCCATGTATTTCACTCCTTTGTTTAATGTAAGTTTACCACTTAGGAATCTATTCAATGTATAAACAGAGAGGAAGAATTCTCCCCCTGTAATCCCTTTCAAATTACCTTTTTTAAAATATTATTACAATTCTTATTTAATTTGTTTACCAAACAAACAAATTACATGTATAATATATCATTATGGGGTGCTAACGTCAATAAATAAATACGTATATTTCTTTTTAAAGTGCCCTGTTAAACGAGCTGTTGATCTTCACTCAAAACAGTCTTTCAAAAATAAATATATCGTTAACCCTTTTATAAGGATAAGGAGGTTTTTTATGCTCACTGGTGATGCATCACTTATAAAAAATATGAACAGATCGTTAATATTAAGTACAATCGTTGAGCATAAATGGATCTCGAGGGCAGAAATTGCTAAAGTAACCGGACTAAATAAAGCTACTATTTCTGTCCAGGTTTCCGAACTTTTGGAGAATGAATTAATAATCGAAGCACAGCTTGAACACACGAGTTTAGGCAGAAGACCCATTATGCTCTCAATTAACAACAATGCTGGTTTCGCCCTAGGGATTGATTTAGATAAGACTATGATTACCTTTACACTGGCTGATTTGAGTGGCTGTCCCGTTCACACGGATATAGTTGACCTGCAGGATTCTAACTACGATGTCATCCTTGATATACTTAGCCGGCAGATTAGAGACTACCAATCCAAATGTAAAAAAACTCATTATGGCCTAATTGCAGTCGTCATTGGGATTCATGGAATAGTCGATACCGATGAAGTCATTTATTTTGTTCCACAACATGATTGGAAAAACAAAACCTTAAAAAAAGACTTAGAAAGGGAAGTTGGCATTAAAATCCACATTGAAAATAATGCAAATTTATGTTCACTCGCGGAAAAAGTCTACAAACATCATCATAGTAAGAATTTACTTTCCGTAAGCTTATATTCTGGGATTGGACTTGGGTTTATGATCAATGGTGAATTAGTAAAGGGGTTTCATGGATATGCTGGTGAAATAGGCCATATGATCATCGTGCCCAATGGCTTGCCTTGCAGCTGCGGTAATTTAGGCTGTTGGGAACAGTATGCTTCAGAAAATAGCCTTATACGTCGAATCTCTCACGACCTCCAAAAACTTGATCTATGTTTTGAAGATATCCAGAATGGTCTTAACGACAAAGAACCGGCAATTTGTAAAGAAATGGAGCAATTTATCATGTATCTGTCCATTGGGCTAAATAATCTGATTAATCTTTATAACCCAGAAATTCTAGTCGTTAATAGTGCATTACTCCGTTTAAATCCGAATGCCATTGAAGAACTTAAAGCACATTTTACTTCTAGAATCAGCCATTATTCTCAGCTGTTACTATCCGAGTTCGGAAAAAAAGCTTGTATCATGGGAGCATGTGCAATGGGTATTCAAAAGTTTTTAGACGTTTCCGAGCTTAGTTTAACCCTGTAGCCATCATTCATTACGGCCTCCGGCACTGGAGGCTTTTTTCTATATCAATAAGAAAAAGTGCCCGGCACGTTTATGCCAGGCACTCCCTTTTAATCTTTTTTTCACATGCCGATTAGAACCAATCACCGTAACCTAACTCTCTTAAGTAGTTTCCTGAATCTTTTAACGTTTCAAATGGATCACGGCCATAAGTATCATCTTGTTCAATTAGGAAATATTGTACACCACTCTTCACACCAGCTTCGATTATACCCTTTATGTCCAAGTTGCCTTGACCAAGTTCCGCAAACTCAATTATATTTGTGAACTTTTGCATGAACTTAGACATATCTTTAAAATCTTCTTCACTTACATTCATATTTCCAATTCGATAATCTTTTAAGTGGATTAATGAGACCCGTCCAGCAAATCTATTAATCACATTAATCGGATTCTCGCCACCTCGTTGAACCCAGTGAACATCTAATTCGAAGCCAAGTTTAGAAGTGCTATCTTTCATAATGTCCAATAGACATTTTCCATCATATTTCTCAAATTCAATATGATGGTTATGGTAATATAATTCAATTCCATGCTCTGCTAGTCTTTCTGCCATTACTTCTGCATTCCGAATATACTCCATAGCTTGGTCCTTATGCCCCATAAGTTGAATCGGCATCATTCCAATTCGGATAAAATTACAATCTAAAAGTCTGCAATCATTCACAATTTTATCAAAGTCCTTTGTCAATGATTCACCAGGAAAGCCTGGCATGGTATCTAAAGGAGCAGAAATGGATGCAATTTTGATTCCAAAGTCAACGCTCGCTCTTCTTAATTCAGCTACATTTTCTTCTGTCATTTGAATTTGAGTTACCTCGACATAATGATAGCCAAGCTCGCTTAACTTTCTTAATGTTTCATATGCACCTAACTCCACGATTTTATCTTTAAGGTTAAACATTTGAACGCCAATTTTAGCTGTTTGCATATTCTAATTCCTCCATTTTTATCATCCTTTTTTCTTCTGAGGATTGGCGGATAGCGTCAATCATTTTAATCGATGTAAGGGCATCTTTCACCTTTACATAACTCTCTGAGTTGTTTATTATTGCGTTATAAAATTGATTGATGAGTTTAATATGGCTTGCCCCGTAATAGAATTTTGTCCCTGGCAGCTTAGCATCTTCAATCAATTTTTCTTTTTTTCCATCTTCATTGATTTTAATTAACATACTATCTTTGATGGTGAATTTTCCTTTTTCAAAGGACACCTCTATATCGACACTTGAATTTTCTGCATTGGCATTTGTGGCAAAAAATAATCCCTTTACTCCATTTTTAAAATGAATATGAGCGGATGCTGTATCTTCAACCTCAATCCCGTAATCCAATAATTGAGCAATGGACCCTTTAATTGAATCAATCTCACCGCCAAGCAGCTGCATTAAATCGATGGTATGGAGAGCTTGGTTAATCATCACTCCACCACCGGCAAGCTCCATCTTTCCCCGCCATGGTTTCACATCGTAGTATTCTTTTGGCCGAAACCAAGGGACTAATCCTTTTATCCCAATCATCTTTCCCAATTGACCGCTTGCGATTATTTCTTGCAGCAATTCAAAGGATTCATTATAACGATTTTGAAAGCATACACAGATTTTAGCCTGCAGCTCTTCCTCTAGCTTTGCTAAAGCCAAACCCTCTTGTGTATTCAAAGACAAGGGTTTTTCCTGAAAGACATGAACACCTTTTTCAACAATTACCTTTGTTACTGGATAGTGAAGATAGTGCGGCAAACAAACATGTACACAATCCAATGATTCTTTGTTCAGCATTTCTTGATAGTCTGTATAGAAATTTGCATCAGGTACGGTACTTCTTAATGATTCATCAAGATCACATACGGCCGTTAACATGGCATTAGGGTTTGCTTGTATAGCTGGAATATGAATTTTTGATATATCGCCAAGTCCTATAACTGCTATTTTGAGCATTAGCTATTCCCCTTTAAAATGAATTCGAGGAGGAAACAAGACTCCCCGAGTTCATATAGATTTATAGATTAATAAAATAGATTATTTAATTGGGTTCTCTTTTTCCTCTGCCACTTTTTTACTCAACTCAGCGAAGTATAGCTCTTCATCAATTGGAAGTTCTACTTCTTTACCTAACCAGCTCGATAGGTGGATTGCATTTGCCAGCGCAACGCCATTGATTCCATCACTGCCAGGTGCAAGAAGTGGTGTTCCTTCAAGGATATTCGCAGCAAAGTTCTCCATCACAGCAATGTGCTGACCGCCCCAAACACTTTCAAATTCAATTACTTCTTCTGTATAGATTTCAGATAATCCCTGACCCATGAAAATTTTTGTTACTTCTGCCCAGCTCATGGTTGCGCTCATTTCAGATTCTGATTTTTTTAAACGTTTAACGGTTATTTTTTTGCTATCATCGACAACGATTTTCCCTTTATCACCTAATATTTCAAAACGGTCTGTACCCATCACATCATGTGTACAGGTGATAAATACGCCTGTTGCGCCATTACCGTAGTCTAAGATTGTCGTTACTTCATCTTCTACAGCTATGTTTCTTTGGTAGCCGTATTTCACATTAGAATAGACCTTTTTAGGCATACCACAAATCCATTGAAGCAAATCAATTTGGTGTGGTGCCTGATTGACTAGGACACCGCCGCCTTCGCCGCCCCATGTGGCTCTCCATGCGCTTTGGTCATAATAGCCTTGTGGTCTCCACCAAGTCGTAATGATCCAGTTTGTACGGCGAATTTCGCCAATTTCACCATTATCAATAATTTCCTTCACCTTTTGATAGAGTGGATTTGTTCGTTGATTAAACATAATTCCGAAAGTTAATTCTGGTTTTGTAGCAGCAAATTCATTTAATTCTCTTACTTGTTTTGTATATACACCTGCTGGTTTTTCTACCAAGGCATGGATATCTCTTTTTAGTGCTTCAATTCCCATTTCAGGGTGAAGGTAATGTGGAACACAGGTAACTACAGCGTCAACTTTACCGCTTTCAAGCATATCAATATAGTTCTCAAAGAATGGAACGTCAGGATACTTTTCTGCTGCCAATTCCTTTTTTGCTGGGTCAGTGTCACAGATTGCTCCTAGTACCATGTTTTTCACTTTTCCATCTGCTAAAAATCCTGCATAAGCCCCGCCTTGTGCTCCTAAGCCAATAACTCCCAATCTAACATTTGCCATTTTATTTTTCCCCGCTTTCTATTTTTTCAAGAATGTTTACTAGTGACTCATATTGAAGTTTGTATCCGCCTGCACCATCAAGGCCTTTGTTATCTTTAATAATCTCTTGAGCATCCTCCAGTTCTAGATCCTTTAAAGAATCAAAGAGAACAAGATGAGGTTCAAGAGTTAGGAAGCCTTTGTAACCGCTTTGAATGGCTTGTGCTAAAATTTCAGGTATTTTACCTTCCCCTGAACCGCAGACCACATTTTGACTCTCGGTTGCAACTGCATCTTTAATGTGGATATAAACAATTTCATCTTTTAATAATTCGTAGCATTCCTGGGTATCCTCGCCACACTGAACGAAGTTAGCAAAATCGAAAATCGCCTTAAAATGGACTGAACCAACCTCTGTTAATATTTCGTGACAGCGTCTAGCAATGTCCCCATAAATGTCCTTTTCATTTTCATGTAATAAAATAACATCATATTTATCTGCTATTGCTGCAAACTCTTTTAGTTTACTAATAACTTCGTCTCTGTAGTTGTCAGCATCTTCATCCTTTGGAATATAAAAGCTAAAAATTCGGATATATTTACATTCTAATAAGTTAGCAATCTGGCAAAGTGTATCTAACATGGTCTTTTGTTTGGCAAATCCCTCTTCATCATTGATGAATACTTTGCCAATAGGCGATCCGATCGAAGAAACCCCAATCCCTGCTTTTTGAAGCCGCGGCAGGACACTTTCTTTTATCTCTTCCACAGTAAAATCACCGATATTTTTCCCATCAATACCACGCAAGGAGATGTAACGCATGCCTAATTCCGCTACAACTTCAAGCTGGGTATCAAAGTCAGAAGAGATTTCATCCGAAAAACCGGAAATCCATAAATCATTTTGCATTATCCTGTTCCTCCTTCTTCACACGAAATTCTACTTTTGTTTTTCTTTACGATATTGTGAAGGTGTTTTGCCCATTTTTTCTTTAAAATATCGACTAAAATGGGCAACGCTTTCAAATCCAACCGACTGTGAGACCTCTGTTAGAGTGAGATTTGGTTCCATCTCCAACAGGTACTTCACCTGGTTGAGACGGCAGCCCATTACATATTCCATTACGGTAAAACCAGTAACTTCCTTAAAAACATGTGAGGCATAGTACTTACTAAGATTTAATTCTCCTGCAATCTGTTCCAAACTTACCTTTTCCATATAGTGTTCATTAATCCATGAGGCAATTGACTCAGCATGAGCTTCCTTATCCGTTTTTTTACTCGTTATTTGAGATAATTCTTTTTGACTCATTTTATAAATTCTTAACAATAATTGAATTAACTCAAGTTTGACCTCGGCCTCTAATAGCTCATTTTTTTTATTGTTTCTTTGGAAGTCTAGATCAATTAGTTCCAACGAATCCGCAATATTCTTCATCATTCCATCTACTATTTGTCCAGATTCATCATATCCCGTTCGCAATAAGCAGTTATTAAGTTTTTTAAAGGGATCTAATAAATTAGGGATACCAAGAGTACCCAACAATTCACGGAGCCAAGTAGGTGAAAAATGAAGCATACTTCTTGTGTAAGTGCTGCCAGGACCCGGATTTGGTTTATGCAAGGTCATCCCATCCAACAAAATAATATCACCAGGCTGTAATTCATAAATTCGATTGTTAATTAAGTACTTACAATCACCCGAATGAAAAAAATAAATCTCATATTCTTGGTGGGAGTGAAAATTAAATGAGTTGTCCAAACCCTGTACTCGATAAAAAGCTGTTATCCATTCATCCATAATTTTTTTGCTATAGTTAGATGAACTCACTTGATCCATTAGTTCCACGCCCTTAAAAGTAAGCGTTAACAACTGAATTGTTAACCAACTACATTTTCATTTTATTGCACTTCATATTAAAAATCATTCTCTAAAAATGCTCAAATATCCATCTTTTTTGTCTTAGATTGCTTTTTAATAATAATTCCCAGTCAAATCTAACAAAAAAAAGAGACTAACCAACCATTATGGGCCAGTATAGTCTCTATTATTACTTTACAATGTAAATCCTTATTCCATCCAGTTTGTATGGAATACGCCTTCTTTATCAACACGCTGATACGTGTGAGCACCAAAGTAGTCGCGCTGAGCTTGCAACAGATTGGCAGGAAGTGTTTCAGTGCGGTAGCTGTCATAGTAAGCAATTGCACTTGCAAATGATGGTACAGGAATACCACGCTCAATCGCCACTGCAATGACTTGACGTAACGCCTGTTGGTAGTTCTCTACAATATCCTTGAAGTATGGATCTAATAAAAGGTTTGCTAGTTCTGAATCACGATCGTATGCATCTTTGATTTTTTGTAAGAACTGAGCACGGATAATACAGCCTCCACGGAAGATCATTGCAATATCCCCATAACGAAGGTTCCAGTCATATTCTTCAGATGCGACACGCATTTGGGCAAAACCTTGAGCATATGAGCAAATTTTACTCATATATAATGCTTTACGAACAGCTTCAATTAATTCTTCCTTGCTGCCATCGAATGGTTTAACCTCAGGTCCTGTTAATACTTTACTTGCTTTTACACGCTCTTCTTTCATTGCTGAGATAAAGCGAGCGAATACTGATTCTGTGATAATTGGAAGTGGCACACCTAAATCTAGAGCATTTTGGCTTGTCCACTTACCAGTACCTTTTTGACCGGCAGTATCTAGGATTACATCGACCATTGGTTTACCTGTATCTTCGTCCACCTTTGTAAAGATATCCGCAGTAATTTCGATCAAGTAGCTATCTAATTCGCCTTTATTCCATTCAGAAAATACATTATGAAGTTCTTCAGCACCTAAGCCAAGAACATTTTTCAAAATGAAATATGCTTCTGAGATTAATTGCATATCTCCATACTCAATTCCATTATGAACCATTTTCACATAATGACCGGCACCGTTTGGTCCAATATAAGTACAACATGGATCGCCCCCAACCTTAGCTGAGATAGCTTCTAAGATAGGCTGAACTAATTCATATGCTTCTTTATTCCCGCCAGGCATAATCGATGGTCCTTTAAGTGCTCCTTCTTCTCCTCCGGAAACGCCTGTTCCAATAAAATGGAAACCAGCATTAGCTAATTCTTTGTTACGTCTAATTGTATCTTGGAAGAATGTATTACCACCGTCGATTAGGATATCTCCTTCTTCTAAAAATGGTTTTAGAGAGTCGATTGTTGCATCCGTTCCTGCACCAGCTTTAACCATTAGTAAAATCTTGCGCGGCTTTTCTAGAGAATTTACAAATTCCTCTACAGTTTTAGCCCCAACAAAATTCTTCCCTTCAGCTTCGTTCTTTAAAAAGCTTTCTGTTTTATCATAGGAGCGGTTAAAAACAGCTACAGAATAGCCACGGCTCTCAATATTAAGTGCCAAGTTCTTACCCATGACTGCTAATCCAACTACACCAATTTGTTGTTTTGACATACTATCCCTCTTTCATTGTTGTATTCTTTATAGATAACCATATTCTTGCCCTAATGACAATAAAAAAGTGCTTATTTAAAAATATAATCAGGTAATTCAGTCTAATCAGGGATGGCCCTTAGCGTGTCATCCCTTTCTACATCTTAGCGCTCCAAAAAGAAGTGTTCGGCATTATCATAGCAAATATTCCGAACCATTTTTTCCATATGCTTCAGATCATTTGGCGCTAAGCCCTTTTCAACCCAATCGCCAAGGATGTTACATAGAATTCTACGGAAATAATCATGACGCGCATATGACAGGAAGCTGCGAGAATCCGTTAACATACCAATAAAGTGGCTTAATACACCAACATTTGCAAAATCCTTCATCTGTCTTTCCATACCATCGATATGGTCAACAAACCACCAGCCCGAACCTAGTTGAACCTTACCAGGAATACCCTCTTCATAAAAGTTCCCCATCATTCCTGCTAACACGACATTATCTTTTTGGTTCAAGTTAAATAAAACAGTTCTTGGAAGTGCATTTATTTGATCAAGGGAATCAAGGAATCGAGATAACCCCTCCGCCATATTAGCTTCACCAACTGAATCAAATCCTACATCTGTTCCGAGCAGTTCTTTCATTCTTGTGTTATTATTCCGCATGGCTCCCATATGAAGCTGCATAACCCAGTGTTTTTCAGCATACATTTTGCCAAGTTCCTTTAATAGGAAAATACGATATGCAATCAATTCTTGATTTGAAAGTTGTTCTCCGCTTACGCGTTTATTGAAAATGACTTCAACCTCTTGTTTGGTTGTTTCTACATATTCCATTTTTTGAATATCATGGTCAGAGGCACGGCCTCCATGTTCATGAAAATATTCGACTCGCTGGTTTAGTGCTGCTAAAAATCCATCTAAGGAATCCGTTTTTATGCCAGAAACATCTGCTAATTTTTCAATCCAGCTTTTGAAAGTTGGACGTTCAATAAAAAGCGCACCGTCAGGACGGAAAGTTGGAGCAATCATCGAGTTAAACGTTTCATCATTTTTCAATAATTGATGATATTCTAAAGTGGAAATTGGATCGTCAGTAGTTCCGATAAACTTTACGTTCGATCTCTCAATTAGCCCTCTTGCACTGAATTCAGGCTTCTGTAATTTTTCATTACATTCCTCCCAAATTTCACGAGCAGTTTCAGGACTTAAAACCTTATCAATTCCGAAGAACATTTTTAACTCTAAATGTGTCCAATGATAAACAGGGTTGCCAATTAAATGTGGAACGGTTTCTGCCCACTTTTCAAATTTTTCCCAATCACTAGCATCGCCGGTAATGTAGCGTTCGCCAATACCGTGCATACGCATTGTTCTCCACTTGTAATGGTCTCCGCCGAGCCATATTTGCGTTATAGTTTCATAAGACTTATTTTCCCATACTTCCTTAGGATCTAAATGACAATGAAAATCAAAAATAGGCGCCTCAGCTGCCGCATTTTCGTAAAGCTTAACAGCCGTCTTTGAATTTAATAAGAAGTGTTGGTCCATAAAATTTTTCAATCAAAGTCCTCTCCTTTAACTTAAATTTATATTGTTAGCTTACCCACTGTAACCCCTTACAGAATTACCAATACATCTCTTAAAAAAATAAATAATCTCAAACTCCTTTAATTTGTTTAATAAACAAATTAACTACATTCATAATTTAACACTTTTAATATGTTTAGTCAATTAACTATTTAGGAATTATTGAATAATAACCCGTCATTTATTAAATAGAACTGATATAATAGAAATATACATAAAGGCAAATGCCCGAAATGGAGGATATACATGGTTACCGGTGATGCGGCATATATAAAGAAAATTAATCGCTCTCTCATTATTAGAGAAATAGTTAAAGAAGGAATGATATCAAGAGCCGATTTATCCAAGTCCACTAACCTGACGAGAGCAACCATCTCTGCCCAGGTTGCAGACCTATTAGAAGAAGGGCTCATTATCGAAACCCATCTTGAGCACTATACCGTTGGAAGAAAACCGATTATGCTTTCTTTGAACGGAAATGCTGGCTATGCACTTGGAATTGATCTTGATTATGGAGAACTATCATTTACAATATCAGATCTTCTTGGTTGTCCGATCTCATCAAATAGTGTCAAAATCAATACTACAGATTATAAAGACATTCTTCAGCTGCTTATTGAACAGATCAAAAAATTCAAAGCTGAGTTTAATGATAGCCGCTATGGGATTGTTGGGATTGTTATCGCGATCCATGGCTTGGTATCAAAAGAAGAGATCATCCACTATGTGCCGCGATTGAAATGGCATGAGAAGAACTTAAAAAGTGATTTAGAAAGAGAAATCGGTATCCCGATTCATCTTGAAAACAATGCCAATCTTAGTTCTTTTGCAGAGCGTGTATTTGTACATCATGAAACAGACAACTTATTATGCGCAACCCTCTATTCAGGAATCGGTCTTGGCATGATGATGAATAATGATTTTTTCCGAGGCCATGAAGGGTATGCAGGTGAAATTGGTCATATGATTGTTGTTCCTGGGGGTAAACAGTGTAATTGTGGAAATAAAGGATGCTGGGAAAGATATGCCTCAGAATCAATTATTTTTCAACATCTGTCTGAATTAAGACAAATTGAGAATTTAACTTATGAACAAATCCAAGAATGGCTAAATGAGGGGGATGAAGAAGTACTCGATGTAATGGAGCAATTTATTTTCTATCTATCAATTGGTTTAAATAATATGATTAATATGTATAATCCAGATGTAATTGTCCTTGATAGTAAACTTCTGCGTATTTATCCGAATTCTCTTAAGAAAATAAGTGATAATCTGAACTCATCTATCAGCCATTACCGTGAATTGAGAATTTCATCCATTGGCAGGAAGTCAAGCATTCTGGGAGCCTGCGCACTTGCAATCAAGCAATTTCTTGATGTTCCAATGTTAAATTTACCTTTTCTTTTGAAAACAGTTCCGGATGAAAGCGTCATCATTTGATTTGAACTATGCCCCTTCCTGCTATAGCCATAAGGGGGTTCATTTTTCTGATGCTATCTTATTAATAGACATAAAAATTGACGTATGAATTAGCATACGTCTTTTTCTTATCTATTTATGTAATGCATGATGGTGAACCATATTGTAAATAGAGGTGGATTTTTTACATCTGCTCAACTTCGGACAAGGTATTACCAAAGAAATGAGTTGGTGTCCGAAGACGGATGAACTTCGGACAAGGTGAAGCTAAATTAGGTTCGTGGTGTCCGATGTCGAGCGAA
>NZ_JBALNF010000005.1:0-51602 GCF_036962465.1 Neobacillus vireti
TTGTTGACGTTTTTGTTTGCTTAGTTTTCAAAGAGCAATTTTTCTGCCGCTCAAAAGCGACTTTATTATCTTACCAAGTTATCAACGAGATGTCAATAACTTTTTAAAACTTTTTTCTTTCGCGTTACTGTCTCGCAGCAACAGATATTAATATACCACCATTTGATGGTGGTTGCAATACCTTTTATTAAAGAAAAAATATTCTTTCTTTATCTATGCAAAAAAAAGCACCAGACTACTCTGGCACTTTTAAACCTCTTACTTATGACGCATTAATGGGAATAATAGTACGTCTCGGATTGATGGGGAATTAGTTAACAGCATAACTAGGCGGTCGATACCAATTCCTAAACCACCTGTTGGCGGCATACCATATTCTAATGCTTCCACAAAGTCCTCATCCATTTGATGGGCTTCATCATTGCCTTGTTCACGCTCTTTTAGTTGTGCCTCAAAACGCTCTCTTTGATCAATCGGATCATTAAGTTCAGTAAAGGCATTTGCATGCTCACGGGCAACGATAAACAACTCAAAACGATCAGTGAAACGTGGATCCTCTTCATTTTTCTTTGCAAGCGGTGAAATCTCTACAGGATGCCCGTATATGAAAGTAGGCTGAATTAACTTTTCTTCTACTCGCTGTTCAAAAAACTCATTAACAATATGTCCATAGAGCATGTGTTCTGTTATTTCAACATTGTGTTCTTTAGCAAGTGCACGAGCTTCTTCAACACTCATCTCTCTCCAGAAATCTACACCTGTATATTCTTTTATCGCATCGACCATGTGTAGTCTTTTCCATTCAGGTTTAAGATCAACTTCATATTCACCGTATTGAACAGTCGTTGTTCCTAAAACCTCTTGAGCAATATGTGCAATTAGGTTTTCAGTAAGGCTCATAATATCCCGGTAATCTGCATATGCTTCGTAAAGTTCAATCATTGTAAATTCAGGATTATGGCGAGTAGAAACACCTTCATTTCTGAATACGCGGCCAATCTCATAGACCTTTTCGAGTCCGCCCACGATTAGTCTCTTTAAGTGAAGTTCAATTGCTATCCGCATAAATAAAGGCATATCAAGAGCATTGTGGTGTGTAATAAACGGGCGTGCGGAAGCACCACCGGCAATCGCGTGCATCATTGGTGTTTCAACCTCTAAATATCCATGGTCATCTAAATAACGGCGCATCGATTGGATAATTCGGCTTCTAGTAATGAATGTCTCCTTACTTTCCTGACTCATAATCAAATCTAAATAACGTTGACGATAACGCTGCTCTACATCCTTCAAACCATGGAACTTATCCGGAAGTGGGCGAAGTGCCTTTGTAAGGAACACAAATCCCTCTACTTTTACAGACAATTCCCCTACTTTTGTTTTGAAAAGAGTGCCTGTTACCCCAATGATGTCCCCGAGGTCAGCTGAATCAAATACCTTATAGGACTCTTCACCAACAGCATCTTGACGCACATATACTTGAATTTGACCTGTCAAATCTTGAATATGGGCAAATCCAGCCTTACCCTTTCCGCGTTTTGTCATAATCCGTCCAGCTAATGTAATGGAAACATTTTTAGCTTCAATTTCCTCTTTTTCTAATTCAGCGTATTGTTCAATTAATTCTTTTGTTGTGTGAGACCGGTCAAAACGTTTTCCAAATGGATCTAATCCATTTTCACGCATTGTATTCATTTTTTCACGTCTGACCAAGAATTGGTCGTTTAATTCTTCTTGACTCATGATTACTTCAACTCCATAACTTTCTATTTTATGTAAAACTAAAAGAATACTGGCCGATTAACTTGTCTAGCTTCAGCACCTAATCCTCTGACAATAGTATAACTCTAATAGTCCAATTCGCAGGTCTAAGCTCTTACATTTTTTTGCATACTATATTATTTTACACAAACATGACAATTCAGACATCAAAAAAGTTCATAAATGCATAAAAACTGCTAGTAATGCTACTAGCAGCTCTATCAGTAAACAAAGATATTATAAAAAATAGGGCGAGGACTGTCAAATTAACCTACGATTAACTGACTTTCATCCATTTCTCCTACTTCAGCTACTAACCCTCTTAATAAGGTAACTAGTTCTTCTCTCGTGTTGCACTCGTTAATGGCATTCCGTACTCTCGCATTACCGCGGACCCCTTTTAAATACCACGCTGTATGCTTGCGCATTTCACGGACTGCAATAAACTCATCTTTTAAAGCAATCAATCGGTCTAAGTGAAGGATACATACATCAATTTTTTCTCTTACTGAAGGCTCTCCTAAAAGTTTACCTGTTTCTAGATACTGAACAGTGCGGTAAATCATCCATGGATTTCCCAGGGCTGCACGTCCGATCATCACGCCATCGACACCAGTTTCATCCAGCATTCTTTTGGCATCCTGAGGAGTTTGCACGTCCCCATTTCCAATGACAGGAATGTTAACAGACTGCTTTACTTCCCGAATGATATCCCAGTTTGCTTTTCCCTCGTACATTTGTACGCGGGTACGTCCATGCATGGCAACTGCCTTACCGCCTGCACGTTCAACCATCTGGGCATTTTTAACCGCAAAAATATGCTCATCATCCCAGCCCATACGCATCTTAACCGTTACCGGCTTTTCTACTGCATCGACAACAGCAGAAACCATTTCATATATTTTATCCGGGTCTAATAACCATCGTGCTCCAGCATCACACTTTGTAATCTTTGGAACAGGACAGCCCATATTGATATCAATAATGTCAGCATTCGTATTCTTATCCACAAATTTTGCTGCTTCAACCAGCATTTCTTTTTCGCCGCCGAAAATTTGCAGGCTAAGAGGTTTTTCACGCTCATCAATATAAAGCATATTCATGGTTTTTTTATTTTTTAAAACAATCCCTTTGTCGCTGATCATTTCCGCACATACCAAACCAGCGCCAAACTCTTTAACAGTCAGACGGAATGCTGAATTACATACACCTGCCATAGGCGCTAAAACAACAGGATTTTTTATTTCAATATCACCTATTTTTAACATTCGGTACCTCCATTTCTCTATTCTCTTGGTTTTAAGTCCTCTATACTAATTTTTAAAGAATCAGCAATTCTCTCAATTAAATCTTCGGCAGGCAGGCGATTTCCTCTTTCAATCTCACCTAAAATAGATACCGATACACCTAGTTCCCTCGAAAAGCCTTCTTGTGTATAACCCTTTAGCTTCCGATAGGCACGAATACGTCTTCCCCATTTTTCCGCTTCCATAATCGGACCCCTTCTTTATCTGGTAGTTCGTCTAACAATATGTTAAGAGGTTTATCCACCCCAGTTATTCTAAGGTTTGAATCAATTTCAACTAACGGAACTAATACAAATGCCCGCTCAACAATCCTCGGGTGCGGTATAGTAAGTTTCTCTGATTCTATATTTTCTTGGTTAAAAGTTAGAATGTCAAGGTCTATCGTCCGTGGCCCCCACTTAATTTCCCTTTTCCTTCCAAGTTCTAATTCAATTTTTAAACATATCTCTAATAATTCCATCGCACTTAGGTTCGTTTGAACCTTGATTACCATGTTCAAAAATACATCTTGATCCTCATATCCAACAGGGTCCGTTTCGTACACAGATGACAAATTTACCAATTGGATAGCAGGATAACTCTTTAATCGATTAATCGCACTAACTATATTATCATAACGGTTTCCTATATTAGAACCAAGGGCAATAAATGCTGTATTTTCCACTTTTATCTACTCCTCGTAATTTCTACGGCAACTGATTTGTAATGCCCCGGTATTGGAGGATCTGGTTTAATTACTTTAACAGTAACATCCATTACAAGCGGGAATACCTTTATGATACTTGCCGCAATTTCTTCAGCGACTGCCTCTAAGAGCTTATAGGGTTTCCCCTCAACTACTTCCTTACAAACCTGATACAATTCACCATAATTAACGGAAAACTTAAGTTCATCCGTTAATCCCGCTTTTTTTAAATCAACAGAAACCGCTAAATCTACGATAAAGCGCTGGCCTAACCGATTTTCCTCGGGAAACACGCCGTGATAACCATAAAACTCCATCATATTTACATATATTTTATCCAATGACAGCACCCTTCCCCATCAATATATCCATCATTTTAGCCATTCTGCTCATTTCTTTTACGTCATGAACACGGATCATCTGGCAGCCTTTTTGAATCCCATAACAAATAGTTGCACCAGTGCCCTCGATTCTTTCATGAACAGGCAGGTCTAATGCCTGTCCGATCATTGATTTTCTAGATGTCCCTAATAGTACGGGATAGCCCAGCATGACAAACTTTTCTAAGTTTTGCATGGTTAACATGTTTTCCTGATAATTACGTGCAAAACCTATACCGGGATCCAAAATGATATTTTCATCTCTAACTCCGGCATTTTTTGCAATTGTAATACTTTCATATAGGTCATTTAAGACATCTCTCATAAAAGAGTTGTAATTCCGATCATGACGATTATGCATCAGGATGATAGGGACATTATAGTCAGCGGCAATCCTTGCCATTTTAGTATCGGCTTTAGCTCCCCAAATATCGTTAATAATATGGGCCCCCGCCTCGATTGCCTGCTTGGCAACCTCTGCTTTATAGGTGTCGATCGAGATTGGAATTGGGACCTGTTCCGATATGGCTTTTATTACTGGGACAACCCGGTCAATTTCTTCCTCATCGGAAATGACCGTATAACCCGGTCTAGTGGATTCACCACCAATATCAATAATATCAGCACCATTTTCCACCATTTCCCTAGCGTGTTGAACCGCGCGCTCAATTTGATTAAAATTCCCACCATCTGAGAAGGAATCCGGGGTAACATTTAAAATTCCCATTACAATCGTTTTTTTCGCATAATCCAAGGTATAGGGCCCGCACTTGATTTGTTCCTGAGTTGTTCTCATTCCGTATTCCCCCACAGCTTGTTTTTTCACATTTTATCATAGTTTTTGCAAAAAAAAGAGGCTTCGGCAAAAACTTGCCAACGCCTCCTTCCTTATTTATTCGGCATCATATTGGTAAAGTGGGGTACTTAAATAACGCTCTCCATTATCAGGAATAATCGCTAGTACCTTTTTACCTTTTCCTAATTCTTTCGCTACCTTTAGGGCTGCAGAAATAGCTGCACCAGAAGAAATACCGCCTAGGATACCTTCTTCTCTAGCAGCACGGCGAGATGCTTCAAATGCTTCTTCCGTACCAATTTGGATCACTTCATCATAAATATTTGTATTTAATGTATCAGGAACAAATCCTGCACCAAGTCCTTGAAGTTTGTGCGGACCAGGGTTACCGCCTGATAAAACTGGTGAATCTTTTGGCTCAACGGCAACAATTTTGACTTCTGGGAACTTCTCACGAATAACACTACCTGCACCTGAAATCGTTCCACCTGTTCCGATTCCGGATACAAAAGCATCAAGTTGATCCATTTGTTCTACAATTTCTTTACCTGTCGTTCTTTTATGTACTTCAGGGTTTGCTTGGTTTTTAAATTGTTGTGGTAAGAAGTAACCGTGTTCCTTAACTAACTCTTCTGCTTTAGCAATAGCACCCTTCATACCTGCTGGTCCAGGTGTTAAAACAAGCTCAGCACCATAAGCACGAAGAAGATTTCTTCTTTCTAAGCTCATTGTTTCAGGCATAACGAAGATTGCTTTGTAACCTTTCGCTGCTGCAATCATAGCAAGCCCGATACCTGTATTTCCACTTGTTGGTTCAATGATTGTATCACCTGGTTTAATTAAACCTTGGTCTTCTGCCGCTTCAATCATGGCCAGACCAATACGGTCTTTAACACTGCTGCCTGGGTTAAAATATTCAAGTTTTAGATAAACGTCAGCACTATTTTCATCTACTAATCTGTTTAATTTTACAATTGGTGTTTGGCCAACTAATTCAGCCACTGAATTTGCAACACGAACCATTAGGGCACCCCTATTCCGAGTATTTTTATTGGATTTATATTATTAAATTTACCAGTTTTCAAGCCAACTTGTCAATTGTTTTGATTGTAAAATTTCAAATAAATTGAAAATATTAGTTGTAGAAATAAGCCGTTTGTACTAGTTACCCAAATGGTCCTTTTTAAGGGATAAACGGTGTCTTTAATTTGAGTCTTTATCTCCATAAAACCAATTGACCTTAGCTTCATCCCAAAAAATAGAGGCAGTAGCTGGTGTCTTCATTTGCTCTAGAGCAATTTGCCGGCGGATTTGATCTTTAACCTCATTAAAGGAATAGCTTTTCCCACTAAGTTTCCCATTAAGTTTTAGGAGGACATATCCGTCCTTCACCTTTATAGGCTTGCTGACAGCCTTTGGTTTTAATTTCTTAGCCGCGCTCAAATATTGCTTCGGATATCGCTCATCCCCTTCGCTAATATAGCCGATATCCCCGCCTTCATTGGCCGAAAACTCCTCAATCGACCGTTCCATAGCCATGGCTGAAAAGCTAGACCCATGGGCAAGCTCTTTTGCCGCTGTTTTTGCTTCTTTTTTTGTTTTGACCACAATATGTGATAAATGGTAGGCAGCTGGTACACTGAAAAGATTTTTATTTTTAGTATAATACCTTTTTAGTTCACTGTTGGAAACAGACACATCCTTAGTCAAAAGCTCTTCTAAGAGCAGACTGCTGCGGATTTGTTCCTTCCATTTAGTTTCGGTTTGATGATTTTTCTGACTAAAAGCATTATAAGTGGTTTGAAGCATTCGATACTCTCGGTCAATATCTTGATTTGATACCTTAATTTTGTATTTTGCCGCCATTTCTTCAATTACCTTATGATCAATCATTTCCTTCAATACATCTTTGCCATATTTAGCCTCTAACTCATTCAGCCAGGCTTGTCTCGAAATTTCCTTTTCCCCTACATTTGCCACTGCCTCGTCATTAGCTGCTACACCATTTACCTCGTTTACCCTTGTTAAAAAGTAAGCTACAGTCAGACAGTTAAAAAAAACAAGGGCGGCAATAATCATCCAAAGCTGCTTCTTCCCCATTTTTCCTCCAATAGAAAAGTGCAAGCGCCCTGGTCAGCGGCGTATGACCTGGAGTACTCCAACTGAGATAAAGGAAACACGAAGAGCGATAGCTTTTTCGTGTTGACTTATCGTAGGGCGGAGTGCGAAGGACACTAGCCGCTAGGGCGCTTGCACTGGACAATTCTCAAAGATTTTTTTTATTTCTTATTTCTTACGAAAAGCGCAAGCGCCAGCTAGCGAAATACACTAGGGACTGGTGCTTGCGCTGGATCCTTTGCATCATAAAGAATTATTTCGTTTCTGACCTTAATGCTTCAAGCTCTTCCTTTGAATACTGATACTTTTCATTACAGAAGTGACAGTGTGCCTCCGCCTGTCCATCTTCTTCAATCATAGCAGTTATTTCAGCAGCGCCCAGACCAATAATTGCATTGGCAAACCGCTCTTTGGAGCAATTACATTCAAAGCTGACCGGCATCGTTTCTAAGATCTTTACATGCTCTCTTCCAAACAATTCTTCAAGGATTTGTTCAGGGCTAAGACCTCGTTCAATTAGTTTTGATATTGGCTCAATTGTTTTTAAACGTTCTTCTAATTTAGATATAAGCTCCTCAGGTGTTCCAGGCATTAATTGAAAAATAAATCCTCCTGCAGCCAAAATGGAGTCATCCGGGTTCACTAATACACCAACTCCCACAGAAGAAGGTACTTGTTCGGAAGTGGCAAAGTAATAGGTAAAGTCTTCTCCCAGTTCTCCTGATACCAATGGTACTTGTCCGGAAAAGAAGTCACGTAAGCCAATATCCTTTACTACAGCTAACATACCCTCGGTGCCAACTGCACGGCGGACGTCAAGTTTGCCATGTTCATTGGACTCAAAATCAACCTCTGGATTAGTTACGTAACCGCGGACCTCACCCTTAGCATTACTATCAACCACTATTGGGCCGAGCGGACCGCCCCCATTGATTTTTACAGTGAGTTTATCCTCACCTTTCAGCATAGCCCCCATCATGACAGCTGCAGTCATCGTACGGCCAAGTGCAGCTGACGCCGTGCGCCATGTTTGATGACGGCGTTGTGCCTCACGGATGGTATCTGTCGTGCGAACAGCATATGCCCGTATATTTCCATCATAGGCTAATGCCTTTACTAAATAATCCTTCATTGTCTCGCTCCCTTCTTGGTGAATAAGATTAGGTTATCCCATGTTCCGTTTATAGATAAGTGAAAGACCCTTCAAAGTTAAAAAAGGATCAACAATATCAATAATCTTTGACTCTTGTGAAATTAAGCCTGCTAATCCGCCTGTTGCGATTACAGTAGGCTGTTTTGTGCTTTGATCCATCATTCTTTTCACTATTCCTTCAACTTGCCCTACATAGCCATAGACAATACCTGCCTGCATAGCAGAAACCGTGTTCTTTCCAATTACTCCTTCTGGTCTAGCGATTTCAATCCGCGGTAATTTTGCTGCTCTGGAATATAGAGCCTCTGTCGAAATTCCAATTCCAGGTGCAATTGCTCCACCCATATATTGACGTTCCTCATTCACATAACAATAAGTGGTTGCTGTACCAAAATCCACAATGATTAGCGGGCTCCCATATTCGTGAATAGCAGCCACAGCATTCACAATTCTGTCTGCGCCAACCTCTCTTGGATTTTCGTATTTAATATTAAGTCCTGTTTTTATGCCAGGTCCGACAACAAGTGGCTTTAGGTGAAAATACTTTTGACACATTCTTTCCAAAGCAAACATGATCGGTGGTACAACTGAAGAAATAATAATGCCATCAATATCAGAAAAGGTAAGGCCCGAAAAGTCAAATAAGGCCTTTATATTCATTCCAAACTCATCTTCTGTACGGTTGCGATTTGTTTCAACCCGCCAATGATACTTCAGGTCGTCCCCATCATAAACACCTAAGACGATATTGGTATTTCCCACATCAAATACGAAAATCAAATCTATCACTCGCTTTTATTAATATTCTTTACCTCATACGCAACATCATATCATAAATAGGATATGAGTAAAAAAAAAGAGTGCCTCCTTGAAGCACTCTTTTCCACTTTATTTACTTATAGTCAATATCATCTGAAGGGCTGTCTAGGAAAGATTTTTCCTCATTATCAGCTTCATCCTTCTTTTTATTGATATTAACCTTCACATCATCTGTTTTTTTGGGTCCTATTTTAACCGTTTCTAAATGAAGAGACGGTTCAGGCATATGACCATTTTCCACTAGATATTTAATTTGTTCAGCGACAAGCGTTTCAACCTCAAGAAGTGTCGTGGCGATGAGGTCAAGCTTATCACGATTTTCCATAAGGATTTTTCTAGCTCTTTCATAACATTCTTTTATAATACTTTGGATTTCCAAGTCAATTTCATAGGCAATCGCATCAGAATAATTTTGTTCATTATGGATGTCACGTCCTAGGAAAACTTGACCGCCTGAACCTTGACCAAATTGGAGTGGACCAAGCTTATCACTCATTCCGTATTCGGTTACCATCTTACGAGCAATTCCTGTTGCACGTTGGAAGTCGTTATGTGCACCAGTACTTACCTCACCAAACACAATTTCCTCCGCAACCCGTCCGCCTAATAAACCTACAATTTTATCAAGTAATTCAGGTTTCGTCATAAAGTAACGATCTTCTCTTGGAAGCATAACAGCGTATCCGCCAGCCTGCCCACGTGGGACAATCGTAACTTTGTGAACCATGTCCGCTTCATCAAGTACTAAGCCAATAACAGTATGACCGCCTTCGTGGAAAGCAACAATGCGGCGTTCTTTTTCTGAAATAACACGGCTCTTTTTGGCAGGACCTGCAATAACACGGTCTGTTGCTTCATCAATGTCTTCCATGTCAATTTTCTTTTTATTGCTGCGGGCAGCAACTAATGCTGCTTCATTCAATAAGTTTTCCAAATCAGCACCAGAAAAACCAGGTGTCCGCATCGCGATATTTTTTAAATTAACGGTTTCGTCTAATGGTTTATTACGTGCATGGACCTTCAGTACCGCCTCACGACCAACTACATCTGGACGATCAACCGTAATTTGACGGTCAAAACGGCCTGGGCGTAATAATGCTGGATCAAGAATATCTGCACGGTTTGTGGCAGCTATAATTATAATACCCTCATTAGCTCCGAATCCATCCATCTCAACTAAAAGTTGATTCAATGTTTGTTCACGTTCATCATGTCCACCGCCAAGTCCAGCTCCACGCTGGCGTCCAACGGCATCAATTTCATCAATAAAGATAATACACGGAGCATTCTTTTTTGCATTTTCAAATAAATCACGTACACGAGAAGCCCCAACCCCGACAAACATTTCCACGAAATCTGAACCGCTGATCGAAAAGAAAGGTACGCCCGCTTCACCCGCAGTGGCGCGTGCTAGTAATGTCTTACCTGTACCAGGAGGTCCTACTAAAAGGACACCTTTTGGAATCCTTGCTCCTAGTTCAGCAAACCTACGAGGGTCTTTTAAGAATTCAACTACTTCTACTAATTCTGCTTTTTCTTCATCTGCACCAGCAACATCTCTAAAACGAACCTTTTTCTTATCATCGTTATATAGCTTTGCCTTTGATTTACCAAAGTTCATGACTCGGCTTCCGCCGCCTTGAGCTTGGTTTAACAAAAAGAAAAATAAAATAAAGATAATCACGAACGGTATAATGGAAGTAAAGAAGGTAACCCAGCCGCTTGTTTCTTTTGCCGGTAAAACTTCCACTTTTGAATCAGCCTTATCAATACGGTCGAGAATCTTTTCACTGTTAGGAATATAGGTAATAAACTTCTTGTTATTCGCTTCAAGCTGTCCCTGAACCTCATAAACACCACGTTCAGGCTGCATAGAAAATGACTTAACTTTACCACTTTCCAGCTGTGTTACAAATTTATCATATGAAATATGATCTGTCGGCTCATTGCTTCCATTAAAGAAACTCACCACGCCGATAATTACTAAAAATATTAATAAATAAAAGATGGTATTACGGAAAATCCGATTCATCTCTTACCTCCTCCCGCGGATAAAAACTATATTAAATAGTATCATAGAAAATCTTACTAATTCAAGGAATTACTCTCAGTAAAAAGGCTTTCAGGAACCAGGCTTACTACTTCTTCTTCATTCATTATTTGCTATATACTTCTGGTTTTAATACACCAATATATGGTAAATTTCGGTATTTTTCAATATAATCTAATCCGTAACCTACCACAAACGCATCTGGAACAACAAAGCCAACATAATCAGCCTGTATATCGCTCTTTCTGCCAGTTGGTTTGTCGAGTAGAGTAACAATTTTAATTGATTTTGCTTTACGATAACGGAATAAATCAACCAGATAACTGAGTGTTAAACCACTATCAATGATGTCTTCAATAATTAATATGTCCCTGCCTTCAACCGAAGTATCAAGGTCCTTTAAAATTTTAACTTCTCCGGAAGATACAAGGGCTGTACCATAACTCGATACATCCATAAAATCCATTTCAAGATAACAATCCATTCGTTTTAACAGGTCTGCCATGAATGGCATTGCTCCTTTTAAAACCCCAATCGCAAGCGGGAAACGGTCTTGGTACTCTTCCGTTAACTGCCCAGCTAATTGCTTAATCTTATCTTGAATTTCTTCTTCTGATACTAATACCTTTTCAATATCATCTTTCATCATAAATTGTGCCCCCTAGAAGATCATTACATAATGTATGTTAGTTGGATATATTGTTCTGCAGTTGCATCGATACCTTCAAAAGAAGACCTTTTTAAATTTGGAAGCCAAATAATGATTCCCTTTCCGTCAGTTATGACCGGCCACATATCCCGGTCCTGCCGTGGAACTTTTTGATCAATAAAAATATCTTTTAATTTTTTCGAACCCTGTATGCCTTTGATTTTCATTCGATCGCCCTTTTTTCTATTTCGGATAATTAATGGAAATTGAATAAGAGCTGCATTAAAAATGGCACTATTCCTTAACATGTCAGGGTTTTCCCCAGTTATATATTCGATTATAATGCTGCCTCCATTTGGCAGCATAATCGTTCCAGGCTCATTGATTTCAAAATAAAATGATTCTGGCTTTATTTGCTCATATTGAAAAAAAAGTTGAAAATATGAGCGAATAACCTTTAAACCATTAGGAAGATCAAGTGTTCCTGAAGGTTCATGATGGGAAATTAAAGAAAATACTTGATCAATATGTATTGCAGAAAGAGATGCAGGTTTTTCTTTGTAAAGATAGTTTAATATTAGTTGAATCCCTCTCCTTTGTAAAGGTAAAGGCATTGCTTGGAATTGTTTTATGTCAATAGTAATTTTGTCCTCTTCTCTTTTTGTCAATACTTTATTCAATCGCTCCGCTGTTAATTCCTGCAAATACTCTTCATCGCTTTGCAGTTCTTCACTAAACCGTTGAAAATGTTCATGCACTTGTCTGTTTTCGGCTTTAAGGAAAGGCAGCACCTGTTTACGAAAACGATTTCGACTATAAATACTCTTCGCATTGCTTGGGTCTATCCGAGGAACGAGATGATGCCTATCACAATAGTTTTGAAGCTCATCTTTTGTTAAGCATAAGAAAGGGCGAAAAATAACCCCTTCATAAAACGGCCTGGAAAATGGGATACCCGCTCTTGCCTTTCCACTGCTTCCTCGTGTGAGCCGCATAAGCATGGTCTCCATTTGGTCATCACCATGGTGCCCTAATGCTAAATACGGGGAGTGGTACTGTTCCATTATTGTATGATAAAAATTATATCTTACTTCTCTTCCGGCAATTTGAGAGCTTTTTCCTGTTTCCTCCATGATTTTGGTGACATTAACTTGGATCATTTCAAACGCAATGTTGTATTGTCCGCAAAAGTTTTTGACAAACATGGCATCTTGGAAAGATTCTTCTCCACGGAACATATGATCAACGTGGGCAACCACAAGAAACAGATTTCTTTTTTCTCTTTCCTTCAGCAAATAATGTAGCAGTGCTAATGAATCAGGCCCGCCTGAAACCCCCACTACAATCCTTTTGTTTTCCAGGGAAAAGGAATGATGCTGCAAAAAAGACTCAACTTTTGATTCCAACATATCAATTGCACACTTTCTAAAGCAAATTTGATTAAAACGAATTAGGGAACGCCTCTTAAAAAGGCGCTTTCGCTTTTCTTTTGTCCAGCTTCAGCGCACAGCGGCTAGTGTATTGGCCCTCTCCTCCTTACGATAAGTCAACATCGGATCGCTTACGCTCTCCGGATTGTCTAGCTTCAGCGCCTAGGGGCTCGGGGTCATAAGCCAATCCGTCAAGAAGGCTAAAGTGCAGCCTTCTCGCCGGCTCGTCTTATGCCTGTCGCCCCTGTTCAAGGCGCTTCCGCTTTTCAGTTTTCCTTTATCTCTTTCGGAGCGGATCCAATCCATACGCCGCTAACCGTGTGCTTTCGCTTTTCTTTTTAGCTTACCACTTTTGATTATGAACTATCAAAAATTAAGTCAATGAAAAATTGGCTTTCTCTTTATACGGATGAAAGTAAAATTGGTTTCAATTTATTACGGTAAATTATTAAAAGTATACCAAGCATATAACACACCTAGAACAATTGAGATAAATAAAAATTCCATCCAGCCGCTTTTTTTCTTTCTTTGCCTGTAACTTTGTCTTGAAAGTGGAACGGATTGTGCATCTTTTCCCCCTGCTTGCCTCGCCTGAAGAGGATCAGGTTTGTTTACCTGAGGTTTTGTTTGGGCGGGAAAGCTCTTACTCTCGGTCATTAAAGCTAATAAATCTGCCCGCATTTGTTTAGCTTGAATGTATTGACCTTGGAGTGCTTTTAGAATTACAGGTTCAAATTTTATTAATTCCTGTTTTTGTCGAATCGCATTCTTCAGCTGCTGAAGTCCACCAGTTGTTTTCGTAAATCGTTTCGGATAGGCTGTATTAATCATGATCATGGCAACCGCGAATAAATCGTAGGAGGATTCAGCCTTTCTGGAGCCTAACCCCCAATATCCGCGATCATAAAACTCGGTGAATTCTTTAATCGCCCTGCCCTGAATGGTCGTGCCGCCCACATCTATACATCTGATTTTTGGAGGAGGTCCTGTTACAATTAAATTCTCCGGTTTCAAATCCCCAAATACCCAGCCACTTTGATGAAGCTGCTCCAAATCATTCAACAGCTGCAAAAATAAAACACTCGTCCAGGATGTTCCTTTCGTTTGCAGGAAGGACAGGAAATCCGGTCCCTGAATATATTCCATCACATAGAAAGAAATACGGCTGTTATCATAATACCAATCATCAACATCAAGCAAACAAGGTCCGAGGGAGTGTCCCTGGACCTTTGCAAAGGATTTTAAAACATTAACCTCTGAGGTGATTGACATACCATTATCACTCATTTTTAAAGCGACCTGTGTGTCGTTATGCTTGGCGAGATAAACCACCCCATTTGCACCAAATCCTAGTTCCTTAATAATCGTATATTTTTTCGCATGCCATTTTCCTGTAATGATTGTCCCTGGGCTAGCCTTACATTGATTCTTCAAAGTATGATTCATCATCACGAGACAGCAGGCTCCTTAATGATTGTTTTTTTTCTGTAAAAGCAGATAAGGCCATTTTTATTGCCGGTCCAGTTGGCGTAATGCCCCCGGTCGAAAGCTGAGAAAAGACACTTGTCAAAACTTGTAGTTTCGGTGTCCAATCGAGCAATTTTTCGACATCATTCTTTTTCCCGGGAAATACATACACCGAAAAAAGATTATCTCCCGTCCTGGCGTTCAAGCTTAGAGATAGGTCAAGGAGTGCTTCTTTTACGGTAGGGAGTTTATGTTTCATACTTGCGCTTGTATCGACAAGAATCAACACCTCTAGTTCGACAGTTTCCCCTAATTCATCGACAACCTCCATTACTTCGCCGCGCTTTTCAGGAGGTAGATCCTCCATTGTTTGTGAACGTCCTAATATTTCCTGAAGCTGACGGTTTACAACACCTTGAATGGTTTGATTCATTGCTTTACGAGTAACCATTTGCACCGTTTGCGATAGCCTTTCCGCATAAACAATTTGACTGACTCCACCGCCTGACATGGCCATTCCTTCAATTTCAGTGATTCCTTTTTCATCAATCACATCATGTTCCATGACACCAATGACATTTACCGTAATCCCTTGTTCATTTGCAAGGGCTGCCATCGCAATCGGGTCATCCCCTTGGTTTGAGCAGCCATCTGTAATCAGTAAAATTTGCCGAATCTTCCCTGTGTACATAACCTTCTCCCTCCAGTATAGTATTGCTACCATTTTCGACGGGATATGGTTGATTTATACATAGTTTATTGGAAGGATGGATAAATTAAATGGTTAGGCATGACGCTTTACTTTTTGAATGGGGATGGAGGCCCACTTTGGTGTGTTGTGTTTGATTTTGGCAACCGTCACCGTCATGTCATCATCAATCAAACCAGATCTCGATCGAATAACTTCCTCCATGATTAAATCGGCAACCTCTTGCGGGTCATCCGTCTCCAATTCCTGTACCTTTCGTTTCATCCATAAGTCATAATTCTCTACATGCTTAGGTCCTTCAAATACCCCATCACTCATCATAATGAGCAGATCCCCTGCTTTTAATTGTTCACTGACAACATCCACTTCAAATTCTTGAAGGATGCCCATTGGTAAATTACTCGCCTGTATTTTAATAACTTTATTTCCTCTTTTGATAAAACTTGGTGTCGAGCCAATTTTAAGAAACCTTGCGGATGCATCTTTCAGGTCAATCATCGCTAAATCCAATGTAGAAAAAATTTCATCAGTCGTCCGAAGTGATAGGATGCTGTTTACCGACTTAATCGCAACCTTCTCTTCTATTCCGGATTGCAATATTTTTTGCAACAGCTGAAGTGTCTCACTGCTTTCATAATGAGCTCTTTCCCCATTCCCCATTCCGTCACTAATAGCGATGGCGAATTTACCTAGTCCGAGCTCAATCGTCGAATAGCTGTCTCCTGATACTAAACCGCCATCTTTGGCTGCATGGGCTACGCCCGTATCTACCGTATAAGCCTTCGAAGAGCGGAAGTTCACATTACATAATTCATGAGGGAGGACGGCGCATTCCTCCCTGTTTACAATAATCGTTTCCCCGAGAATATCTGACAGCATCGGCGCAATTAATTTATCGCATTCTCCGTGACCATTACAAAATGGTACAGTCATCTCAATGTCGACATTGCCTGGTTCGAGGCTGTAAATTTCAACCTGTTCAATCTGAATCCCAAAATCCTGGATTGCCTCCATAATTTGTTCTTCTTGTTTATAATGATTCTCTCTTTCACGCTGGATTTCTTTTGCAAAGTTATCCATGACTTCTGAAACACCCAATAATTGCTCTGCAACGAGCTTACGGCTTTCCCGCACTTGCTTCTTTAATTTTAAATTGGCTTGAAAGAAGGTTAACTGCTGCCCAATGGTTTCGTATACCTTTTTTGGACGAGAACAAATTTTCTCCCATTCTCTTGCCATTCTTGGTGAAACATTTCCATCATTTTGATCCATTTCATGAATAATCTCCTCCATCGATGCATAGGTTGTATTAAAATTCTTTGCCCAGCATTGTTCCTTTTTAAAACAGGTTTGGCAAGTCCGTTCCGTTACATTGCTCATGAAATAATCCATTTCACGGTTTTCTTCCTCATCCTCCTGCATCACTTCCATTTGTGAGAAGCTTTTAGATAGTGCGTGGAAGACACCCGAAAATTGGGACACTCTTTGTGCTGTAACATCACGCATTTTACGCATGTATTTTTGCTGTTCTGCCGTATGCTCCGGTGTTCCCGGGATATATTTTGCCAGTCTTGATGTAAGGGCCTGTGGAGTTAGGAGAAAGAGGAGAATGGCAGATAAAGTCTCCAGGACCGTTTGTAGAATGGAGCCCCCGCCTTCCCCATACATACCAATCAGCAGAGTGGCAATAAACAAACCGATGGATACTCCAATTTTTTTGCCTTCTTTTAATAAACCGCCAAGCACCCCTGAAAAGGCTAGCAGACTCATATGATAGAAGCTTGATACACTTGCAAGACTAAAAATCAACCCGGTCACTACTCCGACCGTGGAACCGACTGTGGCCCCGGCAATAAAGGAAAAGACCAATACCAAATATCTCGACATGATATGTTCGATCGACATATCATAAACCTTCCAACCGATTGTCCCAGACATAATCGAGGCAAGCATGATTATTAAACAAACAATCTCTTCCGTTTTTAACAGCTGTCTCCGTTTATTTAGAGTTAATAATGGAATACTTTGCAGAAAAATAAGTGTGAGGATAAAGGCCAGGCTTGCTTGAACCCCTACCATCATTAAATCATAGAGGGTTAATTGTCTTGATAGAATAAAGGACTCAATTAATTTCCCTACGCCTAAGATAATCCCGACAAAAAATGGCAGGGATCGTACCTCATTCGTCAGCCACTTTTCACTCATTCGATAGATAGTTAAAAATAGAACAGTTACAGCGAAGGTAAAGGCAGCATTTCCTAAAGAAATAGTAGATGCCCCAACGATTAACCCGATCAGGGCAAGCGGTGCCCGGTCTCGTTTGATTAAATAAACTGAGGCGAAAAAAGGCAGGCAGAATGGCGTTAACTTTGCTAAAATCAAAGCCCGCCCAAGTAAGAATCCTACTAATACTAATAGATAACCCTTTTTAATAAAAAAGGACTCAAGCATTAATTGACCTTTCCGTAATCCTCTTCCCAAATCCCATTTAGATGAATGAAGGTTGACTTCCCCGACTGGTTCTATGAAACTTACGTTAGTCTTTTCCATAAATCACACTCCCTATTCTTTCATCGTTGCAAACTATTATAAAATTAATAGATTTAAAAGTTTGTCAAAATAGTGAACAAGTTCAGATAATCGTTCGACGGTTTTCACTATATTCATTCAAATAATATATTTATGTCGTTTAAAGTAGAAAAGGTGCCTGTCACCATGTGAATTCTTCACATGGTGACAGGCACCTTTAATGCATTAAAAAAAGACAAGCCGCTGTTGACTTGTCTCTTATCTATTAAGTGAAACCTGCCTTATCCCCATTAAGTGTGCAGCAAGTTAACCCCGTCTAGCTCCTCTTCCTCCACGCTTGGATTCCGTATGGCGTTTTAAGGAAGTTAAACGATCCTCACTATCTTTTAGGAATTTGGCCATTTTAGACTCAAAGGTTTCCCCTTTATTGTTATTACGATCGTTTGAACGGTTTTGACGAGGGCGTTGCGATTGTGAATATTGCTTTTTTTCAGGCTCTGGCCGATCCTTTGCCTTTTTAATCGATAAGCCTATTTTTCCATCTTTCTCAACATTAAGGACTTTAACCTCAACTTGGTCGCCAACCTTTAAATGGTCGTTAATATCTTTTACATAATTGTCCGCAACCTCACTGATGTGTACAAGTCCTGTTGATCCATCCGGCAGCTCCACAAACGCTCCGAAATTAGTTATCCCTGTTACCTTTCCTTGTAACTTGCTGCCTACTTCAATTGACATAAAAAGAATGTTCCTCCTTAAATTTTCAAAAAATCAAACTTTTTATATATTATACAGAAACTAAAAAATCAGTGTCAATAACTCGCACAGCTGGGTCAATTTTCTTTACTGTCATCAGGAATATTAAAAATAACTTCATCCTTTTTCGAGAAAAAATACTCTTTTCTCGCTAACTTTCCTATATAATCATCATCATTTAATTTAATAATATTTTCTTTAAGAATCGATTCCTGTTTTTTCAAATCTGCAAGCTGATGATCAAGCTTTTTCTTTTGCGCCAGTTTAGCATCGAGTTTAGCGGTTTGGGAAATGTGATTTGAAATCATCAAATAGGTTAGCAAGCTAGCAAAAACAAAAAACACCGATAAACGTCTTAGCACTAATCTTCTTTTCCTGCTTGAGGCAATCTCGGCGTATTCTTGCTTCTCCACATAGGTTGTCTGAATTTTAGATACATTTCTTTTTAAATCTGCTCCCATTCCCCGTAAAACCTCCTTACTCTTTTTTCTTTTTCCATTTATCTCGCCATTTATTAATATAATTCATTATTTCCTTTAAATTTCCTGCCGTTTTATTATATAACTTCTCGACGGTTTTTTTAATACCTTTCGGCAAAAGTTTCCAAAATAACAACAATATTTTCTGCACTGGAAATACAACAATTTTCAGTATGAACAGTAAAACCTTATAAACAAATTTGACAAGGGTGATTAGTCCCCTGCCAAGTGCGAGAATGATCATAATCAATAGCTGAATAAAACCAACGACAGGTTTATAAATCAACATTTGAATCATCTTGGTTATAAATTTATAAATGGCGATAACCGATCGAATCCCCATCTCTAAGAGATGAAGGTAAATACCTTTTAACAATGCCTGGTAGGCGGCAAATCCGCAAAGAAGTGCAATGAAGATGTAAAAACGCAATTCTCCACTGTTTACTATGAATAAAGTATAGAAAATAATTAAAGCTTGAATAACCCAAAATAAAATATCATTTATGAAGACAATCCAAGCTTTTTGTTTTGGACGATTTAAAAACCGTTGATACGTATCAAACATGGCGCCAAACAATGACCCCATGCCAATCATGGAGAGCATGGTAAGGAATTGTGTTGATAGGGTCATTTGAATAACTTGCTAAAGAAGCCTTTAGCTTTCTCCCCATGCTGTTCATCCAGATAAACTAAGTCAAATATTTTTCCCTTAATGGAGACAATCCCTTTTTCGACATCCAAATTCTTCATTTGTAGGTTTTGTCCTTTGATGGCTAAAAACCCCATTACTGTTTCTAATAGGAATTCCTCATTATCAAAGCTTTCTACTTGTTTTACTCCGGTAATATCAAGCAGCTTTCTTCCTCTCATAATGACATCATGGTCAGGAACACTGCTTTTTGGTGGATTGCTATCATAATATTGGCTCATCTTTCATCCCTCACAATCATTTGTACAACCCTTTTGTACATTTTTATGTGAGGGATAGGTAAATTAGAACCGTTACCTAAAAGGGGTCTTGAGAGCCCAGCTTCTCTTCTTTTAAAATCGTATACATTTCCGCGGCTTCTTCCTTACGGGATGTTTCTTGAATTCGATCAATTCGGGCAGTTATTTTCCGCTGCCCAAGGCGGATGGTTAATTCATCGCCTACTTTAACCGTGGAGCTGGCCTTTGCCTCTTTACCATTAATTTCAATTCTGCCTTGATCAGAAACTTCTTTCGCCAAAGTCCTTCTCTTTATGATTCGTGAAACCTTTAAAAACTTATCTAAGCGCATTTGTACTTCCCCCCTCTTTTATAATCCCTTTTCCTTCGCTTCATCCCAGTATTGATCGAGCTGTTCAAGTGTATGCTCTTCAAATGACCGACCACTATTCTTTACCTTTTCTTCAACATACCGAAACCTTCGGATAAACTTTTCATTTGTTTCAAATAAGGCTTCTTCCGGATGAATGTTTAAAAATCTCGCCACATTCACAAAAGCAAACAGCAGGTCGCCGAATTCCTTTTTAGCAAGGAGAAGTCCTTCCTCTGTTCCATCAAGCTCATTCACAAATTCATCCAGCTCTTCTTTCACTTTCTCGAGCGCTGGTCGAATTTCCTTCCAATCAAAGCCAGCCTTTGCCGCTTTTTTTTGCAGTTCATAGGCGCGAAGTAAATTTGGCTGTGCCAATGAAACACCCTCTAATAGGGAGGCATGCGGCTGCTCTCCTTTTTCCTGCTGCTTGATTTCCTGCCAGTTCTGAACCACTTGTTCCGCAGTATCCGCCTTCCTATTCCCAAACACATGCGGATGCCTGCGAATCATTTTCTCTGACAGCCCCTCGATAATATCATCAATGGAAAAGTATCCATCATCCTCGCCTATTTGGGCATGAAGCATGACTTGAAGCAGTACATCACCCAACTCCTCGACTAATTGATCAATATCACCACTATTAATCGCCTCTATGACTTCATAGGTTTCTTCAATTAAGTATCGTTTTAACGTTTCATGCGTTTGTTCCTTATCCCAAGGACAACCTTCAGGACTCCTTAAGACGGCAATAATCTCACGAAGCTTTGCAAAATTCTTCAACAGTATTTGCTCATCCTTAACAGGAGGAACATAAACAGAAGTTAAATTATTAACGGTTACTTTTCGGTCCAATTCATACAAGGCAACTTTTTCAATGGATTCCTGACTGCTTCCAGCAGCTGTCACAATATAAACCTCATAGTCATCTGGCAGCTTTTCCATTAAGGTAAGTTTAACTTCTGATGCGATAAATTGATCATAAACCTGGCTGATAAACATATGCTGCTCCAGCTGCAGCTGGCTGGCCAAGAGTGCTGTACCATCAAGCAGTTGAAACCCTTCAACCGGGTCAATCTTTAATGAAGCAAAAATGGCATCTAAAAAGCTCTGTCCTCCGCCAATAGTGATGTGGATCCCTTTTTCGGGACCATATTCCAGCAGAAGCTGAACCGTTCGCTCCGCAACCAGTGGATGCCCGGGAACAGCGTAAATAACCGTTTCCGTTATTGCCTCCTGCAGCAAGGTTTGAACAATTTCTTCATAAACAGCTTCAAACTGATCATGTTTTTCATAGACACCATCAAATGAAACATAAGTTAGACCTTCTTTTTCAAGGCTAGTGACAACTGGATGCTCTTTTGTCCGTAAGAAAAGGCGGTTTGCCTTTAATATTTTCCTATATACCCCAACAGGCAGCTGTTCTAAGTCGCCAGCACCCAATCCTAGTATCTCAATTTCTTTCACCACGTTCACTCCTATCCTTCCGTGCTAATAAATGAATGAATTTGCTGCCAAGCGGAAATAATGCCAGTTCTTCTTCACGAAAAATACCGCCGCGAATTATAATCAGCAAAAACAAAAAACCACCCATTACTACTGCGCTTAGCGATTGCATCGCGGCGCCCAGCCGCTCCATTTCAAAATAAACAAAGAAATAATCTGTTATGTATAGATAACCTTTTAAAAACAGGACCATACTCATTGTTGCTGTCAGTGCCGTTCTTAAGAATCCATTGATGAATATTCTGCCAGCAGCGATTTTTCTAAATCCCACCAATAAGATTAGTGTAACGATTGCTAATGAAATAAGCGAGGAAACTGCCGCTCCCCTAATTCCTATTAACGGTATAAACAAAGCATTTAATAGATATTTTACCGGAAACACCATGATCACAGCAAAGGCTGGATACCATACCTTTCCCATTCCCTGCATGATGGCAATGATTGTTAAGATAACCGATGTAAAGAAAATCACAAAACTAAGCATCCCCAAAACAGCTGATCCTGACTTATTTTCAAACAGCATCATGTTAGTAGGCTCGATAATGGCCCAAAGTCCTGCTGAAGCCCCGGCACCAACAACAATACTAACCTTTAACGCTAATTGAATATGTTTATGCAATTCCACTGGCTTAGATGTTAAACGTGCGCGGGTGATCAGCGGCACAAGGGTTAGTGACATGGATGTTGCGGCAACGGTTCCTAATTGGATTAATGGCTGACCGCGGTCAAAGACCCCTTTAACACTTTTGGCTAATTCTGCTTCCATTCCATTCGCAACTAGCAAGGAATAAAGATTAAGTGAATCAGCCAACTGGGTAAAGATCATCAGCATTCCACTTATACAAATCATCAATCCTTGAAAAAAGAGCGCCTTCCAAATAGCACCTATTTCCTTTTTATAATTTTGATACATCCCTTTAACTGGCTGTATTATTTTCCATTCTTTACGAATCCGTAAAAACATAAACAGAATGATAGCGGAAATGATACTCCCGGTGATAGAGCCAAACATCGCCCCGCCCCCGACGAAGTACAATGACAGGCCTTTGTTCATAAAAATCGAAGACAAAAGGATAATCGTCAGCACTCGAATCGATTGTTCCCCGACTTGTGATAGAGCTGTTGGGACCATATTGCCGACTGCTTGATAATATCCTCTTAACAAAGAGCTGATGGGAAAGGTTAAAAACACAATGGCGACGACTCTTAGTAAAATGGTTAAATGTGAGTCGTTCATTCCATCGGCAATTTCTTCAGCGCCAAGATAAAGAATTAAAAAACAAATGATCCCAAAAACCTGTAAAAAGAGGTACGAGGCAAATAAAAGCAAGCGGGACCGTACAGCGTCTCCTTTTTCCTTTTGCTCTGCATAAAGCTTAGAGATAACCACTGGAAAGCCAGTTGTAGACAGAACTACAGCCATGCCGTAAAACGGGTAAACTTGCTGATATATGTAAAAACCGACATCCCCAACAATATTTTGAAAAGGAATTCGATAAAAGGCACTTAAGATTTTTGTAACAATCGCCGCAATGGTTAAAATGAAGGCCCCTTTAAAGACGGCTTTTGATTGTTTTATGGATTTTTGCATTTTCTCACCTGCTTATTAAAACTCCAAGGTATTATAGCATATAAAAAAGAGGCTGACCCAAAAGTGGTTGATGAATAATTTTTGAACACTCTGTTGATTTGAGTGGAAGGCGCGAAGACTCCTTCAGGAGTATGGGGCAGGGGAGATCCCACAGGAGCGTAGCGACGGGGAGGCCCCGCAAACCGCTCGTGCCTGGAGCGGAAATCAACAGACTAGTCTAATGAATAAAAAAGAAGGTGCTCCTAAAAGTTATACTTTTGGGACACCTTCTTTTTTATAAATTATCAGTCCTTTATTAAGACTCCATTTGTCGTGCGAGGAATCCAGCAGCAGTCTCTACTGCTTTTTGCTCTACTTCACCAAGAGTACCTTCTTTAGAAAAGATAATCACTCCACCTATTGGGTCCCCGTTTGCAATGATAGGTCCAATGGTGTACGATGAGACCGCTTCGTTATTTCCTTCTATTAATGCCATTTCACCTTGCTGTGTATGTAGAACGGAATTTCGTTCTTCCATCGTTTTTTCAACTAACTCACTGATGTTCTTATTTAAATAATCTTTTTTCGATCCACCAGCTACTGCAATATACGTATCTCTATCACAAATTAAAACAGGATTACCGAGGCTATCAAATAGGGCTTCTGCATATTCTTTGGCAAAATCGCTTAGCTCGCTGATTGGTGAATATTTTTTTAAAATGACTTCTCCGTCTCGATCAACAAATATCTCTAACGGATCCCCTTCGCGGATACGCAAAGTTCTGCGTATTTCTTTAGGAATAACAACACGACCCAAATCATCGATTCGACGAACAATTCCAGTTGCTTTCATCCAATGTTGCCTCACTTTCATCTGATGATTTTACTAACTTGGCAATGATGTTAATCATCACCAGCTTTGAAATTAGTATCTTTCATCTGGAAAGTTCTATTCACAAACATAATATTTTTTCACATATAAGAGAAATATCACATTTATGGATATAAATAGTGGGTAAATCGGACTAGTTATTTTCAAAGGAGATGCGAATTTACCACTAATTCACAGGATTTCCTTGGCCCCTTTTTGCCAATGGTATTCCTTTGACCATTTCCCGGACAGCATGAAGCCACTCTGCTGTTTCATACTCTTTGGTCTTAATCATGATTTTTAACTTAGAGCCTTCCATCCCAGGAATAATATTTCTGCCAAACTGGTTGCCTATGTGGAATATTTTACTACCATCAATATTGCCAGTAACCTGCTCATTAACCAGGATGGTGACCTCTTGTTTCAATTGTTTAATTTGCTCAACACCATTTAACAAAGCATAAACCTTGATTTCGGCAATTTGAAAAAGATAATCCACTTCTACCGGATATTCGCCAAAACGATCAATCATCTCCGATTGAAGCTCTTCGATTTCCTCAAGACTATCTGCCCCTCTAAATCGTTTATACATCTCAATCTTCTGATGCCCATCTTTAATATACGTATCAGGAATATAAGCATCGATTTCCAGATCAATTTCAATGGATTTTTTTACTTCTCCGCCAAGGTCGCCCTTCCGCTCTTCAATTGCTTCCTTGAGCATTTGTGAATAAAGGTCAAATCCTACGGAATCAATAAATCCATGTTGCTGTGCTCCTAATAGGTTTCCTGCTCCGCGAATAGATAAGTCCCGCATCGCGATTTTGAATCCGGAACCTAACTCTGTAAATTCCTTAATCGCTTGAAGACGCTTTTCTGCAACTTCCGTTAAGACCTTATCCTTTCGGTAGGTAAAATAGGCATAGGCAACACGGTTGGATCTGCCTACCCGGCCACGCAGTTGATAAAGTGTGGAAAGGCCCATTCGGTCTGCGTCAAAAACAATTAACGTATTTACATTTGGGATGTCAACACCCGTTTCGATAATAGTCGTACTCACGAGTACATCAAATTCCCCGGCCAGGAAACCAATCATCACAGATTCCAGTTCATTCTCCGTCATTTGTCCATGTGCAAACGTTACGCGGGCATCTGGTACAAGCATGGAAATTTCTTCAGCCTTACGTTCAATATCTTCAACCCGGTTATATAAAAAGAATACTTGTCCGTCCCTGGCAAGCTCACGTTCAATCGCTTCTCTTACCAATGAACCATTATACTCCATAACATATGTTTGTACTGGAAAGCGGTTTTCCGGTGGTGTTTCGATAACCGATAAATCACGCACGCCAAGCATCGACATATGGAGTGTCCTTGGAATTGGTGTAGCCGTTAAGGTTAACACATCCACATTTGTCTTCAACTTTTTGATCTTCTCTTTATGTGTAACACCAAACCTCTGTTCTTCATCGACAATCAATAGGCCTAAATCGCGATAGATAATATCCTTTGATAGCAGACGATGAGTGCCGACAACAATATCAACTGTACCTGCTTTTAAGCCCTTAATCGTTTCTGTCTGCTGTTTTTTTGTACGGAACCGGCTTAATAAGCCGATATTAATCGGATAATCCTGAAAACGCTCTCTAAGTGTTTCAAAGTGCTGCTGTGCCAAAATCGTCGTTGGCACCAGAAAGGCTACCTGTTTGCCATCTGCAATTGATTTAAATGCGGCACGGATGGCCACTTCTGTTTTGCCGTAACCGACGTCACCACAAAGGAGACGATCCATCGGACGAGGTCTTTCCATGTCCTTTTTAATTTCATGAATTGAGCGCAGCTGATCTTCTGTTTCTTGATAGGCAAAGGAAGTTTCAAATTCCCGCTGCAGGTCCCCATCAGGTGAAAAGGCATAACCAACTGCCGCTTCCCGCTCTGCATATAGCTTAATCAGGTCATCAGCGATATCTTGTACAGATGATTCAACCTTCTTCTTGACCTTTTTCCAATCAGTGCCGCCGAGTTTATAAACCTTTGGCTCTTTTCCTTCTGATCCTACATATTTTTGAACCAGGTCAATTTGTTCCACTGGGACGTAGAGTTTATCTGATCCTTGGTAGCGGATATGCAAGTAATCTTTATGGATACCATTAATAACGAGCGTTTCGATTCCTAAATATTTGCCGATTCCATGATTAACATGAACAACATAGTCACCAATTTTTAACTCGGAGTAACTTTTTATCCGTTCAGCATTCGATAATTTCTGCCGGCTGGTTGATTTTTTGACGCGTTTATTAAATAATTCTTCCTCGGTGATGACAGCAATTTTTTGAATCGAGAGTTCAAATCCTGCATGAAGATTTCCTTGCATGATCTGGACTTTACCTGGTACAAGCGGTTGATCACCTTTTATCATGCTTGCGCTGATTTCATAATCCTCTAGAACCCGTTCTAATTTTTTTACTCGGTCTTCATCCGGGCCTAAAAATAGAATGCAATAGTTCCCTTTTTTCCACCTGTCGATTTCTGCTTTTAAAACATGCATTTGACCATGGAAATTTTGCATTTGTTTACAAGTAATATTAACTATATTTTGCGGGCTTGTATTGGCTACATGGCGCAAAAATAATGACATATAGAGAAGCGGGAATTCTTTTCGTTGCAGCATGGCCTGTAAGTCATGAGAAATATGTAGATCGTGAATAATCTTCCCTTCAGAAAGTAACCCTGTATACCACTCTGCTTCTTCTTTTACAAGGGAATCATTCATCTCTTGAACTCTGCTAATTTCATCTACAAACACAAGTCCATTACTTGGCAGATAGTCTAGTAGACTAGTAGGCCGATCGTAAGCTAAGGATAAATATTTATAGACTTGGTCTGGCTTTTGGCCATTCTTTAACTGTTCAAGTTCATAGCTGAGGTTTTGACTAAGCTGCATTTTTGCTTTATCATCTTTTAGTTTCCGTAATGATAAAGCTAATCCTTCTTCAAGCTTCTCAATCATTCGGGTATAGTTTTCAGCTTCAAGAATGATTTCGCTTGCTGGTCCAATTAATACCTCTTGAATCTTTTCTTTAGATCGCTGATCATCAAGGGAGAAATAACGGATGGAATCTATTTCTGTATCAAATAGTTCAATCCGCAGTGGATCCGCTTCCGTAAGAGGATAGATATCAATAATTCCACCCCTTACACTAAATTCTCCCGGAGTTGTTACCATTTCAGACCGGACATAACCCATTTTAACAAAGGTGTTTAACATCTTTTCAATATGGATGTCTTCTCCTAGCTTTAGCGACAGCTGATATTGCTGCCATAGTGATTTAGGAGGAACAATCTTTTTCAAACCTGCAATTGGAACAATTAAAACCCCTTTATTTTGTCTGCTCCAATAGTTAAGGGCATCAATTCGTTGCGCTTTTAATTCCGGGCTGGCGATACTGAGCTCGGCGGCTATTAACTCATTAGCTGGAAAAAGAAAGACTTCCTTTTCACTTAATAGATTGACAAGATCATCATAGAGCTTTTGAGCTTGTAGTAGATTATGGGTCACAAGCATGATCGGCCTGTTCATCTTTTCATAAACTGACGCAGTTAGAACTGTACGTGATGATCCTGAAAGGCCTGCAACCAGTTGTTCTTTTAATCCTTCTTCAATACCGGCAATAATGGAGTGAACATCTTCCTGTTTTAAAAATATTGATTTTAAACCATTCAAGGTTTCTCCTCCCTTCCTAAAAAATAATTATATTAAAACAATATTTATATGAGTAAATTTCTAAACAGAAAAACGCTTTGGAGAGCTTCCAAAGCTGAGTAGAATAGCGGAAGCGCCCGGTCAGCGGCGCAAACTAGCCGCGAAAAGCGCTAAGCTAGACTATTATCTAAGTAGAGTTTTTTACAACTATATCAATGAATAAGGAAATCGTATTGATGGTAATCAGGGTTTCGTTCTAATGCTTCCTGACAATCTTCGCATATGGCCGTGATACGAATATCACCAGTCGGTTCATATGAAACCATTTCCTGTCTTTCTTGATCCGTTAATTTATGAAGGCCTAGTGTTTCTGAATGAATCGATGTTTGTTCAATTGAACCAAGTTTTGTACCACAATGACGGCAATGATAATGGATGGCCATGCCTGTCCCTCCCTAATCTAGGATTCCACTACTAGTATTAACCTGGCAAGTGGAAGTTATTCACTAGATTAAACAGAGAAAGTAACACATGTTTTTCTTCAATGTATGAATAAAAGACTTGTATCATGAACGATTATTGATTATATTCATTCATAACCTGTAAGAATGGTTTCTGCAGCCAGGCTGCACAGGCCTCCGCACTTCTCTTGACTGCATCTTGAGTAAAAGGTCTTTCCTCGACATGAAAACGTCCTAGGACATAATCTGGCACGCTCATTCCTGGAGTTGGCCTGTCAATGCCAATCCGGATTCGATTAAACTCTTGTGTCCCTAAATGGGCAACAGTTGACTTGATTCCGTTATGGCCTCCTGGGCTTCCTTTTTGGCGGAGTCTTATTTTACCAACAGGCAAGTCAAGGTCATCATAAATGACTAATAAATCCTCTAACTCTATCTGATAATAATCCATTACGGCCCTAATTGATTCCCCTGATAAGTTCATATAGGTTAAAGGTTTTAATAGTAATACCTTTTCCCCGTTATGAAGCCCAATTCCATACATCCCCTTAAATTTTGACTGATTTAACGGGATCGAGAATTGTTCGGAAAGTGCATCGATTACCTCAAAGCCAATATTATGTCTTGTCTGATCGTATTGCTTCCCAGGGTTACCTAAACCTACGATTAATTTCATCTGTGTTCCCACCTCTTCCGGTTTAGTCATCCTTTTAAAAATTTTTCGGAACATCGTCATTCTCCCATAATAACATGATTTCCATAATTATGCGTTAAAAGACGTAACCTTAAATAGGTTACGTCTCGTATTTATTCTTCACCGACTGGAGTGGTCTCTCTTCCCTCTTCATGATCAGGGTGACCCTCTTGCTGTTGTTCACCAGAGTTAATTTCCTCTTCCTGTCTTGGAGGCAATATGGATGCAACGACTTCCTCATCTTCATGATTAATGGTAAAGCCGCCAATGGCAGGAATATCCCCAACCAGTACCGTCTCGCCAACTTGGAGGTTTGTAATATCCACTTCTATTGCCTGTGGGATATTATCCGGAGTGGATGTAATTGATAATTCGTGAATAGACTGCTGCAGGACACCGCCATCTTTTACACCGATTGCTTCCCCTACTAGCGCTAGTCTCACTTGCACGTTAATTTTCGAGGACTTGTCTACCGCTAAGAAATCAACATGGAGGATTTCTTTTTTAAAGGAATCTTCCTGATAATCAGACAAGATGACATCGTGCTTGTTCCCATCAATATCAAGGGAGATGATCCCGTTTCTGCCGACTGTTCGGATTGTTTTGGTTAAATCGGCCGAACTTACAAACACTGGTTTGCTTTCAACCTTTGCCCCATAAATAACTGCAGGGATGTTTCCATTATTGCGCAATTGTTTCAATGCCGAATGACGGAGTTCCGTTCGCTCTTTTGCTTGTAAAACAGTACTCATATGGTAAAATACCCTCCTATTTTTTCTGTCTATATAAAATTGCCCTAAAATAGGAGGATCTAAACAATATTTTTTCAAAGTTAAATTTGAAAGACTTCATACGAGGTCCGAATAGCTTCCCTTTTCTTTTAATCAAACAGTGTACTTACGGACTGTTCTTCGTGAACACGGATAATCGCTTCACCCAGTAATGGAGCCACTGAAAGATGAATAATTTTTTCAATATTTTTCTCTTCAGGAAGCGCAATTGAGTTGGTAATCACTAATTCTTTTATTTTTGAGTTTTGAATTCTTTCAATTGCAGGCCCTGACAATACAGGGTGTGTACAGCAGGCGTAAACTTCTTTTGCCCCATTTTCTACTAAGGCATTTGCAGCAAGGGTAATCGTACCTGCCGTATCAATGATATCGTCGATTAAGATTGCAATCTTTCCTTCGATATTACCGACAATATTCATAACCTCTGCAACGTTAGGCCTTGGACGTCGTTTATCGATAATCGCAATTGGAGCCTTCAAACGTTCTGCCATTTTACGTGCTCTTGTTACACCGCCATGGTCTGGGGAAACGATAACCACATCACCATTAAATTGACGGCTTTTAAAATAATCCGCTAAAATAGGTACACCCATTAGATGATCAGTTGGGATTTCAAAGAAGCCTTGAATTTGCGGTGCATGCAGGTCAAGACAGATAACCCGGGTTGCCCCAGCTGTTTCGAGCAGGTTTGCCACTAATTTAGCGGTAATTGGCTCACGGGCACGTGCTTTACGATCTTGACGAGCATAACCGTAATAAGGCATAACAATATTAATGGTTTTGGCTGAAGCTCTCTTTAAGGCATCAATCATGATTAGTACTTCCATGATATTTTCATTCACTGGTGAGCTCGTTGATTGAATAACATAGACATCACAGCCACGGATACTTTCTTCAATATTAATTTGAATTTCACCATCACTAAATCTCGTTACAGAGCATTTTCCAAGCTCTACACCAATAAATTTTGCAATTTCATTTGCCAGCGGCAGATTTGAGTTTAAACTAAATACCTTTAAGCTTGGATCTAAATATTGATTTGACATGATTGCCCTCCATTGTATTAGCTTTATTTCTTAAGATTAAGTTTCTGAACGTAACCTTCTTTATTAACCTGTTTTGCACGAGCAATCGCTAAAGCTTCCTCAGGTACATTCTTTGTGATCGTTGAACCTGCAGCTACATATGATCCCTTTTTAATTGTTACTGGAGCAACTAAATTTGAATTGCAGCCAATAAAGACTCCATCTTCAATTTTTGTTAAAAATTTATTTTTTCCATCGTAATTAACCGTGATTGAACCGCAGCCAATGTTTACATCGCTGCCCACCTCTGCATCACCAATATAGCTAAGATGTGACGCCTTACTTCCCTTACCAAAGACTGCCTTTTTAATTTCGACAAAGTTGCCAATTTTCACCTCATCTAAGATGGTGGATTCAGGGCGAATGTGGGCAAATGGGCCAATGTTTACATGAGATCCAATCGAACTGTTAAAAGCGGCAGATTGACGGATCACTGTTTCATCACCAATTTCACAAGTATCAATTTCTGTGTTTGGACCAATTATACATTCCGTACCAATTTTAGCTTGACCTTTGATCATCGTTCCAGGATAGATAACAGTATCTTGCCCAATCTCAACATCTGCTTCTATGTAAGTATTTGCAGGATCAATAATGGTTACCCCATTGCGCATATGCGATTCATTAATTCGGGAACGCATAATCCGTTCAGCCTCTGCTAAGGCCACCCGGTCATTTACACCTAGGGTTTCTTCAAATTCATCTGTCTGGTAAGCTGTAACTACTTCCCCTTGTTTCTTCAGAATCTCAATTACATCTGGTAAATAGTATTCCCCTTGAACATTGTCATTGGATACCTTTTTTAATGCTTCAAACAATGCCTGGTTGTCAAAACAATACGTACCTGTATTTATTTCGTTGATATTCCGTTCTTCTTCTGTGGCATCTTTATGCTCTACGATTTTTTCGACTAGTCCCTCTTGGTTACGAATAATTCGTCCATAGCCTGTTGGGTTATCTATTTTAGCTGTAAGGATTGTCGCTTTTGCCTTAAACTTTTCATGGTGTTTGAATAGAGATTCCATCGTTTCAGCTCTAATTAAAGGAGTGTCACCGCACACAACTATGGTTATGCCTTCTTTTCCCATTAAACTATCTTGAGCCTGCATCACGGCATGAGCAGTACCCAGCTGTTCTTTCTGCAAGGCATAGAGACTTTGATCACCTAATTGCGTTTGGACCATTTCCGCTCCATGGCCAATAATAGTGACTATCTCTTTAATAGTAAGCTTCGTTATTTGATCGACTACATGTTGTACCATAGGTTTACCGCACACTGGGTGTAAAACTTTATAAAGCTTAGATTTCATCCGCGTTCCTTGCCCAGCAGCTAAAATCACAGCATAACGATTAGACATGGACAGTCCTCCAATTTACCTTTTTATCCATTAAAAATATTAACGTAAATGGGCTCGCTTTTCAAGGAATGAAAGGAAAGTGTCTAATTTTGTCATAATATGTAGAATTTTAGATAAAAGAAAATGTGTCGAGGAGATTGTTTTGGGGTAAAAAATATAAAAAAGAGCCTTACATAGATGAAAGGCCCTAGTTGTTAAAATTCTTAGGAAGCTCCGGCTTCTTCAAATTCTACTTCCAATTCACCTAAACGGTGATACTCAGCCAAAACAGCCTCTTGGATTTTGCCGCGTGTTCCTGAATTGATTGGATGCGCAATGTCACGAAATTCTCCATCTGGAGTACGTTTACTTGGCATAGCTACAAATAAACCGTTGTTTCCGTCAATAACACGAATATCATGAACAACAAATTCATTGTCCAATGTGATTGATGCAATCGCTCTCATTCTTCCATCCGTGTTAACCCGGCGTAATCTTACGTCAGTTACTTCCATGTGCTCACACCCTCTTTTGTTATATAAAAAGCTAGTTAAATAAATTCAACAATTAATTCTATTATCCTTCTCAAATTTTAAAATTTTTTTGAAAAATTAGGTCAAAATCGTGAACAATTGTAAAAAATAGCGTTTTCATCATATGTACAGTAGAAAAGCGTCGAATTGAAAAGCGGAAGAAGTTATTGTTGATTTTTTAGCCCGTTGATTGGAGCGGAAATCAACATTCAAGATTAGCACAGCCTTAAATTAAAATAAAAAGCGCCCGGATTACTTCACGAGCGCGACAACTTCAATTTCAACTAATGCATCTTTTGGCAGCCGAGCTACCTCAACACAAGAACGGGCTGGTTTATGAGTGGAGAAATATTCGCCATAGACTTCATTGACGTCAGCAAACTCATCCATATTTTTAATAAAAACAGTTGCCTTTACTACCGTTTCAAGCGATGCTCCTGCTTCAGCCAATACGGCCTGTAAATTTTTAAATACTTGATGGGTTTGTTCCTTTACATCTCCGGTTACCATAATCCCTTCTGAAGTTAATGGGATTTGTCCCGAACTGTAGAATAAATTATTGACCACAATCCCTTGAGAATACGGTCCAATTGCAGCTGGTGCCTGATTAGTTTGAACAACTTTCATGTTAATCCCTCCATATATTAAAATAATTACCCGCTTGTACACTTATCCTTTTTTCTTTTACATCCACATCTGCTAGTTGTACCAGCGATAAATATTCATCCACTAACCGTTCCTGTATTTTCTCATCTTCCACTAAAACAGCAATTCCAGCGAGCTGAGAATTAAACTCCTCAAGCATACTGATCATTCCCATTACCGTTCCGCCTGCTTTCATAAAATCATCTACAATGAGGACACGGGAATCCTGTCTCATACTCTTTTTAGAGAGTACCATCGTTTGAATCCTCTTAGCAGACCCGGATACATAGTTAATACTAACCGTCGGACCTTCCGTCACTTTACTGTCTCTTCGAACAATGACTACTGGTACATTTAATTGGCTGGCAACAGCATATGCTAAAGGTATTCCTTTTGTGGCTACCGTCATGACCACATCAATTTTTGTATCAGCATAGGCGGAAGCAATAATTCGTCCGGCTTTCTGAACAATCTGCGGATCTCCCAAGATATCGGTTAAATATAAATAACCGCCTGGTAATAGCCGTTCGGGATTGGCGATTAACTGACAAAGTTCATTTACAAATGGTTCTGCTTTTTCCTGGCTTACTTTTACAAAAAACTTTACACCACCAGCAGCCCCCGGTACGGTTTGTAAGGTGCCAATACCCCGTTGTTCAAACGTTTCTTTTACGATTGCTAAGTCTTCGCTAATCGAGGACTTTGCGGATGCGTATCGATCAGCAAAAAAGGTGAGCGGCACAAGCTGGCGAGGATGGTCTAATAAATAATTGGTCATATCAATCAAACGTTCACTACGGCGAAATTTCATAACTACCCTCCCAGAACCCGAATATTCTAATTAAAGAATATCATTATTGTACGTTTTTAATCAAGCGTATGGCGTTCCCCCAGCATGCGAACTGCAAAAACCTGGTCACAAAAACCCCTTAAGCCATTATAGATTCGATGCATCCTTGAATCGTGCTGTACAATTCCAAATACGGTCGGCCCGCTACCGCTCATTAACACCGCATCCGCCCCAAAACGCTTCATTTGTTCTTTAATTTGAGCAACTTCTGGATGAAGACTCAAAGTCACCCCTTCAAGAACGTTTCCGACATTATCACAGACTCGCTGGTAATCATGTTCTTTAATGGCCTGGATCATTCCATAGATATCCGGATGTTTGGTTCCACTCAAATCAAGCCGCCGATAAACCTCGGCAGTCGAGACTCCAATAAAGGGCTTTGCTAAAATAACCCAGCATGTTGGCGGCGGTGGAAGTTCCGTAATGATTTCACCCCTGCCTTTTGCCAAGGCTGTCCCTCCATAGACACAGAAAGAAACGTCCGAGCCAATTTCGCTGCCAAGCGCTGCTAATTCATCCAAACTTAATTCAAGGTCCCATAGTTTATTCAGACCCCTTAGCGTGGCTGCGGCATCACTGCTGCCTCCTGCTAAGCCAGCTGCTACCGGAATTGTTTTTTCGATTGAGATGAGTACACCCTTTTTAACGCCAAATCGATCCTTTAACAGCTGAGCTGCTTGATAGGCCAGATTTCGCTGATCATCCGGTACATAGCGATTATGGGAAAGAATATGTATTTTGTCCTGTTCTAATAGGGTTAGTTCAACCCGATCCGCTAAATCAATTGTGGTCATGATCATTTCAACCTCATGATAGCCATCGGGGCGTTTATGTAAAACATCTAATGCTAAATTTATTTTAGCCGGTGCTTTGACCAAAAGCTTCACTACGTCACCTACTTTTGTTTTATCCACTTAGCACCCAAGGGGTGCTTCTGCATACGATTCCAAAAATCCACATTTTGTCCTATTTTACCACAAAAAGATAAATGTAAGACGTCAGATATTAGATATCTACCCAATTTAATAATTATATCAGTCGTTTTTCGTCGAAAAAAGCCACTTTTTCGACAAAAGTAAAAAACTTCACCTCAAAAAAAGAAAAAGGCCAGTGCAAAAGCGGCCCTTTCGGTTCCTTGCACTGACCAAGCTGTGGTGAAGATTTGTTTAATGCGGAGGTGCTATTCTATGTGTTACGTTTGACGATTTTGATTAACTAACTGCTGCTGGGCAAGTTCTACCGCGCGCTTCACCATATTCCCTGCATCTTTTGCACGGATGCCGCCCCAGCCTTCTTTTTGGACCACATCATAAAAACCAAGTTCCTTGGCTAGCTCCTCTTTAAAACGATGGGACATAATCCCTCTTCTTCGGCCCATCTAAACAACCCCTTTCATACCACAGCATTCTTAGTATGTAAAAGAACATTGCTTTTCATGACGATTTTTAGACCATAAAGACAGCAAAAAGCAGTAAACCTTTGTTTACTGCCACCCATTGCTTATATACTAGCTTAAAGCTACATGTCCTGCTGCATCATCATAGAAAGTAATTTGAACTGTTTCTGTAAGAACATCCGCATAGCTGTATGAAACACGCTCAAACGAATTTTCATCTTGATCTAACTCAATAACAAAAACTGACGGATAAGTTTCAGCTAAAACTCCTGAACGTTCGATTGTTTTCCTGCGTCCACCGTTGGCTTTCAGCAATAATCTTTTTCCCAAATTTGTGTCAAGAGCCTTTTTAATATCGGCTAAGGTTTTTGGCATTCGGTCCACCTCACTGTGTAAAGTATAACACACTGACATAGTTCTGTCAAACAAAAATATAAATTATATCAGTCCAACAAAATGATTGTCAATATTTTTTCTTCTACTTTTTCTTCTAATTTTCAACATTGTTATCGTTGCCTTATTTGGAGGTTAATATGTATCTAAAAAAAATTAAGCACGGATTAAAATAAGGGAGCCAAGTATGAAACTAGCAGCTCCTCTATTCTAATCACTTATTCATTCTCATCAATAATTGGCCGAAAAGGCATACCCGTCCGTAATACACCCCTTGTTTCAATTCCTCCAAGACCCTTTTCACCTGTTAGAGTATTCCTTAATACATCCCAGACGTTAATTCGCTCCATAAACGGGGTGAAACTTATTTTGGCGACGATATAAACAGGGTCGAGTGCATGAATATTGATCCTTGATGGAGAACTGGCATAGTTTGCCCCTGCATGGATGAGTGACTCAAAATGAGATTGACAGGCGCCTGCAAAGATAACGAGTTGATCTAGATGAGGAACCCGTTTTCGGGCTTCTCTGACCGCTTGGACGAAATGTCTTGAATGTCGATAAGCATTGATATCAGACATCTTTCCCTTCGCCTTTGAATAGGCATCGTGGCCAGTAATAACCAAGATATCGGGACGATACTGATCCATTAAGGCACCAATTCGTTCCGGCATTTCTTTCTCATTACAGTGTATTCCTACCACAGGGATGCCAATTTTTTCGTATACTGCCATGCACTTTTTTAAATAGGAGGGATCTCCGTCCAAGTGAAGAACCTTTCCAGGAATTTGAAAATAGTTGCTCGGTCTAACATAACCGCTGGTTGATTCATATTCCTGACGATGTTTCACTAAATCAGCATCCTGCCGAAATAGCCTTAATGACTGTTCTTCAAGTGTTCTATATTCTTGCTGCAATTTTACCCGTTCATTTTGATTAAGGATAACCAAATCATTGTACGGTGCATCTGCAGCTAGACGGAAATCCTCCCCGTAGAGGATGGCTACCTTCTGGTTGTTTATGTTTTGAATATCGATAACGCGGAACATGATGTCGCAGTTATATGATTTCCTTCCGACAATATCCATTTGCTTAATATCCACTGCCCGTCACTCCAATAAGACCAGCTTAGGCCTTTTAATTATGGGTTCTCTCATAGGCTATGCAAGGAAAGTTGTCCTTGTTAAAAATTTAAGAAAAATGAGACATTTGAAGGAGGAGTATTTTTCGATGGATAAAATAAATGTCCTCATGAATTCATCATGAGGACATTGTATTAATGAAAGTATGAATATAGTTCATCTGCTAACCGGCCAAATTCTTCTAGAGAAAGGGTTTCCCCCCGGCGAACAGGCTCAATGCCACTTGCACTTAAGGCCGCGAGGATCTCTTCCTTCTTCTCTTTACCCGCTGGCAGCTGACTAGTTAAATTATTTAATAACGTTTTCCGCCGCTGCGCAAAGCTCGCCTTAGTCACTTGGAAAAAGAAATCCTCATCCTTTACCACAACAGCAGGCTTCTCTCGCTTCGTTAATCTAATCACAGCAGAATCAACATTTGGCTGCGGGACAAATACCGTCTTTGGTACAATCATGACGGTCTCAGCCTCTGTGTAATATTGAATAGCAATCGAAAGCGATCCATACTCCTTTGTGCCTGGCTTGGCAGAGATTCGGTCTGCCACTTCCTTTTGCAGCATACAAACAATCCCGCGAATCGGGAGACGATCTTCAAGGAGCTTCATAATAATCGGGGTAGTTACATAATAAGGAAGATTGGCCACCACCATAATATCATTCATTCCTTGAAATTCATCTTCCATCACCATTCGAACATCTGCTTCTAACACGTCCTTATGTATAACCTTTACATTTTCATAAGGTGACAAGGTATCCTGTAAAATTGGCAGCAATCTTTGGTCGATTTCAAAGGCAACCACTTTTTTGCTTGACCGTGCCAGCTGTTCTGTCAGCGCACCAATACCAGGACCAATTTCAATGGCACCGGAACTTTCGCTTAAATCGGCAAAACTAACAATTTTCTTTAATATATTTGTATCGATTAAAAAATTCTGTCCCAGGCTTTTCTTAAAAGAAAAACCATATTTTTCGAGGATTGCCCTCGTTCTGACTGGTGTTGCTATATCCTTATCCATTCTTTTCCTCCTGTCGTAAAACCTGTAATGCTTCTGCAAATTCTTGTCTGCTAATCCGGAACATCATTAATCGTTTATGAAGCTGTTTTCCGTTTGTATAACCAATTTTCAACAGCTTGCCTAGCAAAATTCTCCGCTCCTTAGAGCCTTCTCCGCCGATTAAGCCGGCCATTACTAAGTCCTCTTGGGTAATTTCTTCTGAAATCGCCTCATGCATGATTTGCGCATCCTTTAACGCTTCTCTAATATCCTCTGGGCTGGCATGTTCTACACCCAGGCCCTTGCCTCTTTTTGCTATTGCTGCTTCCTTTGGCAAAAAGGCATGTTTACAGCCGGGAACAGCCGCCGCAATTGTCTTTCTGATTTTTTCACCAGGATAGTCCGGATCGGTAAAGATGATGACACCACGTGTTGCCTGGGCCCGTTTTACTTTTTCAATCGTAGTTTGATTGACAGCCGATCCATTCGTTTCAATTGTATCAGCATCAACTGCTCGTTTTATTGTTGTCGTATCGTCTTTTCCCTCTACGACGATGATTTCTTTAATTTTCATGTAAAAATAAATGCCTCCATAAAAAAATTAAAAATGAAAAATTTGAAACATTTTTGTAATGTCCTTCGTCTATATTATTGATAGATTTCATACATTTAGATATAGGCTTTGGTAAAGAAATTTAAAGTAAGTATTCGTTGTTTAGTATAAAGAATTTTAGAAAAAAAGCAAAATGCAGAGGAATCCATTCCTCTGCACCTTGGTAATTAGTTTAGGATTGTAATCTTTACTTTCTTACGCCCCCAGCGGTATGCATCCGCATGTGATGGCATTAATAAATCAACAATATACCCTTTGATTGCTCCGCCTGTATCGGCAGCCACAGCGTAGCCGTAGCCTTCTACATACACCTTTGAACCAAGTGGAATAATTCTTGGGTCAACCGCGATTACTTTCATATTTGGATTAGCACGAAGATTAAGACCTGTAGCTGTACGTCCGGAACAGCCATTACAATAGGCCGTATAGGCAGTTGCCGTCACATAAAACTCCTGTCCATCAGGGGCTTCACCGCGGGAAACCTGTAACGCCAGATCCTTCGTACCGACAGCCACAATTTTATCCTGTTTTTGTAAGATATTCTGCTCGTTGATCAATTTTCTTGAAACTTCCCTGCCATTTTCAAGCACGACCTCGTACTGTCTTGAGACACGTCCCTGCTTTCCAGGAGCAATGACTTTTTCCTGCCCTTTTTGCAATTTTTCATCCTTTTTCGTTACCACGGCAAATTGAACGGGTTCTTCCACTACATCGGTGACCTTTTCTACCCGAATGACGTCCACAACACCATTCTCTGTTATTTTATCTGTTAGTGACGGTTCAACTCGGTCTAATTCATTTAGTTTGATGCCCTGTTGTGTTAAAAAGTCAGCGACCGTAGTCGAAGTGGACCAAACCTTTTGCGATTTTCCGCCGTCCACATATGTAAGATGCAATGCAATCTTAAGCTTTACATTCATCTTATTTTCAATTGCCGTTTGTGGATTTGGTGAAATTTGATCGTGTTCCTTTAATACAATCTTCTGTTCTTTTAGGAGTTCAGCCACAGTATCGGCTGTAGTCCAGATCGTTTTTTTCTCGTTGTCTTTCACAATGTGAACCATGTTCGCCTGCTTCCAAACGACATTAAGGTCATCCCTAACCTTTGTACTTGCCCTTGGATACAGGTAATCTTTTGACGTGAGGGGTACATCCAGTTCATCTAAAAGATCCTTAATGGTAACTGCATGTGTGTTCACAACCATCTTCTTGCCATCTAGTGTCATTGCTACAGTATGCTTTGAGCCTTCAAATAAAAGAATTCCCAGAGTTGTAAGCAAAACTATAAAACTAGCAAATATGATGGTCCATGACCTCCCGCTCAAAGACGTTGGGAACAGGTTTTTCATGTTTGGGAATACGATGAAAAACGCCTCCTTTTCTTTGGAGAGATTATAGAGAACCATACGCCGGCTGTCAATCCTTGCTAATCCTGTGAAGGTAGTTCTAATTATGCACAACCTTAGAAGCTTTGCAAAGAAAAACTTATCGACACGTTCATCCTATGTTGAAAAGGAGACATGTAGAACTTTTTGTTATCAGAAAAAATTAGGACAAGCTTCTTGTCGTTTCGACAAAATTCTTTATCATTTTATGCCGAATAATTTCTTAGCATTTTGTGTCGTAGCTTGAGCTACTTCCTCAAAAGTCAAGCCCTTTATTTCGGCAATTTGTTCGGCAACCAGCTTCACATAACTAGGTTCATTTCGCTTTCCACGATACGGGTGCGGTGCCAAATATGGGCAATCTGTTTCAATTAAAAGCCTTTCGATTGGTACCTCAGCCGCTACCTCTTTTGGTTTTTTAGCATTTTTAAAGGTAACTGGCCCCCCAAGTGAAATATAGAAGTTCATTTTGATGCACTCTTTTGCAACCTCTGGGCTGCCGCTAAAGCAATGCATAATCCCTCCTACTTCATCCGCCCCTTCTTCTTTTAAAATTTCAACTATATCCGCCGTTGCTTCTCGGTTATGGATGACAATAGGAAGTTTCACCTTTTTAGCCAATCGGATTTGTCTGCGAAAAACCTCTTTCTGGATATCCCGTGGAGACTTGTCCCAATGATAATCCAAGCCCATCTCCCCTATGGCGACTACCTTGGGGTGTGATGCTAATTCCTCAATCCAGGTTAAGTCCTCATCAGTCATGTCAATAGCATCCACTGGATGCCAGCCAACACAGGCATACATAAAATCATAGCGTTCGACTAACTCCATAGCCCGTTGAATTGTTGGACGATCAAAACCTACAATGACCATATTCGAAACTCCCTCAGTTTCAGCCCGGCCGATCACTTCTTCAAGGTCTTCTATAAATTGAGTGTCATTTAGATGTGCATGTGTGTCGAATAACATACGATTCAAAACTCCTCTTTTCATTATATTTCTCTCAATTGTGCCCTTCTCCTATCTCATTGTCAAAAATCATCTAATAAACAGGATAAATGTTCCACGTGGAACATTGACACACGAAAGTCTGACATTTCCCGTAGAAAAAGCGCCCTATATCGGGCGCCTTTGTCTATTTTTATTTTACCCTTGATCCATTGGGTAACGATTGATCAACTGTTGCAATTGAAAGCTGACCATCTTTAGAGCCAGCTAAAATCATTCCTTGAGACAATTCCCCACGAAGTTTGACCGGCTTTAAGTTGGTAATACAAATAACTTTACGGCCGACAAGTTCTTCTGGCTTATAGTATTGGGCAATACCTGAAACCACTTGCCGCTTTTCATATCCTAAATCTAACTGAAGCTTTAATAATTTATCTGCCTTTTTAACAGGCTCCGCTTGAATAACTTCAGCTACACGTAAATCCACTTTCATGAAGTCATCGATGGAAATTTCCGCAAGCTCCTCTGGCTTCTCTTCTTCTTTCTTCTCTTCGATCACCGGAGTGCTGCCCTGCATTTTTGTTTTGATGAATTCTACTTCTTCAGCAATTTCCAATCTTGGGAACAACGGAGCAGCCTTTTCTACCTTTGTGCCATTTGGAATTAAGCCGAAGCCCTCAAGGCTTTCCCATGTTTTTAATTCCTGTTTGTTAATACCTAATTGAGCAAAGATTCCATCAGGCGTACGCGTTAAAAACGGCTTTAAAAGAATCGCAATTCGTCGTAAGGATTCTGCTAAGTGTACCATTACACTAGCAAGTTCACCTTTTTGTCCCTCATTTTTTGCCAATGTCCACGGTTGGGTTTCATCAATATATTTATTGGTCCGGCTGACTAACTGCCAAATAGAAGTTAACGCCACAGAAAACTCCATTTTTTCCATAGCTTCCTCGTATTTAGTTACAGTTTCACGATTAACCTGCAGTAATGATTCATCATATTCACTAACAGGACCAGCATAATCCGGAATCACACCTGCAAAATACTTTTCAATCATGGCAACGGTACGGTTTAATAGGTTCCCTAAATCATTAGCCAAATCAAAATTAATTCTTTCGACAAATCCCTCTGGTGTAAAAACGCCATCTGCACCAAATGGAACTTCACGTAATAAATAGTAGCGGAGAGCATCTAGTCCGTAACGGTCAATTAGGGTAACCGGATCAACAACATTACCCTTTGATTTCGACATTTTCCCATCTTTCATTAGTAACCAGCCATGAGCAAATACCTTCTTAGGAAGAGGTAAATCTAAAGCCATTAACATAATCGGCCAATAAATGGTGTGAAAACGGACAATTTCCTTGCCAACCAGATGAACATCTGCTGGCCAAAACTTTTTGTATTTGCTGTCATCCTCTGTACCATATCCTAGCGCAGTAATATAATTGGAAAGCGCATCAATCCATACATAAATCACATGTTTTGGATTACCTGGCACCTTGATACCCCAGTCAAAGGTTGTTCTTGATACGGCTAAATCTTCAAGACCTGGCTTGATAAAATTATTAATCATTTCATTTTTACGGGACTCCGGCTGAATGAACTCTGGATTTTCCTCGTAATATTGCAAAAGTCTATCCACATACTTACTCATTCTAAAAAAGTATGATTCTTCCTTCACCTTTTCAACAGGACGTCCACAATCAGGACAGTTTCCATCTACAAGCTGGCGATCGGTGTAAAAGGATTCACAAGGTGTACAATACCACCCCTCATACTGATCAAGATAGATGTCTCCCTGCTCAAGAAGTTTGGCAAAGATTTTTTCTACTACTTGTTTATGTCTATCTTCCGTTGTTCGAATAAAATCGTCATAAGAAATATCAAGCTTATTCCAAAGGTCTTTAATACCTCCGACAATTTCATCTACATATTGCTGCGGTGTAATTCCCTTTTCCTCGGCTTTGCGCTGAATTTTTTGTCCATGTTCATCCGTACCTGTTAGATACATAACATCAAAACCGCGCATCCGCTTATAACGAGCCATGGCATCTCCAGCAACAGTGGTATACGCATGTCCAATATGTAAATTCCCGCTTGGATAATAAATTGGTGTAGTTAAATAAAAAGTCTTTGATTTTTCCTCCATTATATTCCCTCCTCAACAATGCAAAACCCATTAAACCATTATTGCCTCTTTTTAACACTTCTATCATCAAAATATACCGAAAAATAAACTTTTGTGCAAGAAAGCGTATTGCTAGACTTCCAGATTTTAAAAATTATTTCCTATTACACCCAAAAAGGAGGTAAATTCAACGAAACATATGAACGGGAACAAGTTTATTGTAGAACTTTGTCGAATATCAACTTATTTTACGACAAAAAGTATGTTTCCCCTACAATAGTATTATTAACCTGCAAGACGAACGATTTTTAACATCAATCCTTGTTATATCAACATATTTGCAATTGGAAAAAATTTCACTATTACTTTTGAAAATAAAATAATTGACGAATATGGGAAGTACTGGTATTATAAATTTATAAGAAATTTGTCGAATTATGGCGAACTAAAAGGAAATATAGATAAATAATTTGAGTGTTTTTGAGAGGAGATTATAAAATGAAATCTACTGGTATTGTTCGTAAAGTTGATGAGTTAGGCCGCGTCGTTATCCCAATTGAATTAAGACGTACACTTGGTATTGCAGAAAAGGATGCTCTTGAAATCTATGTGGATGATGAGCGCATTATCTTGAAAAAATACAAGCCAAATATGACTTGCCAAGTAACTGGTGAAGTTTCTGATGATAACATGGCTCTTGCCGGCGGAAAATTAATCCTTAGCCGTGAAGGTGCAGAACAATTAATAGAAGAAATTCAAAAGAATTTTGAACTTGTAAAATAAAATATAAAAGGTGTCCCAAAAGTATAACCTTTCGGGGCACCTTTTTTTATACATTCATTAAACTAGTCTGTGATTTCCGGGGGCGGTACAGGGAGCCTCCTAGTCGCTTCGCTCCCAACGGAATATGCAAAAATTTTTCTTCCACCCTTTTTGGGTCGGCTTCTTTTTTTAATGTTCTTCAATATGATAAGCCTGATATACCTCACGCTTATTAAGACTTCGATCTTTTGCTGTTTGCTTAATGGCTTCCTTTGAAGAAATGCTATTAACGGTTATGTAATGTTGAACATGTTCCTCTATAGATAAATCCTGCCACCAGTCTGCCTCTTCATTAACTTCTTGATATTCGATTCCTTCTACAATCAGACAAAATTCCCCGCGAATTTCATCTGAATGGGCCCACTCAATGATTTCCTCAAGGGTTCCACGAATAAATTCCTCGTACTTCTTTGTTAATTCCCTGCAGATGACGATCTTTCGATTACCTAGGACATCAAGCATAATAGCTAACGTTTCTTTAATCCGATGGGGCGATTCATAAAAGATTAGGGTAGCATTTTGTTTCCTCAAAATATCTAATTCTGCCCGCTTCTCTTTCTTGTTTCGATGTAAAAATCCATAAAAGTAAAAGGGCTGGCAGGAGATTCCTGAGGCTATTAAAGAAGTCAATGCTGCATTTGCCCCTGGTAATGGAACGACCGCTACTTGTTCACTAATCGCTGCTTGGACAAGCTCATATCCTGGGTCAGAGATGGCTGGCATTCCTGCATCACTGACCAGTGCTATCTTTAGGCCCTGCTTGACCCTTGCGATCAGCTTTTCCCCGCTAGTTTCTTTATTATGTTCATGATAGCTGACAATCTGGGTATCAATTTCAAAGTAATTACAGAGTTTTTTTGTATTCCTTGTATCCTCCGCAGCTATCAAATCTGCTTCTTTAAGGATTCTAATAGCCCGAAAACTCATATCCTCTAGATTTCCGATGGGAGTAGGAACAAGATAAAGGATTCCCTTATTCGCTTCGTTTTCAAAACTCTTTTGCTGCCACATCCGGTTCACCTGCTTTCATTAAATACTCCAGCTTTTTCTTTCTTGTTAACTGCTTAAACTGATATTCTGCCCTTAAGGCCTCACCTTTGTTAGTAAAAACTTGATAATACGTTAATTTGACAGGTCCTCTGCCCCGTGTATATTTTGCTCCCTTGCCTTCATTATGCTGATCAACCCGACGGTTAAGATCATTTGTATAGCCGCCATACAGACTTCCATCGCTGCATGTTAAGACATAGAAATAATGACGATTACTCTCCATATAAAATTCCACTGATTTCAGGAGTGTATTCGCCTGCTTCATTATATACGATCAAGGGGGGAAGTATTTTTAAATCTGGGCTCCCGTCTTTAGTCGCTTCTACTAGAAGGATATTTGCTTCCTTACCCTGCTTTGGATAAACAAATTGAATCCGTTTTGGTTCAAGTCTGTATTTGCGCATTAATGTAATTATATCAATGAGACGTCCAGGACGATGGACGAAAGCCACCTTGCCCCCTTGCCTGACTAACTGACTTGAAGTTTTAACTGCATCTTCAAGTGTGCAGAGTATTTCATGCCGGGCAATAGCTAAATGCTCATTAGGATTTATCTCTTCCTTAGAAGGAGTGGTAAAGTAAGGAGGATTACAGGTAACCACATCAAATTTACCATGCCCTAACGCTTTTGGCATTTCTTTAATATCGCCATGAATCATTTTTAAACGGCCTTTGAGTTCATTGTGTTCAATACTTCGAACTGCCATATCATATAATCGCTCTTGTATTTCCACACCTGTAATTTGCCCTTTTGTCCGTGTACTTAAAAATAAAGGGATAACCCCATTGCCGCTGCAGAGGTCGATTAAGTTCCCTTTTTGAATGGGAACATATACAAACTTGGCCAGCAGGACTGCATCGAGAGAAAAAGCAAATACAGATGGGCTTTGAATAATTCGGAGCTTCTCAGCTAGTAAATAATCAAGCCGTTCATCTTCCTTTAAATACACCACTATATCCATCACCCTATCAAAAAGATATGAAAATAGAGGCTGCATCAATCAGCCTCTTAAGATTATTTCTTATTAAGAAAAGAAAGACAAAACAAACAATCGCCTTCCTTACGCAAACTGCCAAAATGAAGGTTACATATATGAAACCCCTCTTGATAGAGCCTTGCGAGGTTATCATATCCTTCACCAACATCAAAATGCTTTCCCCTTGGGGTTTCCACAGCTGCTTCAGCGCCTTGTGTTGGATCCGTTTCTTTCTTTTCATCATCCATGGTTACATCTAAACGGCGCCTTAAATGTTCATTTTCAAGCTTTAAATAATGATTCTCTTCTAGGATCTCAGCTAAATGCTGCTTTAATTCCCCTAATTGCTGATAAAGATGGCCAATTTGTGTTTCCATATTACTTACTGATTCAAAAATTTCCTTTTTATCCACGGCTTCCACCTCTTAATCTGTGGATTGTATAGAAAAGGCACCTTCTTTAATGATTTCATCCAAAGTATACTCCAGAACCCGTTCTTGTTCCTTTAGTTCAATCTGAAGTACCCGCTCTAATATATTTAATCCAACCACTTTTCCTTTACCCTGTGGTGTTTCAATGATTTCCCCTAAATCAGGCAAAGCTTCTTTAGCGGATTCGTATTCATCATTTTCATATTTCAAGCAGCACATAAGTCTTCCGCATAATCCGGAAATCTTCGTTGGATTTAATGAAAGATTTTGATCCTTTGCCATTTTTATCGAGACAGGATCAAAATCACCTAGAAAGGTTGAACAGCATAGCATTCTTCCACATGGTCCAATACCGCCAAGCATTTTTGCTTCATCGCGGACACCGATTTGGCGTAATTCAATGCGTGTCCGAAAAATAGCTGCTAAATCTTTTACAAGCTCTCGGAAATCAACTCTTCCATCTGCTGTAAAGTAGAAGATGACCTTATTTCTGTCAAATGTATATTCAACATCCACTAGCTTCATATCCAGCTGATGTTCATTTACTTTTTCATTACAAACCTCATAAGCTTCTTGAGCTGCCTGCTTATTTTCTTCAACAATCATTCGATCCTTTTGATCAGCAATTCTGACTACCTTTTTCAAGGGAAGAACTACATCATGTTCTTCCACCTTTTTACGGGCAATCACTGCCTTCCCATATTCTACACCGCGAACTGTTTCAACAATGACGAAGTCATCCTTATCAATTGAGAGGTCTCCCGGATCAAAATAATAGATTTTCCCCGCTTTTTTAAAGCGTACTCCTACAACATCATACAAATGAAGATCCCTCCTGCAATTTTAACACAAGCTGTTCCATCATCAGCTGAGGATTCATATTTGCCTGCAGCTTCCTTTTGGCATCAAGAATAGCTGACATTTGATCCGATAAGCGCCGTCCAGATGTTTGCAGGGCATATTGTCTTAACCGCTCATTCTCCTCAATAAAAACAAGCTGCTCCTGCCTATCCAATTGTATATATAGTAAATCTTTAAAAACTAAAAGTAATAGATCTAAACCACGTTGAATCTGTTCTTTCTCTTTAAAGTGTAAAAACCAATCTCCCTGGAGTGTAACCATTGCCTCCAGTGAATTTTTTTTTAACACCTCATATAATTTTACCACTATTTTTTGGGCTTGTGCAAACCATTCATCGACATTTAATTTGAGAGCTTCTTCCAAATTATTGGTTAGCTGTGCGAGCATTGGGGCTTTAGCAGGATGGACCCCGTTTTCAATTAACTGTTTGATCATCATCTGCGGTGCTAAAGGTTGGAATACCAGCATTTGGCACCTAGATAAGATTGTTGGCAGCAACTGCTGAACCTGCTCTGTTAATAGAAATGCAACCGTTCCCGGATTTGGTTCTTCAAGAAATTTTAGTAAGCTGTTTGAAGCACTCACACTCATTTTATCGGCATGAGAGATCAAGTAAACTTTATTGAATGATTCTACTCCCTTTTTTGAGAACTCTGCTTGAAGGGATCGAATCTGCTCTACTTTAATCGATAATCCATCCGGCTCCACCATATGAACATCTGGATGGTTACCATTATTGATTCGAAGGCAGTTATTACAGGACTCGCAAGGTTTATAGCCTTCTATTAACTTTTCACAAAATAAGGACTTTGTGAGCAATAAGGCTATTTCCTTTTTTCCTGTTCCTCTCATGCCTTCAAAAAGGTAAGCATGGGCCACTCGATTTTTCAGCAAGCTGTTTTTTAACATTTTCAATACCTTCGGCTGCAGCTCTAGTAGTTGATCCCATGTTTTAACCAAATTAATCACTCACTATCTATAATTAAAAATGCATATATTGCTCAATTGGTAATACAAATATCGTTGCTCCGCCTACTTCTACTTCTACTGGATAAGGGACATAAGAGTCAGCGTTTCCTCCCATTGGTGACACAGGGGCAACCAGCTGATCCCTCGATTTGCAGTTATCCTTAATAATTTGAAGAGCCCGGTCTACCCGGATATCTTCGGTACCTATCATAAAGGTTGTGTTCCCCGACTTCAAAAAACCACCTGTACTAGCTAGTTTGGTTGCCCTAAAATTATTATCTACCAAAGCTTTAGATAAACGGTTGCTATCTTGATCTTGAACGACGGCCATGATCATTTTCATATGGAACACCCTCTCCTCTTTTTTTCTTTATTTTATTATAACAGTTTATCTGCTGGTATACCTAAATAAAAAAGCCTATACTAAAGGCTTTTCTCGTCTAATTTTGCTTTGATTATATTTAGCGTTTTTTGATAGACCTCATCAACGGTACCTGACGCATCAATCCGGACCATTCTATCGGGGAAACGTTTCAATAGGAGAAGATATCCTTCTCTGACTTTATGATGGAAATCAAGATTTTCTAAATCGAGGCGGTTTACTTCTCTCCCTTTGTTTCTATTAATTCGCTTCATTCCTAATTCAGGTTCAATATCAAAGTAAATAGTCAGCTCTGGACTCAAGTCCTCAATGGCAAATTGATTAATCGCATAAACCTCATCCAGTCCTAATCCACGGGCATATCCCTGATACGCTAATGAACTATCAACAAATCTGTCACATAGAACTACTTTCCCCTCATGTAATGCCGGCTTTACTTTTTCAATTAAATGCTGCCTTCTTGCTGCCGCATATAACAGCGCTTCTGTTCGAGGGTCCATAGCGGTATTTTCTTTATCTAAAATAACTTTTCTAATTTGCTCCGCTATTTCAATACCTCCTGGCTCCCTTGTCAACAAAGCCTGATCCAGCTCTTTGGCTATCATATTTATAATAGTTGTCTTTCCAGCCCCATCCGGACCTTCAAATGTAATAAAAGTTCCGTTTTCCTTCAAAATAATACCTCCATTTTATAATCCTACCTTATAGAAAATGTCTTTAGATAACCTGCCTTTAATAAAGAGACATCACCTTGGAATCTTGCCCCTGTTTGTAATAATCGATTAAGCTGTCCAATCCTTCCACTTGTTATTTTTTCTCCCTTCATTAGCAAAGGAATCCCCGGTGGATAGGGTATGATCGTTTCTGCACAAACCAATCCTGATGCCCTCTCTATCTCAACTTCCATTATTTTTAGTTTTTCCATTTCGCTGTATTGGATGGCTAACTCCGAAATCCTTTCATCGCCAGTTGGTATTTCATTGATTATGTCGTTAAACGACAAACCGTAAAGCATACCTTTAATTTTCGCTACAGTCTCGGATAATGGATAGACTTGTCCTTTTTTTAAAAGAGGCATAATTAATAGGATATTATACGGATCAGCTAATTCCGTATATATTCCATTCTCTTCAAACTTTTTTTGTAATTCAAATCCTGTTAACTCAGATTTAGATTGAATGGTGATCTTAAGAGGATCACCAACGTTCTTTGGATATGTTAACACTTTTATGCTCTCAATCTTAGCTAAAGCTTCTTTAAAGGATTGTATTTCTGATAGAAGAAAGTGGACATCCTCAGGTTCATATCCAGCTAAATAATATCTGGAAATATCTAGTGATGCCATAATTGGATAAGACGGGCTGCTTGATTGAAATACCCCTAGATATTCTTCCACCCTTGTCAAGTTTACCAAGTCACTATTCACATGCAAAAAGGAACCCATTGTCATCGCTGGAAGGGTCTTATGGGCAGAGTGAACAACCACATCCGCACCTAATTGCAGTGCCGATGGCGGAAAAGGTTCCCCAATGATAAAATGTGGACCATGTGCCTCATCCACCAATACCGGAAAATGATGGTGATGAGCCAACTCAATTATTCCCTTTAAGTCATCGACCATCCCATAGTAATTGGGGTAGGTCAAGATCAGCGCTTTTGCATCAGGATACTGGTTAATGGCCTGTTGGACGGTGCAGGTGCTGATGCCTGCAGCTACCTTCCATTCCTGGTTGATCTCTGGCTCAAGAAAGATAGGCCTTACTTTTGCTAATTTCAATGCATTTAACACTGATTTATGGCAGTTTCTTTGAACGAGGACCGTGGAATCCTCCGTACACACAGCCATAATCATAGCCAAGTTGCCTACGGTTGAACCATTTACAAGAAAGAAGCTTTTTTTTGATCCATATAACTCAGCTAACAGCTCTTCTGCTTCCCTAATGGGCCCTTCTGGTGAATGAAGGTCATCTAAACCAGTTAATTCTGTTGCATCTATTTTTAATATTCCTTTAAAAAATTCATCCTGTTTATATGCAGCTATTTCACCATATTTATGGCCGGGAACATGAAAGGATACAGGATTATTACTTATATGTCGCTTTAGAGCATTATACAAAGGGATTTCTAATTGATTTTTCATTTTATATTTACCTTGCCTATTAATCGACATTTTTAAGATCACTTTATTTAGTTTCCTATTTTTCAGCAAAAAAATAAAGCCCTTTAAGGACTTATTATGAAAATATTTCAGGTGTTGTAATCTTTTTTAGCTGTTTAAGGAAATATTTATATCTTGGATCGTTTGTATCTGTATGAATTAAATCATTTTCGCAGTCTGTACAAATAAAAGAAGTGTATAGATGTATGCCTTTTGGTTTTAGACTTTCACAAATAACGCACGTTTCCTCAAAATGATTATGTGCTAGTATTGAATTCAATCCCTCCACCTCCATACATCCATTCTGTCCATTACCAGATATTTGTATACAATTTTTTGAATAATCTTTCCTCCCGGCTCCTGTATTATCTTATGTTAATGCCCTTAATTGGGTGTATGTCTATATGTATTTTCTTTGAAAACACTTCGTACTTTTTGCTTTTCACTCATCTTTTTCCTCGATAAATAAAAAAAGACAATCCTTCCGGATTGTCCTTGTGCTGCCTGGCAACGTCCTACT
>NZ_JBALNF010000006.1:0-14747 GCF_036962465.1 Neobacillus vireti
CTGTTATCCGAAGATGCCTTGACTTCGGACAGGACTGAAATAATTTAGCCATCTGTTGTCCGAAGATGCCTCGACTTCGGACAGGCCAGAAGAAATTTAGCCATCTGTTGTCCGAAGATACCTTGACTTCGGACAGGACAGAAGAGAAATTTAACCAGCTGGTCGACAAAAATGAATAGTCCAATTCTATCGCGAATTGGACTAAACAATACAGTTAAAATTTAGTTTTTCCACCTGAACAACTTACAATTATTGTAGACTTCTAATTTCAACCATTATTTTTAAAAATGTTCGGAGTGCTAGGTTCGCTCTGCTAAATCTCCATTGATTATTCCCATACCGCCAATATGTTTGCGTGTTTTTTCATCTCCCAAATAATAAAGAAAGGAATAGATGAGGAACAGCCGTCGATCATATTCTTTATTTTCGGGTTGATGATGATATTCAAGAAATGGAACGTGGGCGCGGAAATAACTTTCCCAATCGGTTTCATCAGTTTTATCAAACAGCCGTTCTAAGACAGCCAATTGACTTGGCGTTGCTTCTATTTTAAAATCCCATTCCCCTCCAATTGGTTCATTAAAAATCTCGTGAGATTGAATATTAATATAGTAACTGTGCTTTTGTTCATCCATAAAATCATCTCCTTTATATGCTAACCGAGACTGACATCGTTTAAAATGCCAGGATCCTCTTTATCTGTGTAATACCCTAACATTAAAGAGTTTAAAACCATATCCTCTGAGTATTACGAACACGAAGGTTGTTTGCAATTGAAAAAGGCAATATAAGAAAAGGCTATCCATGCAATAGAAGTTCACATACGTTTCTTTAACACATCAAAAGACACATGAAAAAGATTAGTAACTTTACCAAACCCAAAGTTGAAGTCGAAAAATGGCATTTTTATTGTGATTTTGAAATGAAAGGATTAAATTTAAATAGGGAACACTGTGGAAATAGGAAAAGTCTTAAAAGAGGAGGAAAAGGAATGTTGAATGAAGAGTATGAATTGCTGTTAAAGAAATCGGTTGAGGTAGCGCCAGACTGGCTAAAGAAAGATGTAGAAAGCATTGTAAGTAAAGAACGCCAAGGAGGTATTAGCTATCTGATTTCTGAATTACATCAAACCTATACTTTTAGCATTAGACATGTCTTATCAGCAAGCCATCTAAGTGGTGAATGGTCACGTGTTTCAAGAGAACGGCTGAACTTTATTGATAATAACATCGATATTATTGTAGCTCTTTATAATGATGCAAAAAATAATGAAAAATAATAGAAGAACGACCAGAGATTATCTGGTCGTATCGATGTTATTTTTGATTCTGTTCGTCTAAAAACGCTCGAACTTGTTCTGGTGATTTGGCATTCGCACTATGTAAGTGAGCAAGTTTTTCTCCATTTTGGAAAATAAGTAAACTCGGGATGCCCATAACAGTATATTTCTCAGCTAACTCCGGAAAATCGTCACGATTGATTTCGTACCATCCATATTGAGGATAATCCTTAATCACCTCATCAATGAACATGTTCATCCGCGTACAATCCGGGCACCAACCAGCAAAAAACTTAACGATAACTGGTTGAGTATCCGAAATCAGTTTTTCAAATGTTTCAACGTTAGTGATCGCCTCCATTTTATCCCTCCTCTCACATATTGTTTTTACTATAACATTAGTGTAAAGTTGTTATTCATTTTTTTCAATCTATTTGTTTGAGTAGAATAACAATTACCGTGCTTCTTTAAGAACGTATCGTTTTTTAAAACACAAATAGAGCAAGCCCTTTAAGCTGCTCTATTTGTGTAATGGCACTAAGATTTTACTTCTGCCGCGCTGCCTCGGATGATTAGTCTTGTGTGGATGGTTACTTTTTTGCATATTTCGCGTTTAGTTGCGATTCGTTCTAATAAGAGGTCGACGGCAGTTTCCCCCATTATTTCGGTGTATAGTTTGACAGTTGTTAGCGGCGGTACCATGTATTGCGCGGATGATACATCGTTAAAACCGACAATGCTGAGGTCATCCGGAATTTTGATGCCTAATTCATAGGCTGCTTTATAACAGCCGATCGCAATTGAATCATTTGCGACAAACACGGCGGTTGGTCTTTCGTTCCCGCTTAGCATTTCTTTTAAGATCAAGTATCCATCCTTTGGATTATAGCCGCCAATTTTGACGAACTCCTCTTTCAAAATACCTTTGTCCTTTAAATAAGACTCAAACACATCCTGTCGCAAATCCTTGAACCGCTTCCCGTACATATCGGTTTCAACCCCACCAATGAAACCAATGTTTTGGTGACCTAAATCAATTAAATAATCCAGTGCATTTTTCGTAGCGGACTTAAAATCAATGACGACAGAATCAAAATAGTTTTCATCAGGATTTGCATCAACAAACACGGACAGCTTCTCAAAACTCTTAATTAACTCAATTTCTTCCTTCTTAAACGTACCAAGGCAGATGATGCCATCTATTTTTGAAATGTTTTTCTTTGTGTCGTCTTTACTAATGTTATAGAGCTCCATCCCCAAACGCTCTAGCTTCTTTTCCAAAGCCACCCGAATGGACAAATAATATGTGTCAATTAATTCCTCTTCAAGCGAATAGGAATAATAAAGACCGATGAGTTCCTTTTTTTTAGTTTTCTTCTTTTTTGGGGATACGACGTAATTTAATTCCTCTGCCGCCTCAAAAATCCGCTTTCTCGTCTCCGGTGCCACATTCAATGTTTCATCATAATTTAACACTCTGGAGACTGTCGCCATTGAAACCTGTGCTAAATCTGCTATATCTTTAATCGTTGCCATTTCGCATACCTACTTAACTCATATTTATATAGTGTCATGCCACAAACCCCAATTCATGTCTGGTGACTACAATACTTCCTCAATGGTTTTCTTTTTGAAAAAATGAAGCTTCGTTTCAGAAATGATGATTGCAATAAGAATCAGGATGGCTCCCATGATCATTTTTATGGTGATAACCTCACTTAATAGGATGATGGAGAATACCATCCCCCATAAAGCTTCGGTGGATAAAATGATGGCCGCATTTGTTTCCGTCGTGTATTTTTGTGCAAACGTCTGCAGTAAAAACGCAATCGTCGTGGAGAAAACTCCCAAGTATAACACATTGGAAACTCCTTCTACATTCATCGAGAAGCTTGTTTCTCCTTTTAATAAGACGACAATCAATCCTAAAATTGCTGCGGTTGCCATCTGAATTATCGTTAAAAGAATCGGATCCTCATCTTTGACAAACTGTGCGGTGTAGAAAATATGGAAAGCAAATCCTACCGCACATAACAATGTAAGCAAGTCCCCTAAGTTTACTTCAGCCGTAAGCTTTAAAGAGATGACGCCGACCCCTGTAATCGCCAAGATTGAGCCAAAAAACTCAAACTTATCCATTTTTCGCTTATAAATAAAAAACGCAATAAACGGAACAATGACCACATTTACCGCGGTCAGAAAGGCATTTTTGGAAGGTGTTGTATATTGAAGCCCGACCGTTTGCAGGGCAAATGCCAAGTATAAAAAGAATCCAATAATGGAGCCTTTGATAATCGTGCTCTTTTTAATCATTTTCAGTTTCTTAAAAAATACAAGACTTAGCAAAAGTACACCGACCAAAAACCGAATCGCTAAAATCTGGTACGGTGTAAAGTGCTCTAGTGAAACCGCACTTGCCACAAATCCGCTTCCCCAAATAATTGCTACAATCGTCAGAGTGATTTCGCCAACATGTTTACGCATTTAGTCCTCCCTTAATTTTTTCTCTAAAAGTTCCAGAAAGACACTAGATGTCCACGTAAAGGAGGTATCTACAAGTCCATTGCCGGAAATAGGGTCAAAATTCTCTGCCATCCCACCTACTAAGGTAAGATTCAAAAACTTATCTCTGATCCTCTTTCCAATTTCACTGTAGCCAAAATTTGTTAAAGAATCAACAAAAAGATAGGTAACAGGCGCCCAAATTGGCCCAAGCCAATAGCCATTTTTTTTATAAAACGGACTTGACAGCATTTCTGTTGCCAAACCATAAGGAGTTTCAAAGTTTTCTATCAAATCTACAACAAGCTGGTCCATGACCTCTTTATCCAAACGATAGCCAATGATAACGGGCAATCGCAGAATCAAACTGGAACGAATGTTGATCTTTTCCGCATTTTTTCCAACACGTCCAAAGAAACCATTTTCGTCATAAAGCCGCTCCATCAGTAATTCAAATAAGGAATCTGCCTTTTTAGTAAATTGGTTCGCTTCCGCCTCTTCCGCAAGCATCTCAGCAAAACGAGATAAACTATCATACGATCTAATTAAAAAGCTCGCTAAATCTGGTGCTTCGACGGGCATTCCTTCATGAAACATTGACGCATTATCCCACCCTGAGTCATTTCCATGCTTGTAATGAGGAAGTCTGCCTTCATAGGTTCTATATCGATCATAATAGTGCATGACTTTTTTAGTAGATTCATAAATCTCCCGAAGGCGATTTTCATCCTTAAAATAGTCATTCATATCCATCAGCTTTTCATACACATACGTAAAAATCGGCGGTTTAATGCAGTTATAGGATACAAATTTATCATTTACAAAATCAGGATAAGCCCCTGATTCATCCTGGGTGTTGAGAAAGATTTTTAACTGCGAATAAGCAAGCTCCGGATATTTTGCACCTAAATGCAAGGCATTAAAACAGTTATCCCATGACCAAATATTATACATCCAAAGTTTTGACATATACATTGCATAATCGTTTAAGAGGCCATGGGGATGGACCACGCTTGACCAGGTAATATAGGCAGCCCGATCAATCGAGTTCTGGTAAACCTCGCTCTTCTTCGTAACATTTGCGGTCCATTCCTGATAAAGCTTTTCGACCTTTTCCTTCCCTGCTTCAAAACTTACATATGGCTTTTGTTTATAGACTGTGCGATAGCTTTCAAACACAAAATGACCATTTTTCATGCGAATGTCGATAAAATCATTCCCTATTATATTCCAGGGTGCCTCAACCGAGATTTCGCCTGATAGTCGACTGATCATAAGCTTTAATTCCTTTGGATAGAGGTGGTATTCGTACACCCCCTCCTCGTATTCATATAATGTATCGTACTTTACTTTCGTTGCCTGCAAACGGACCTCGACACCGCTTGTTAGAATATGAAGTTCATCCTCCTCTGGAAGAATGATTTCTGCATACTTCTCTTCATTTCCTGCTACATGAAAGCGCAAAGCCGTTTCTGTTGCGGATATGTCGAACTCTTTTTCAACACCATCCTGTAACAAATCAAGTTTAAACAGCTTAGATGGTGCGTCATCCCCGCCGTGTACGTCTCGTATATAAATTTCCTTAGACTCCTTTTCCTGTGATACACAAAAATACGAACCAAATCTGGAAAAAGGAATTTCTCTAATATCAAGTTTCATCGATTCTTTCTCCTTTTACACCATAAACAGGGTTTCCCCTGCTTATGTTAACGTGCTGTAAAAAATTTTCCTTCTTCTGCCAGGCTGCCCTTCATGATTTTTCTCATTTCAAATTGAAGGTGGAAATCCTCGACTCCAGTTCGATACGGAGCAAGCTGTTCTTCGCCGCAGCTATTGCTTCCAACACCACTTTGCTTGTAATCAATTGTCAATACATTATAAGGTGACTTTTTGATTTTACCGCGATGTTTTGCTTCTTCAAGAGCACTCGTTTCATAATCATGGATCGTGAAATCATACTCTTCTTTAAAATTGATTAAGTAAAGGTCCTCATCCTTGGCTAAGGCTAAGAAAGAAGTGTCACAGCGTGAACCATTTTCCTGAGGATACACATAATCCGTATGCATTCCTTCGACCGTCTTACTGTATAACCCCACCATTTGACTGCGCTTCGTATCTTGGTACGATTCAGAATCCCCGCGTCCATACCAGGTGACATGGTCATAATCCTGGTTAAGATACATGGTAACTCCGATACGCGGAAGCAATTCCGGAATCTCCGTCCCACGGAGAATTTTTCTTCCCTTAAGGTCCATGTTAAGGGCGCCATTTTTCGTGATACGGTAATTATAAGTTAAGTGGAATCCCCACGCTTGGTTGATGGTTGAGAAATACTTGGTCATTTCAATATCTATATAGTCTTCCCTCACTTCGTAAGTAAACGTTCCAAGCTGTTCTTTTGTATTTTTCAGGAAGTACTTATTGATCCATTCATCCTTTTTATACATATCGTTATCGATAATCGCTCTCCAAAGGGTTACCTCAGGGCCTTTATGGATGATTTTTTCTCCCTCTACTATAAAGGATTCGAGTGTTCCAAATACCTTTGAAAAAACAGCTTTGATCTTATTGTTTTCAATTGTAAGCCGAGCCGCTTCGACCTCAATAGTAAAATCCGAACCGGTAGAGATGTCAGCTTTTACTGTTTTTTCAACTTTAGTAGAAGCAAGTAAGAAGCTTTCCCTCGTAATCTCATGGCCTTTTTCTGCATAGAGGGTATGCTCAGCTTCCTGATAGCTTAGATAGACCCGCACATCGTCGTGCTGAGCTGCTTTATCTAAATCGACAGGTAAAACAATCACCATTTCTTCCTGCGCAGCGATACTTGGTAATTTGATTGTTTTTTCTTCGATGAGTGTATCGAAGGATTTTACCGTAACCTGAAGCAGGATGCCGCTTAGATTCCTAAAATCATACAGGTTCTTAACAAGAACCTTCCCTTGTTGTAAATTTACTTCCTCGGTTACAATCGGCTCAATCACCTTTTTATACTCAAGGAGTCCAGGTGATGGTGTTTTATCCGGGAACACAAGTCCGTCGATACAGAAATTTCCATTTGTCGGGAAGTCACCATAGTCTCCTCCGTATAGATAGATGGTTTCGCCATTTTCATCAGTGGTTTCAATCCCATGGTCGCACCATTCCCATATGAAACCGCCCTGTAATCGGGGATACTTCCGCATGACCTGTTGATATTCGGTTAAGCCGCCAGGGCCATTCCCCATTGCATGACCATATTCACAAAGAATGTGAGGCTTCCTCCCTTCAGCATCTTTTCCGATTTCTTCAAGCGGTTTTAAACGAGTATACATCGTTGAGTATACGTCACTGTAGGCTGCCACTCTGTCCCCCTCGTAATGCACAAGTCTGGTTGAATCAATTGCCTTGATGGCCTTATACATGGACGTGAAGTTACGTCCTGCTCCTGATTCATTTCCAAGTGACCACATGATAACACTTGGATGGTTGCGGTCCCTTTTCACCATGCGGACGGCGCGATCGACATACTGTTTTTCCCATCGCTCATTATCGGAAATCCAATTGTAATTGCCTGTATTTTCAAAGCCGTGGCATTCAAGATCAGCCTCATCAATCACATATAAACCATACTCATCACACAAATCATAGAAGACATCATTATTTGGGTAGTGAGCAGTCCGAACAGCATTGATATTGTGCTGCTTCATCAGTTTGACATCCTTCAGCATATCCTCATAACTTACCGTTCGACCAGTTTTTGGATTGGCATCATGCCGGTTTACACCATGAAAGAAAATCCGTTTTCCATTGACGCGAATTTCGTTATTAATGATTTCAATGGAACGGAAGCCAATTCTAAGTGGTACATACTCTTTTTCACCGGTTGGCAATTCATATTCAAGTTCAAGAAGATAAAGATTGGGCTCTTCTGCACTCCATAAAAGCGGACTTTCTATTACTCTATTGAAGTCGAAAACGCCATCAACTACATCAATCACAAAGTCGTCCACTTTTTCATTTCTAGATCGAAGAGTCGCTTTAAGATTCATGACGCAATTGGTAAAGAACGCTCCTCCTATTTTCAAAGTGAAATGTTTGTAGTTTTCATCAGGCACTGTTTCAACAAAAACATCCTGCAGCGTATCCTTATTGATGGTATATAACTCAACGCTTCTAAAAATTCCTGAGAGCCACCACATATCCTGATCCTCTAAGTAGGTCCCGTCGGAATATTGATAAACTCTTACTGTTAGGCGATTGTTTCCCTTTTTTACAAACTTGCTAATATCGAATTCAGAAGGCAATCTTGAAACCTTACTGAAACCAACATGTTGTCCATTAATATATAAATCAAATGCGGAATCCACACCATTAAATTTTAAAATAAGTGCTTCTTCACTGGAAAGTTCGTCGATCAAGAATTCTCTAAAATAGATTCCAGTAGGGTTTTCCTGCGGTACAAATGGCGGGTTGATGGCAAAAGGGTACAGCACATCGGTATAATGCATATTGCCGTAGCCCTTCATTTGCCAGCTGGACGGAACTACCATATCATCCAACCTCTCAATCGCAAAATCCTCTGTCTCGAAGCCCTGTGGGGATAGCTCCGGTGCATCTACAAATAGAAACTTCCAAACTCCATCGAGTAATCGGTATCCGATACTTTTTTCTCTATGAAAGGCAGCTGCCATTTCACTAGTTTTATATCGATAAAAATTCGTATGTGCGGGAAGTCTATTGATTCCAGTCAAATAGATATTTTCCCATCTTTTCATTTCACGTAGCATATTATCTTCCTCCGAATGAATCTATGTTGAAATCCGGGCACTTTTTATGAAAACTACTTGATTGAACCACTAATTCCTTCCACAATGTACTTCTGAGCAAACAAGAAGACTACTACAGGCGGAATAATCATGATTAAGGTAATCGACATAATCGGTAAAATTTGCAGGTTATGAATTCCCTTAAACGCTGCAAGGCCCAGTGCCAACGTATATTTTGATTGGTCCTGAAGGTAAATTAATGGACCAAGGTAGTCGTTCCATACTAATAAAATATTTAATACAGCAATTAAGATTAGCGGAGCCTTCATAATCGGAAAGAATATCTTATAGAAAATCTGAAATTCATTCGCTCCATCAATTCTCGCTGCATTTTCAAGATCCTTAGGGATATTCATCAGGAACTGCCTTAGCAAAAAAATATAATAAGCAGACCCAAAAAACGCTGGGATCACTAATGGCTTTAACGTATTAATCCAACCGAACAGGTTAAATTCCATGTATAAAGGAATCATCGTTACATCCCATGGAATCATCATGGTTGAAAGCAATAGGATGAAAAGGATATTTTTATATTTAAAGTCATATCGTGCAAACCCATAGGCAACCAAGGAACAAGAAATCAATTGTCCGATCGTTGTCATTACAGAAACAATGACCGAGTTCATAAAATACCTTCCAAAAGGCTGGCTGTTCCAGGCATCCCTAAAGTTGCCCCACTGGGGAACATCCGGAAAAATCTTGGGCGGAAAGCTAAAAACCTCGGCCTGGGTTTTTAAAGCAGATAGAATAACCCACACAAACGGCATTAAGAAATAAAGTGAAAATAACCCGAGAAGGATGTATACGATTGTTTTGTGCTTTCTTGACATCTTCATTTCTACTACTTCCCTTCTTTTTTCACTTCATTTTCATAAAAGACCCATGCGGATGATGATTTAAAAATTAACATGGTTAAAAGTAAAATAATGACAAACATAAACCAGGCGTTTGCACTTGCATAGCCTAAATGATGGTGCTTAAATGCGTTATTAAATACATATATACCGTAGAAATAGGTTGATTTTAACGGCCCGCCGCCTGTTAGCAGCAGAACCAATGTTAATTGCTGCAATGCCGCAATGACAGAAGTAATCACGTTAAATAGAATCGTTGGCGTAATACTTGGAATCGTAATGCTAATGAACTGGCGAATCGGGTTCGCCCCATCAATAGCTGCAGCTTCATATATTTCTGCAGGAATTCCCTTAATATCCGTATAGAAAATCAGCATCATCGTCCCTACACCCCAGGCACTTGCGATGACAATGGTAAGGATGGCCCACTTTGGATCGATAAGCCATTTGGGCCCTTCTATCCCAATGAACGATAAAGCATAGTTTAATATTCCGTACTGAGAGTTGAAGATCCATCCCCATATAATAGAAATGGCTACACCAGAAACAACGGCAGGCAGATAGAAAATAGTACGGAATAATTTCATTCCTTTTACAGGTTGAGTAATGAGAAGTGCAAGAATTAGGGCGATAACCAAATTTAACGGAACGAAAATCGCGGCAAATTTAAAGGTAATACCTAAGGACTTATAAAATTGCGGATCGTTTGTAAACATATTTTTGTAGTTGTCCATGCCAATAAAAGTCGGTGCACTTGTAATGGGCCAATCAAAGAAACTCATGACTAATGAAAAAGCCAATGGTCCCAAGGTAAACACCAAAAATCCTATGATCCACGGTAAAATAAATAAGTAGGGTACTTTTCTACTTACCAGCTGATAGCTATTCGCTTTCTTCGACTTACTAAACATAAGATGACCCCTTAAAGTTCAGATTAATATGGAGGAAAGCACCCCATTTTCTCGTGTGATGTGCTTTGCCTCATTACGTACTTACGTTTTACTCCGTAACACTGCTTAATGCTTCTTTTGGATCCATGAATGTGCTTGGGTTAAAGATCTCTTCGAATGCAAGATTTAAATTTTCCGATACTTGGCTCCAATCATCAACGATGAAGGAAGAGGGAGTGTAGCCATCACTCTTTTCCAACATGGAGTAGAACACACTTCTAATTTCATCTTGCTCAAGCTTTTCACTTTGTACTACCGATTTTAGAACTGGCAGCTCAAAATCGATTCTTGCTTTATTCGCTTCTTCACTAGTCCAGAATTTAATGAACTCAAATGCTTCTTTTTTATGCTTGGAATCCTTCGAAACAGAAATACCTGAAGAGCTTAAAATACTTACACTTTTTCCATTTTTAAACTTCGGTAATTCAACTACACCGTAATCAATGCCCGCTTCTTTTAATGGCTTTAATCCCCATGCACCATAAACAAACATGGCTACTTTACCAGATTTCATTTCTGTATCTCCTGAACCTTCAGTGGTAATGGCGATGCCTTTTTTCGCCATATTCTGGAACATTTTAAAAACTTCCACTGATTTCTTTGAATCCAGGTTTCCTTTTAGGTTGCCATCCTTATCAACGTAGGAAGCGTTGTTACCCCATAGGTACATTTCAAAATCATAGGGATCTGGCTTGCCGGAGAAAGCAAATCCAGTTACTTTCGTCTCTTTGTTTGTCAGCTTATGAGCTGTTTCTTGTAGATCATCCCAAGTCCAACCCGCTTTTGGATATTCAACTCCAGCTTGATCAAAAAGGGCTTTGTTATAGTAAACGACGTGAGTAGTGTACCCAACTGGCAGTCCAAGGACTTTTCCATCAGCTGAATTGTAGTTCCAAAGAGTGTTATAGAAATTATCTTTGTACTCTGCACCCTCTTTTTCAATATAGGAATCTAGAGGTTCCAAAGCATCCTTATATTGTGGGTAGTTCCACATATACATTACGTCCGGAGCATCCTTCGCTCCCATACCAGCTGTGATTTTTGTATCATAATCACTTCCGTAAGCTTCTAAAACAACTTCTATATTTTTATGAGCTTTATTAAACTTATCAATCAAACCTTGCTGTAATTTTACATCGTCCCCAACATCCCATGTCGCAAATCGAATTTTAGTTTTGCCATCTGCTGTTTTCTCGCTGCTGCCAGCATCAGACGATGAGCTGCAACCTGCTAAAAGAAAAAATGTTGCAATGAATAAAGATAAAATTGATTTTACTAGCTTCATAGTGATCCTCCTTTTATTTTGACCTCTTGATTATATTATGTGTTTTAGTAAATGTAAACGCTATTATATTAATTTTACTAAAAATATTTTTACGACAATTTTATTAGAATGTGATTGTTTAAGGGGATTACAAGTTTTACAGAGTTATGTAATTAGATAATCAATGCATGAGGAGTAAGTAAAGATGATTTTAATAATTGGTGTTTTTAGTAAAAACGCAGACAAAGAACAGATAAACGAGGAGTTTTCTATTTGAAAATACCTGCAAGTTATGAAGGAAATATATGCTTTTTACTAGGAGTGATCGAACCTTTTTGGAGGAGGTTTATTTATGCTTTCTTTTTCGTGGTTACAGGGCTTTGTTAAATTACAAGTTTATGGGTATTCGCCGTTTCTTATGGAAAATGCCTACATAATTTATAGGGAATTAAACCAAGAGGAGAGAAGCCCCATGTATCCGTACGGACATTATCAAGTTCCACAAACTCAGTTTGAGTATTATCCATATGTACAGCAGGATCCGTATGGTCCTGACAGACAACTTTCGCAAATATCGCAATTATTTCAGCAACCGCAATGGCAGCGGCTTGAACGCAGAGTTAATCTGCTAGAAAGTGAATTTGACCAACTTTATCGCCGTTTACTCCGAGTAAATCGAAGGCTCCGTACAGTGGAAAACAGGTTAAATATTCAATTTACCCCGTTTGATGGGGAGTTTTAACTCCTGTAAGCGTCTGTCGCAGGGAGTGAATGAGTAAATTAGATTACCTATTCTTGATAGTAAAATAAACCGAATATGTTTCTTGGATCCTCTATGAACAAGTTTTTGATTCATAGAAAAGCTGTAAAACGTTCTATTGGATTAAAAAATGCGAATGAATCAAAGTTTTATTTGGACTATGGATGGAACCAAGAATCCCAATTGAACACGATTAAACCTACAGATTCTTCTCCACTTTGTGAAGGATTACTTAAAGTAGTAATAGGGGCAGCCCTATATGGGCCGCCCCTTTCCTATCACTGAGGATTAAATCTAATTATTTATTCCTCATTTAATTGTATTTTGGGATCTCTAACACAAGTTTATAAGAGTCTACTAAACTATATAAATTGTAGATTTGCGAAACTTGTTTCGCTGCCCAGCCAATATCAGTAGCATACTGATGGCTGGCAGTCCCCGTTGTCGCTATCGCTTTCGGATTCCATCTCATCTTATAAAGCGTATCTTGTCCTGAACTAATATAGCCGTTGGCAATAAATTGGGCCCCGCCCATAATAGCTGCTTCAGGAGTGAACCAACCAGCATTATAAGCGTATTGAGCACCACTGCTAACAGCTGAACTGTCATAAGCACCAATTCCGAACATATTATAAACCGTTTTCCCATTCAATTGGACACCTTTTGCAAGCTGGGATGTTCCATTATTCGTTTCTAATAGGGCATGAGAAATAAGATACATTTCATTGATACCATATTTAGTACCTGCTGAAATGAAAGTGGAAGCTAACCCTACCAGGATGCCTTTTCCGGCTAAAATTCTTGCGTTTACTTCATCTGCATTAAGACTCGCGGTTACGGATAGTTTTAGAAATTGAAGCGAGTCGATCGTATTACTTTGGAAATTTTGGGGATTCAAATAATAGCTCACATCATCCGGGCTTGCGTTAACCCACGTTTTATCATAAGCAATTTGGTACCAATTATAGCCATCGGTTCCCTTTACTTTATTTAAGAGTTGAACACTCTGCTGGTTCGTTACCTGGCCAATGACCCAATAATTGGTACCAGCCCCCCCTCTTACATTCCAACTTCCTCCATTGACGATGGCAGCTGTAGAACTAGTCACCTTTAAGGCATCTTCCCTAATGTAGGTGTTATACTTCTTATCCGTTTGCGGATTAGCAGCCATCTCTGTTTTTACCATGTCTGCTAAGCTAGTATTATAGTTTTCATAAGTAACTTCAGTTGAACTAGCAGTGGTATTCGGATTAAATGGTGCTGTTTCTGATAAGTATCGAGTGCTGACGTATCCAGTTTGACCATTGGCTGTAACTTTCGACCAGCCATTTTCTTCGGATAGGATAGTGACAACGGTCCCCCGTGCCAGCTTTGTAATAATGGCTGCACTTGTTGAAGCGGATGCGCGCATATTTAAGCTGGAGCCATAAATCACATTTACATACTTAACAACCATGTCCTCATCTGTACTGTTATCAGGGTTTGCGCCGGTTGCTGAATCAGTACTGCTATCAGGGGTTGTACCAGCTGCTGAATCAGAACTAGTATCAGGGTTTGTCCCGGCTGCTGAATCAGAACTATTTCCAGGTGTTGTACCAGCTGCTGGATCAGAACTAGTATCAGGGTTTGTATTGGCTGTTGAATCAGAATTGCTTTCAGACCCTGTCGTGGAGTCTGTTCCAGGTGTAGGCTTTGTGTCAGACAAAAATTGAGCATTAACATATCCAGTTTGTTCGTATGCTTTGATTTTAGCCCAACCGTTTGATATAGAATAAACAGTTACTTCTACTCCTCTGGATAATTTAAGCAAAATAGATGCATCAGACGAGGCGCTTTTGCGCATATTCAAGGAAGAGCCTACACTGACATTTACATATTTTTTTACAGTTTGCTCCGCTGCTGGTGTCGTACCAGTTGTTGGTTTAGATGCTGTTAAAAACTGAGAGCTTACATAACCCTTCTGTCCATTAACTCGTATTTCTGACCATCCGTTTGACACGGAATATACCATTACTTCTGTTCCGTGTGTAAGTTTTGTCAGAATGGCAGAACTGGTGGAAGCACTTTTCCGAACATTTAAGCTGGAGCCAGAGCTAATATTTACATATTTAGTTACGGGCTGATTTTGGGCTGGGGTAGAATTATTGACAGTAGCTTTTGGGTCTGTTGTTGATAGAAAACTAGAGTTGACATACCCTGTTTTTCCATAGACCGTTATTTTAGCCCATCCTCCCGCTTCCGAATGAACTTGAACGGCAATCCCTTTAGCAAGTTTAACGATTATAGATGCACTGGTAGAAGCTCCATTTCGCATATTCAATGTGCCGCTGGAG